>JAACSN010000013.1 GCA_009993885.1 Alphaproteobacteria bacterium
ATCATCATCTTCAAAAACCACTTCAAAGTTAACTTTCTGAGGAACGGGAAGGGCTTCTTCTACCTCCGGCACCGTAAGAGAAACGACTGTCATTTCCTTTAACTTCTTAGACGGTTGCGTGCAAGGAATCATCGGAAGATCGGCCGCTTGTTCAAGGGAAAGGGTGATATCTTCGATAGGTTCTTCTTCCTTTGCTTGGCAAAAGAGCCCTTTCAAATGGGGAGCCTCCCCCAACAACACTTGGTTCGACTCTATCAAAGCTTTAAGGCGCGTCCGTGTTAAATTCGGCAAATGCGCATTAAGAAATTTATCCAAACGCTCGCCGGCTTGAGACGGCGTAATATAAAAAATATGATGATGTTCTGACATGGCAGGCCCTAAAGAAATAAATACGTTCCCTACTCTTACAGCATTTTTTCGCCTTTTTCAAATTTCTATGATTCTTCTTGCTTTTTTACCTGTATCAACGGAAAATCCACATAATATAAAAAGAGAAAGTTGCCCCATGATTATAGGTCTCGGCACCGATATCGTTGATATTTCCCGCATTGAAAAACTTTACAAGCGCTTTGGCAAACGCTTTTTGCAACGCTTATTTACGGAAAACGAACAAGACTATTGTGCTCAAAAACCCCATGCTGCTTTGGCACGCTATGCTAAACGCTTTGCAGCAAAGGAGGCTTGTTTAAAGGCTTTGGGCACAGGGCGCAGCCACTCTATTAAGTGGCGGGATATTGATGTCACCCGCACAAACCTTGGTCAACCGACCCTTACCTTATCGGGCAAATGCCTTGAAATTGCCCGCGAGCGCTTGGCTCCTAAACAATTCCTTAAAGCTCATGTCTCGTTATCCGATACAAAAACCCTCGCCCATGCAACGGTCATTCTCGAGGCTATTGATGGATGAGATAGTGCTAACCCTTCATTCTGAGAAAGACACACAAGCCTTGGCAGTGTCCCTTGCAAAGCAAGCCCGCGTCGGCGACATTATTTACCTTAAGGGCACACTCGGTATGGGAAAAAGCACTTTTGCCAGAGCTTTTATAAGGCATCTTGCCGACAATCCTCACATTGAAGTCCCGAGCCCCACATTTACACTCGTCCAAAGCTATACGGATCTCTCTCTTCCCGTTTGGCACTTTGACCTTTATCGCCTTAACTCTCCCGAAGAAATCGAAGAACTCGGTTTGGACGAAGCCCTGTCAACGGCTGTCAGTCTCATTGAATGGCCCGAGCGCTTGGGGAGAATGACTTTTTCCAATACCTTAGTGCTGGCGTTGAAAGCAGGGAAAACACCGGACGAAAGAGAAGTGCGTTTATCGGGAGACGCTTCTTGGAACGATCGGCTAAACGGAGTGTCTTTATGAGTCACGCCTTCATCCGCCTTTCCCTAGACTGTCCCCTTGTTTCTTATTTACAAGAGAAGCTCCAAGATATCCAAAGACAACAAGGGCAAGATACCTACCTCAAAACCCTTGTAATTTTGCCGACCCGTCGCGCCGTCAAAGAATTAAAAAAGAACCTCCTTCTTTCTTCTCAAGCAAACGCCGTCTTATTTCCGACCCTTGTTGCTATTAATGACCTTAGCGCGCCCTTAGACTTGGAAACACCGACGGTTCTTTCGGAAGTAAAACGCAAAGGTTTGATTTTAACGCTCCTACAACAAAGCGGCCAAGAAGCCTCCCCCCCTGTGGCTCGGTTATTAATGACACTTTTGGATGAGATCAATACCCACGAAGCCGACCCTCAAAAACTACTTACTCTTGTCCCTGAAGTTTATGCAGAGCATTGGCAAATTACCTCTCACTTCTTGCGGGATTTTTTGGAGAAATGGCACGGTATTTTGGCACAAGAAAACAGTATCGAGCAATCGGCTTACACCGTTCGTTTGCTGAAAGCAACAGCTCGACAATGGAATCATACCCCTCCCCAAACACCTGTCATATTAGCCGGCCTTGACGGATTTATTCCCGCTGTTAAAAACCTCATAACCGCCGCACAAAGCCTCCCCCAAGGCTCTGTTGTTCTCAACGGTTATTTACCGAGTGTTGGCGGTGATACTCTCTCAAAGACCCATCCCAATTATCTGCCGGACGCCTTTGCGGATAGGGAAAAAACAGGCGATCAAAAAGGAAGCGAACGCGCCCAAGCCATCGCACACCTTATGTCCGATCAGCCCTTTGAAGAACGCGACTTAACAAACTGCACCCTTAACGGCATAACTCTTTTAGAATGCGAAACGTTAAGTCAAGAAGTTCAACATGTTGCCCTATTGGCACGGCAAGCCCTTGAAGATCCCCGTAAAATAACCGCTATTGTCACGCCCGATCAAGAACTTGCCGAGAAACTCCGGCATGCTTTGTCTCGCTGGCACATCCGTGTTGATCTTGCAGGGGGTGTCCCCTTATCCAAAGAGCCTTTGGGACGTTTTATCTTGGATGCTTTAAATATACGAGCTCCCTTTCAAGATGCCGTAGCCTTTTTAAATCTCTTAAAAAGCCCCTTTGCTCGCCTTGGCTATGACACCCCCTATGATCTGAAAAAACAAGTGCGTCGCTTTGAACAACTCGTCTTAAGATCATCGCCGGCAAATATTCCGCCCCTCGAAGAAGACCTCCAAGACTTAATGACCCGTTTTAATGAGGCAACAACAGACTTTATCACCCTTAAATCAAGCCCGACTCAATCTTTTAAAACGTGGCTCCAAAGTCATATTGCAATGTTAGAAGCCGTCAATCCTCGGATTTGGGAAGAAGATCAAGGCACTCTTGCCGCTGAGTGTTTTAAGGAGTTTTTACTCAATACAGAGCATTACCCGCCTCTCTCTCTCGGAGACTATGTCTCGCTTTTAAGTCAGGCCTTGGGAGAAAAAAGCGTGCGAGAAGCTGTCAATCACCCGAGATTAAAACTTCTTAGCCCTATCCAAGGAGCCTATAGCCATTATGACACGGCAATTCTATGCGGGTTAAATGAGGGGGTATGGCCTACAAATCCATCGGCAAACCCGTGGCTTAATCGGGATATGAGTCTGCTTCTCGGCCTCCCTGACGCTCAGGTATTAATTGGTCGAGCGGCCTCTTTGTTGGCTCAAAACATGACATGCCCCAAGGTTTATTTATCTTTTTCGAAGAGGCGCGGCACAGAACCGGCAACCCCCTCCCGCTGGGTTTTACGCCTTCAAGCCTTGGCTCAAAAACTCAATCACCCTATGTCTCAAAAGAACCCGGATACTTTAGGGGATTGGCAACGGAAATTGGATCAACCGGATCAACCGCTTATGCTTCAAGCCCCTCAGCCTTGTCCGCCGCAGAAATTTCGCCCCACACGTTTTTCCATCAGTGAGGTCGAGCGTTTTTTTCGAGATCCCTACCAAATCCATGCAAAACGTATTTTAAAACTCGATCCCTTGCGTATCCTCAACGAGCCTTTTACACAAGCTGATTTTGGAACATGGGTTCATAAAGTTCTCGAGCAATCGGTCTTGCAAAACAAACCCTTAGAATCACTGACCCGAGCTTATCTTCCCCAAAGTCTTCCTCGAGAGACGGCTACCCTGTGGTTGAAATCTTTTACTCTCTTTCACCCTTGGATTGTAACCTTTCTACAAAAGCAAAAAGAACAGTCCCTCGAGACCTTTGTTGAGAAAAAACTCACCCGTTCCTTTGATATTCAAGGCACAACCTATGAACTCGTAGGCAAAGCCGACCGCATTGATCGCCTCACGGACGGCACCTATGAAATTATTGACTACAAAACCGGTACGCCGCCTTCTAAGGCAAGCGTCCTTCAAGGAGATGCGCCTCAATTGCCTTTACTGGCTTATTTATTTGAAAAAAACACTCCCCATGCCCATGTTTCGAAACTAACCTATGTCGGGCTAACAAGCCAAAAAACACAAAGCATTATTTGTGAAAATTTAGCCAATGATACGGCTCGGCGGCTTTTTGAAGCCCTCGAACATTACCATGACCCGAAAAATCCCTACGGTGTAAATCCTTATGAAGCTCTTCAAGATCGCTTTAATTCCTATGCCCACCTCGAGCGCACAGTTGAATGGCTCGGCCAAGATACCGGTCATAATCACAGTACTGATCAAAATAAAGAGGAGGCAGCTTAAATGATCTCGGCGTTTGCTCCCCGTCCGGAAGACCTCCTTCAAAGTGAAAACCCGTCCCATAAGCAACGCCTTGCCGGCCTGCCAAGTCATTCCGTATGGGTGGATGCTTCTGCCGGAACAGGAAAAACAAAAGTTTTAACAGATCGGGTATTGCGGTTTTTACTCCAAGGCATTGCCCCCTCTAAAATCCTGTGCCTCACCTATACCAAAGCCGCTGCTTCGGAAATGCAACACCGCATCTTTGAAAGCCTCTCCAAGTGGTCAACGTGTTCACGCCAAAACCTTATTACCTCTTTAGAGGATCTCTTGGGGCACATGCCCTCTCCCCAAGACTCTCAAAAAGCACGTCTGCTTTTTTTTCAACTCATTGATGATCCTTATGGCTTAAAAGTTCTCACAATCCACAGCTTTTGCCAACAGCTCCTTGCACGTTTTCCCCTAGAAGCGGGGCTGCCCGTCAAAAGCGCCCTCATGGATCAGGATGACCAAAACGCGCTTCTGCAAAGTGCGGTAGAAAAATTAATGACATTGGTAGATCAAGACGCCTTCTATCAAGAAGCCTTTGACAGACTCACCCCTTTTTATAGCCCTCAAACTTTACCGGAAAACCTGAAAAAAATTATATCGGATACTCAATCAAGAAGGCAGCTCGGCTCGCATTCCCTCGAGGATTTAAAAGCAAACCTTGAAACCCATTTCGAGATGCCCGTATCCAAATGCCCCAAAGAAATCATACAAACCTGTCAACCGGATCACAGCGTCCTTAAAATAGTGCACGAAGCCTGCAGCAACGGCACAAAAACCGATCAAAAGTTAAGTCTGCAGCTAAAAGATTTTCTCAACACTCCCTTAAACCTTGAAAATATTGACGATTACCTGAGTCTCTTTTTCACCCAAAAGGGAGAGGCTCGCCAAAAACTTGTCACCCAAAAGATCCTCAAAGAACATCCGCAGATTGGCGAATTTTTCTATGACAGTATAGAAAAACTTACCCTTTTAAAAGAGAAACTGAATGCCTTGGAAGGTCTGCAAGGGAGCTATGCCCTAAGCGTTCTTGCCCAAAAGCTTTTACAGCTTTATGAAACCCTAAAACAAGAGAGATCGCTTTTAGATTTTGATGATCTGATCGCCACCTCTGCACAGCTTTTAGCAAAGGATCAAGGGGTATCTTGGGTTCTTTATAAACTGGACGGCGGCATTGATCATATTTTAGTGGATGAAGCCCAAGATACGAGCCCCGACCAATGGCAAATTATCTTAAAGCTTGCGGAAGATTTCTTTGCCGGTGAAACGGCACGCCCTATAAACCGCACTCTTTTCGTGGTGGGGGATCGAAAACAATCCATTTATAGCTTTCAAGGAGCCGCCCCCGATTTATTCCAACATTTTCGCCCCTATTTTAAAAACAAAATTGAGAAAGCCAAGCAATCTTGGGCGGAGGTATCTCTGGACGTCTCCTTTCGATCAAACCAAGCGGTTTTGTCCCTTGTAGATTCTGTGTTTGCTTCTCTGCAATTAGGAAGTAACTTTCAAGGCACTCACACAAGTTTCCGCCCCCTTGACGGGGGAAAAGTACAATTGTGGCCTCTTGTGCCTTGTGAAAAAGAAGAAAGCTTGCCGTATCACTCCTCTCCCTCACAAACCTTAGCAACAAAAATTGCCCGAGATATTAAAGAGCGCCTGATCCAAAAAGAAATTTTAACGGCAAAAGGGCGTCCTGTTAAAGCAGGGGATTTCCTTATCTTAGTTCAGCGGCGCAACGCCTTTATGTATCAAGTCATCCGCGCATTAAAACGGCAAAACATTCCCGTTGCCGGGCTCGACCGTTTTCACCTGACGGATCATATTGCCGGCCAAGACCTCCTTGCCTTAACCAATTTCTTGCTATTGCCTGAGGATGATTACAACTTGGCTTGTGTTCTGAAATCTCCCCTCTTTAATTATTCGGAACAAGACCTCATTGAACTTGCTTGTGAACGCGGTAAAAAAAGCTTGTGGGCGAGCTTATGCGCCCGCCAAAACCATCAAAGCACCAAAGAGACTCTATCAAACTTGCTTAAAAAGGTAGACAATCTAACGCCTTATGCGCTTTTTTCCCATGTGCTCACCGGCTTAAAAGGGCGACAAAAATTCTATGCTCGGTTGGGTGACGAGTGCGAGGACGTGTTGGATGAATTCCTGAATTTAGCTTTTGACTATGGACAAGGCACAACGCAAAATCAGCAAAGCGGGCTACAAGGATTTGTCGAACATTGCCAAAGAACTAATCCTGAAATAAAGAGGGATTTTTCGAGCGCGGACTTAAATGCCGTGCGGATCATGACCATTCACGGCGCTAAAGGCCTTCAAGCTCCCATTGTCTTCTTACCGGATACAACCCGCATACCGAACCAATGTCCGTTATTGCTTTGGCAAACAACGAAAAATTATAGTGTTCCTCTCCGGCGCACGCCCCTTCACCGCTCTTGCGAAAAAATAACAGAAGTCAAAAATGAAGCTGACAAGAAACAAATGGCCGAATACTATCGCCTACTTTATGTTGCCTTAACCAGAGCCGAAGATGAGCTGATTATTGCAGGTTGGGAAACATCGAGAGAAACCTCCGACCGGTGTTGGTATCATTGTGTTGAGCCGTCTCTGCGTCAGTTGGGTAATCGGCAGGAAAACGGTATTTATAGTTATGAGCGCCCGCAGCAACGCCCTATCCCTCACGTAATTGACACAATGCCCAAAACCAATATAACGACTTATCCCGAATGGCTCTTCCAAAATCCACAAAGCGAAATTGGTGAAGCCGAACCTCTTTCCCCCAGTGTTTTTATCGCCAACCGAGCCCTTAAACCTTCCGAGGATTCGATAGCTTTGTCGCCTCTTACCCAAAAAGAAGTTTTTGACCCGTACAAAACAGGGAACTATGCCCACAACCTCTTGGAAGTTTTGCCAACCCTTCCCCCGGAACAATGGCACCCTTATGCAAAACGCCAAGCACAACACCATGGTCTTCCTAAGTTTCAAGAGCTATTTGAAGAGGTAACCGCCCTTTTAAACAACCCCGATTTTACGGATATTTTCGGACCTAATTCCTATGCCGAAGTGCCTATATCCGGTGACCTTAGAGGTCAAAAATTCAACGGGCAAATTGACCGTCTTATCATCACCGATACAACCTTAACGATCATTGACTTTAAGAGCAATCGATCGGTGCCGAAAACCAAAGAAGAGATACCGGAAATCTATATCGCTCAGCTAGGGGTTTATAAAGACCTCTTACAACAGGTCTATCCTAACCATACCGTTGAGTGCGCCTTGATATGGGTTAAGACTCAACAGAAAATGATTCTTTGACTTTTACCCCTAAAACCCGCTATGAAGAGACTAAATTAAACCGGATAAAATTTTATGAGAATCGCTATCATCGGTCGCCCGAATGTGGGGAAATCGACCCTTTTTAATCGCTTAGTCGGCAAGAAAATTGCTATCGTTGACGACATAGCCGGTGTTACAAGAGACTGGCGTGCTATGCCGGCGCGCCTTGCCGACCTTAAATTTGAAATTATTGATACGGCCGGTTTGTTGGGCTTTGAGCACGATACGCTCTTTAAACAAATCGAAGAGCAAACGGAAGAAGTTCTTAAAACGGCAGATCTAATCCTGTTTGTCGTTGACGGACGTGAAGGCCTGGTTGCCAACGATGAAAATTTAGTGCGAAAACTCCGCAAAAAGCTCAAAACGCCTATTGTTCTGGTTGCCAACAAATGTGAAAATCAAAAAACCGTTGATAACCTTGGAGATTTTTATCGCCTTGGCATCGGTGAGCCTGTTGCCGTTGCAGCAGAACACGGCATTGGTTTGGGTGATTTATATGATGTCTTAAAAGAGCGCTCCATTTCTCTTGGCGAAGATCAAACGGCTATGCAATACGACAACGAAGAGGATGAAGCGCCCTTTGATCCCGATGCCGCACCTGAAGATTTATCAAATCGCACCTTAAACCTTGCTATTATCGGACGACCCAATGCGGGAAAATCTACCTTAATTAATGCTCTCCTTGGTCAAAATCGTCTTTTAACAGGGGATATGCCCGGAGTAACCCGCGATGCCGTTCACTTGGACTGGAACTATCGAGGGCGCAATATTCAGTTGGTAGATACGGCCGGTATGCGCCGAAAATCTCGAATTAACAAACGTCTTGAACGTTTATCCGTTAGCGATTCTCTCAAGGCCATTCGCTATGCCGAGGTAACCGTTTTGGTACTGGATGCCCAAACACCCTTGGAAAAACAAGATTTAACCATCGCCGAGCATGTCATTAAAGAAGGCAGAAGTCTTGTGATTGCGGTCAATAAATCCGACCTTATGAAGGGGGATTTTCTCTCAGAACTCCGAAAGCGCCTGCTCTATGTACTTCCTCAAGTTAAAGGTATCCCTTGCCTTTCAATTTCTGCTAAAAACGGCAAGAACCTTGATAAGCTCATGGAAACGGTTTTTGCCCAAGAACAGCTTTGGAATACCAGAATCTCTACCTCTCTTTTAAACCAATGGCTTGCAGAAACCATTAGTCATCACCCGCCCCCCCTTGCCGGCGGGACACGCATTCGCTTGAAATATATGACCCAAATCAAAACAAGACCGCCGACCTTTGTACTCTTTATTTCAAAGCCTGCCGAACTGCTTGACTCCTATTTGCGGTATCTCTTAAATAAATTGCGGGAAGATTTTGATTTACCGGGCGTTCCCGTTCGTTTTCAGGTACGAAAAGGAAAAAACCCCTATGACAATAAAAAATAAGGATATCGCTCAAAATGACCTATAAAATTGCCGTTGTCGGTGCTACAGGAACAGTAGGCCGTGAGGTTTTATCTATCTTGGAAGAACGCAAATTCCCAACGAGCAAAGTCGTTGCCCTTGCCTCGGAAAGCTCTATCGGCAAAGAAGTTTCCTATGGAGAAAAAGAGATTCTCAAAGTAGAGCCCTTAGCTCTTTATGACTTTTCAGGAACGGATTTTGCCTTCTTTTGCGCAGGGTCGGAAGTGGCCCGACAATACGCCCCAAAGGCAGCAGCAGCGGGCACAATTGTCATTGATCACTCTTCCCGCTTTCGTTTAGAGCCGGGCGTTCCCTTGATTGTCCCCGAAGTTAACGGTCATGTCTTGGATAAAGGCTTCAAGAAAAACATTATTGCCAATGCCAATTGTATTGCCATCCCTCTAACGCTTGTCCTAAAACCCCTCCATGATATCGCTCCCGTTAAACGTGTTGTGATTTCAACCTATCAATCGGTTTCAGGAGCAGGACAGCGTGCTATGGATGAACTTTTCCATCAAACAAAGGCCATGTTTGTAAACGAAGACCAAAAACCTCAAGAGTTTACAAAACCTATTGCTTTTAACCTCATTCCCCATATTGATAATTTCAACCGAGACGGTTCAACGGGCGAAGAGGAGAAAATTATCATGGAGACCCGTAAAATCCTTGACCCCTCCATCAAAGTCACGGCAACCTGTGTACGCGTTCCCGTATTTATCGGCCATTCCATTTCGGCAACCGTCGAATTCGAATCTGCAATCACACCCGACCAAGCACGCCGAGCTTACGGCATTAAAAAAGGCGTTGTGGTTCTTGATCGTCCTGAGGAAGACGGCTACATCACTCCCGTTGAGATTGCCGGTGAAGATATGGTAGCCGTCAGTCGGATTCGTCAAGATCCGACGGTCACGCACGGCCTCTCTCTCTGGATTGTGGGAGACAACCTCCGTAAAGGAGCCGCCCTCAACGGCGTGCAAATTGCAGAAACCCTGATTAATCAACAAGCCGCTAAAAAGGCTATTAAACATTAGATATTGACCCGAGAGAGATAAATGTCCTATGTTTTCCTAAAAAAGGAAGAAAAAATGAAAAAAACCTTATTAAGTGCCGTTCTATTAACATTTTGCTTGGCGCAACCGACCTTTTCAACTGAAAACTCAAATATGACGAAAGAGGAAAATATGACTAATACTGCAGAAAACACAACAGTCGTTGAGATTGTTCCCGGACTTTCTTACACACAAAACCAAGCAGGTACAGGTGCCAAACCCAAAAACGGCGATATGGTTTCCGTCCATTATGTGGGCACTTTAACAGACGGTACAAAGTTTGACAGTTCACGTGATCGTGGTGAGCCCATTACCTTTAAACTCGGCGTCGGCCAAGTTATTCAAGGATGGGATAAGGGTATTGCTGCCATGAGCATCGGGGAGCGTGGTGTTTTAACCATTGCGCCGGAACTTGGTTACGGTGATCACGGTGCCGGTCACATCATTCCGGGCGGCGCGACCCTCGTTTTTGATGTGGAGCTGGTTTCAATCAACTAACCCTATCATTTTTAAGTATTTGTTTTCAAAGGATCTTTTAATTTATTTTAAAGGGTCCTTTTTTATTGGACGGATTACTCTTCAAGGCAGCTTTAAAACACGCTACAATGATAAAGGAAAAGAATAGAGTGCTTTTAAAATATGCACCGGATTAGGAAAGAGCAGCCGACGACTATATTTCGTAGTTTAGGAGCAAATGACAACGTCCGAGGAGCTAAAAAAAGCGCTAGAAAATAAAAAAGGATAATTTCTCGTGTTCATTCCCGGCTTGGCTGTTGTTTTTCTTTGCGTTTTTGTGATCTATATCATTGCAGGCGGCAATATTATGATTATTCTTGCGGCAGCGCCCCATGAGCTCGGCACTATTTTAGGAGCCGGTATCGGGGCTATGATGATTGGAAACACAAAAAAAGTTCTGGGGGCACTTGCAGGCGGGTTTAAAAAAGTTCTGGCAGGACCTTCTTATAAAAAAGAAGATTATCTTGATTTGTTGAGCTTGCTTTATATGCTTTTTAAACTTGCAAGGTCAAAAGGAATGCTTGCCCTTGAAAGTCATGTCGAAGCCCCGAAAGAAAGCGAAATTTTTAAAAATTTTCCAAAAATTCTGGCAGATCATCATATTATTGATTTTATTTGTGACTATTTCCGCATGATGACCATGGGTTCCGATGACCCCAACCAAATGGAAGACCTCATTAACGAAGAACTGGATGTTCACCATAAAGAAGATCACCAGATAGCAGGGGCTTTTGCAGCTCTCGGAGACGGGTTACCGGCCCTTGGCATTGTGGCCGCGGTTCTTGGTATTATTAAAACCATGGCCTCCATTGATAAACCCCCGGAGATTCTTGGTCGCATGATCGGTAGCGCCCTTGTAGGAACATTTTTAGGGGTCTTTTTAGCCTACGGTATCGTCGGCCCCATCGCCCAGAATTTAAATGCTGTTTATGAAGAAGACGCCAAAATGCTCAGCTGCATCAAAGTCGGCTTATTGGCTTATATGAACGGTTTTGCCCCGGCTGTTGCCTTAGAGTTTGCTCGAAAGTCCCTGATGTCCCACCAACGCCCTAGTTTTTATGATGTTGAAAGCCATGTGGAAAATCTTCCAAAAGTATAAAAAATAATAAGGTAGCCCAATGGCCGAAGAGCCCCGCCCCATTATTAAGAAAATTAAAAAAGTCGACGGTCACGGCCATCACGGCGGTGCGTGGAAAGTCGCTTATGCCGATTTCGTGACAGCCATGATGGCTTTTTTCTTAATGATGTGGCTTTTGAGCTCGACCTCCGAAGAACAAAGGCGCGGCATCTCCAACTATTTTGGCCCTCCCGGGAACTTAACCGGCGCCGGCGGTAGCGGCGGTGTTCTATCCGGTCTAACCCTAAGCAGCGAAGGGGTTTTGGAAGACAATGTCACCAAAGGAGAGGGGCAAACAGACGGGCAATCCAACGGAAAAAAGGGCGCTGTTCAAGTCCCTGAGAATGCCGAGCAAGATGATGAGCAAGTTAAAAAGGCTCTTGTTCAAGAATTAGATGAATCTCTTTTAAGTTCGGAAACCTCTAAACCTGATTTAAGCATGCAGGATAAAGAATTTGAAAAGCTTGAAAAAGAAAATTTTAAAGAGGTTGAGGAATCCTTAAAGCAGGCCATTCAAGAAGATCCGGAACTTAAAGAATTAGCCAAAAACTTAATTATTGATGAAACGCCCGAGGGGCTTCGTATTCAAATTGTTGACCGAGATAAAACGTCTATGTTCAAAATCGGAGAAGCAGAGCCGTTACCCCACACCGTTAAGCTCTTCAAATTAGTGGCACGAATTGTAAAGAAATTACCGAATAAAATTTCTATTACAGGACACACAGACGCCAAACCGTATCATAATCGTAAAGATTACAGTAACTGGGAGTTATCCTCCGATCGCTCTAACTCGGCCAGGCGCTATTTACTAAACTTTGGCTTAAACACGGGACGTATTATTTTTGTTAAAGGAAGTGCTGCAACGGATCCGTTGATCAAAGATGATCCTTTCTCCGATCAAAACCGTCGCATTAGTATTCTTCTCCATCATATGGACAGGCATAAAAAACCGGCTTCTAAATAAAGCGACCCAAAAAAAACAAGGCATAACACATTGAAAAAAATACAAAAAACTCCTTATTTAAAGCACTTAGGATATCTTAGGAGCCCTATTATATACTATCTATGAGACGCTTTAAAATTATTATACAATAATTACAGTTTACATAAACATTTTTCAAAACAGGGAGTTTAACATGGCAGGCGGTCCTGATGCATCGATTCAACGGGCGAGTGTTGAAAAAGACGCTTCTTTTAATATTTACGAAACTTGGACTCATCTTTTTCGGAACTTTCTCATTGTCGCCCTCGTGGCAGCAACGACGTGGACTATTGTCTCAGGTGTTCGCTATTCCATAAAATTCGGGTCGGGCTATCTTTTTACCCCCTTTGCAGAGCTCTATGAAAAAAAAGACGACAAGGGTCGACATAGCCTTAGTTTTGAAGGAATGGAGGGGGCTCCCCCGACACAAACAGAAGAAGACTCTGCCCCAAAACCGGAAACCAAGGCTGAAAATCCAAAAGAAGAAACTCATGACTTAACACACCAAGCTTATGTTATTTTCATCGTCTTGCTGGGAGCCGCTCTCATACGAGGCCTTTTGCTCCGCATTCCCTCTTGGCAATCTTCCGAAGGGGACGGTATGGCAAGATCTCTTGAATTTTTCCACGCCACTTACGAAAGCGGAGATACAAAAAAACAACCCCGCTATCAACAACCGGACTTTTTACAGGCTATCAGACGAGCTATTTTAACGTCTCTTACCGTTGGAAGCGGCGGAAGCGGCGGAATTGAAGCGCCCGTTGTTCCCATTGGAGAATGCATCGGTGCCGGTTGGTCGCGGCTTTTTAAAATACCTCAACCGGATGATTTGCGCATTTACCAAATGGCCGGGATATCGGCTGCCGTCGCGACTCTCTTGGATGCGCCCATGACATCCGCCCTTTTTGCGGCAGAAATTGTTTATAATGCACGCATTCTCTACCGCCCTCTTATGTACTCCCTTATTGGTGCAATTGTTGCTTACGCCCTTAACAACCACTTCCTTAATTTTGAGCCTCTCTTTACCCCTCGCGCCCGTCATTTTTCTTATTCGTTAAAAGAATATATGGAGGTCTCTGCCATTGCCCTTATTTGCAGCGCCCCTGCCAGTTTGGGTATTGCCTTTTTATTCAAGCATCTAAAGAGAATGATCAAACCTTTTCCAAGTGTTCTTCGACCTGTTATTGGAGCCGTTTGCACCGGCGCCATCGGTCTTGGCATTTGGTTCGGCTTAGGTCTTGAGCCGCAGCATGTTCTGGGTGTTTCCGAAGAAACCATTATTCAAGTGATGGCCGGCGAAGGCAACCCCCTTCTAAAGGTATGGTGGATTCTCTTATTGCTTGTTGTGGCGAAAGCCTTTGCAACGGGCTTTACCTTAATGGCCGGCGGTAGTGCCGGAGCATTGGTTCCAGCTATGTTCTTAGGCGGTATTTCCGGTGCCGGTATTTATCAAACCCTTCTTGTCTTGGGCTATCCCCTTGAAGCCAACGTGGCGGTTTTTGTGGTTGCCGGACTTGCTTCGGCTCTTGTCGCCGTGGTTCAAGTCCCCTTGGCCGCCATTGCCTTTGTCATGGAAGTTTTTGGTGCTGCTTATGGGCCTCCTGCCATTGTTGCTTGCGTTTTAACTTACCTGTTTGCACGCCGTTGGAAACTTTATACCCTTGAAGCAAAAACGCCCTAGAGGGAATATATTACGCTGTTTTATAATACAAGGTTCCCAGAAAAAGCATCAGTAAAATCAAAGCACCTGCTTGATGAGCAACAGCCAAATCATAAGGAACCTGCAAAACCAAAGTTGAAATACCGAGAATGACTTGGATCAAAGACCATCCCAACAGGCCTATGATCCGTTTCTTTTCAAGATCGGACGGTTTGTTTTTGAGGGTTTTAATGCCATATAACCAAATGCTCCCTAAGGTGAAAACAGCCAGTACACGATGGGTAAATTGAACGGTTACGGGATTCGTTAAAAAGTTCTCATACCACGGGGTATGGAATAAAATTTCCGAAGGGATAAACGTTTCCCCCATAAGAGGAAAAGTATTATAAATGAGTCCGGCTTTCATGCCTGCAACAAAGGCACCGTAACAAATGGTTAAAACAATAAGCATCAATATGATCAAGATATTCGGATTTTTAAGGCTCTGAAAAAACCGAGGTTTGCCGAGGGTTGCTTGATTCCTTTTAGAACGAAGGACCAGTCCTGACCAGAACAACACAGAACAGGTTAAAAAAGCCAGCAACAAATGGGCACAGAGTCGAAAAGGGCTAACCCAAGGTTCGTCAATAAGGCCGCTTTTCACCATATACCACCCCATAACCCCTTGAAGGCCGCCCAAAACCCAAATGGCTAGGATTTTAGGACTCCAAGAACGTAGTTCTTTTTTCAAAAGACTATATAAAAGAGGCACAAGAAAAATAAGCCCGATAAAGCGCCCCGCCAAACGATGGATGAATTCCAACCAAAAAATGCCTTTAAACTCAGACAGGCTCATACCGAAATTAACTTTACGGTACTGGGGAGAGGCTTTATAAAGATCAAAAACACTTTGCCATTGAACTTCATTAAGGGGCGGAAAAAAACCTGTTACAGGATGCCAATCCACCATGGAAAGCCCCGATCCTGTTAATCGTGTAAGCCCTCCTAAAATAACCATAACCATAACAAAGCCCGCAGTCGTAAAAAGCCAATTGGAAAGAATAATAAAAGAGTTTCGAGATACCGGGGCGGCTTTTTTGAAAGATGTAGGAGTGCAAACAGGCGGATGAGATGTCATGAGAGTATTCCTTTGGGAAAGAAAGCTATACTCACTATAAAGACTTTTTAAAAAGAATCGATATTTTTCATTGATTCTGCAACTTTTTTCGCTATAGTACTGAATTATATAGTGCCCCTGTGGCGGAATTGGTAGACGCGGTAGACTCAAAATCTTCTTCTTTCGGGAGTGGGAGTTCGACTCTCCCCGGGGGCACCATTACTTCGCATTTTTCTTTTAGAACCGTAGTTTCAAAAAACCTATTCTTTATGCCGTCCTCTTTGACCACATGAATTTTCGAATAGCAGAACCAAGATTATTTTTTCATAGCCTTTAGCACCTCCTCGGCAGCAACAAATAAACCCGAATGCCCTGTTAATCTCAAGAAAACAAACAACGGGCTTGAAGTCGCCCCCTCACCTGTCATAGACTCTCTTGAAGAATGCCGCATATCCACATTAAAAGATGAGCCCGATGCTAGAGAAAAACTACACGCCGCAAGATATTGAAGATAAACATTATAAAGCTTGGGAAGAAGCAGGTGCCTTTAAAGCTGTGACACGCCGGGGGTATGAGCATAAAGGAGCATTTACCGTTATGATGCCCCCTCCCAATGTCACGGGAAATCTTCATATGGGTCATGCCTTAAACTATACCCTGCAAGATGTACTTGTACGCTATCATCGCATGCGCGGATTCACAACCCTTTGGCAACCCGGTACGGATCATGCAGGCATTGCAACGCAAATGGTTGTCGAACGTCAACTGGCAGAAGCCGGAGAACCAAATCGCCGAGACATGGGGCGTGAAAAATTCCTAGAGCGCGTTTGGAAATGGAAAGAAGAATCCGGCGATGCTATTGTAAGGCAACAAAAACGCCTCGGCCTGACACCGGATTGGGATCGCCAACGCTTTACCATGGATGACGGATTAAGCGCCGCCGTTCGCAAAATATTTGTCCGTCTTTATAAAGACGGGCTCATCTATCGCAACAAACGGTTGGTGAACTGGGATCCCAAACTCCTCACGGCAGTTTCTGACCTAGAAGTTGATAACGTGGAATGCCAAGGGAACCTTTGGTATATCGTTTATGATATTGCTAACGATCCTAGCCGCACCATCACTGTTGCAACCACACGTCCGGAAACGCTGTTCGGCGATACCGGCATTGCCGTGCACCCGGATGACGAACGCTATAAAGACCTTATCGGCAAAAAAGCTATCGTTCCTTTTGTGAATCGTGAAATCCCCATCGTGGCCGACGAACACTCCGATCCTGAAAAAGGAACGGGGGCCGTTAAGATTACACCGGCCCATGATTTTAATGATTTTGAGGTCGGAGAGCGTCATAACCTCGAGAAAATTACCATCCTTGACGAACACGGTTCTTTGACGACCGATTTACCGAAGCCTTTTGCCGGACTTGAGCGTTTTACCGCCAGAAAGCGTGTTGTCCAAGAACTCGAGGCTCTTGGAAAGATTAAGAAAATTGAACAAACGGCCCACAGCGTCCCCCACGGAGAGCGTTCCGGTGTTGTCCTTGAACCTCGCTTAACAGACCAATGGTTTGTAAACGCGGAACCTCTGGCGAAAGAAGCCCTTGCCGCCGCCCACGACGGCCGCACAACCATTTACCCGGAAAGCGGTTTAAACACTTACGATCATTGGCTTAAAAACATTCAACCTTGGTGTATTTCACGGCAATTGTGGTGGGGACATCAAATTCCCGCTTGGTTTGGTCCCGATCACACAATTTTTGTCGCCGAAACCGAAGAAGAAGCCCAAACCCAAGCCAACTCTCACTATGGAGAAACCGTTAAAATCACCCGAGAAACAGATGTTCTTGACACTTGGTTTTCTTCGGCACTATGGCCTTTTTCAACCCTCGGCTGGCCTGAAAAAACAAAGGAACTTGACCGGTTTTACACAACAAACTGTCTCATAACCGGAAGCGATATCCTTTTCTTTTGGGTCGCCCGTATGATGATGATGGGTCTTTATGCGATGAAAGAAGTCCCGTTTAAAGATGTCTTTCTGCATGCTCTTGTTCGTGATGAACACGGGCAAAAAATGTCTAAAACTAAAGGCAATGTTATTGATCCCCTTTTGGTTATGGATAAATATGGCGCCGATGCTCTGCGCTTTACCATGACAGCCTTTGCCGCCCCCGGTCGAGATATCAAATACTCCGATACTCTTGTCGAAACCTACCGAAATTTTGCAACAAAACTATGGAATGCGGCTCGTTTTCTTGAAGCAAATGAGGTTTCTTACACCGCTGATTTTAACCCTACCGACCTCAATCTTGACCTGAATCGTTGGATTATCGCCGAGTTTGTTGCCTGCCTTGAAGACGTTGAAAGTGCCGTCGCACGGTATCGTTTTGATGAAATGGCAACGGCTCTTTATCGTTTTGCGTGGGGAACCTTTTGTGATTGGTATATCGAATTTTCCAAACCCGTTCTTTTTGAGGGGAGTGAGGAAGAAAAAGCCGAAACCCGCAAAACACTGGGATGGGTTTTAGGTCAACTCTTACATGCCTTACACCCCGTTATGCCTTTTATTACCGAGGAAATCTGGCAAAACCTTACATCCGGCACAGTCGGTTTATTAATTACTAACCCATGGCCCTTAGAAGACAAGAACGGCGTAGCCAACCGCGGACTTTATAAAAATGAAGGTGTCCAAGACCAATTCAACAGGATCATTGAGCTCATCACCATGGTTCGCAGCATCCGAAACGACGTAAATATCCCGGCCGGCGCAAAAGTGCCTTTGCAACTTGTTCTTGAGGATCCTCAAAAAAGACAAGCGTTTTCAAAACTCGCCCCCCTCATTTTGCGTTTGGCACGCCTTGAAACTCTTGAGTTTGTAGAAACAGCCCCTCAAGAAAAAGGGTTTGTTCAAGGTATTATGAAGGAAGGCACCTTTTACCTTTCCGTTAGCAATGTAATCGATATTCCGGCAGAACGAGCCCGCCTTGAGAAAAATCTCAAGAAAGTTAATGAAGAAATTACATCCCTTGAAAGAAAATTATCAAATAAAAAATTTGTAGATAATGCACCTGATGAAATAATAGCTAAAAATAAAGAGCGTTTAGAAGAAGAACAGAACTTAAAAGAAAAGTTAAATACTGCTCTAAGTCGCTTAGCTTAAAGCGCTTGAAAGTGTTGAAAAAACTTGACCTCCGGCGTTAATTTGCTATTAATGTCTTAATAGAGAAAATGTAGGTTTCGTATGCCAGAAGTTATTATTAACGGTCCCGAAGGACGCCTTGAAGCTAAGTACCACCACACAAAAACTAATGCTCCGGTGGCGCTTATTTTGCATCCTCACCCCGAAGACGGCGGTACTATGAATGACAAGGTCACTTACGCCTTGTATCGTACATTTTCACAAAACGGCTTTAATACGTTGCGCTTTAACTTCCGAGGCGTCGGTAAATCCGAGGGCGTGTTTGACGAAGGCGAAGGCGAACTCAGCGATGCTGCCGCCGTCCTTGATTGGCTTCAGGCTCACAACCCCAATGCGCCTGCCTCTTGGGTCGGCGGCTTTTCTTTTGGAGCTTGGATTGCCATGCAACTCTTAATGCGCCGCCCGGAGCTAGACGGATTTGTAGCCGTAAATCCTCCGGCCGATAGCAAAGACTTCACTTTCTTGGCTCCGTGCCCTGTCTCCGGCCTTTTTATCCAAGGTGCCGATGATAAAATCGTTAAGCCCGAGTCCGTCACCACCCTTGCACAAACCCTTACGGCACAACGTAATATCTACATTACGAACAAACATGTTGAGGGCGCCGACCATTACTTCACAGACAAACTCAAAAACGTTATGAATTTAACCCAAGATTATCTTAAAACGGGTCACCGACATAACATTGCTAAAAGCGCTTAAAACCGACTTCCTAAGCCCTTAAATAGGCGCTTTAAGTCCTCCTAAAAAGCGCTTTTTCTTATTTTCAAATATAGCCTGCCTTTCCCTCACATAATGTTGCATTCTTGCAACGCTCCTTTATTAAATTAAATTTGAATCAATTTTTTCATTGGTTTTATTCAAAAGTAAAGTGATGATAAAAGTATCTATCATAGGAGAAACATAGATGAAAAATATCTTAACACTAACATGTGCTTCTGTTGTTGCACTTGGCTGTGCAACAGATCTTTCTGCTGCAACACCTGCAACACAACAAGGTGATGCGGCCCTAAAGGCTCAAGTTGAAATGCTCATGAAGCGTGTCAACGAACTTGAAGCAAAAGAAAGAGTTGTCGGCGACCTTACTGAAAAAGAAGCGGTAACCTCAGGAAATAACTTAAACCTTAAGCTTTCCGGTCAAGTGAACCGTGCTGTTTTATGGCATGATGACGGGGATCACTCAAACGTCGTACATGTGGATCCGAGCGCCGTTGCCTCCACACGTTTTCGTGTTGATGCAACGGGGAAATTATCCGAAGGCAATACGGTCGGCGGTACCATTACGGCTGATGTTCGTAGCAATGCAGCTGAAAATATTGATGTACATAATGCTAACGACGGAACAAGCTCCCTAAACATGCGCATTGCCGAAGGTTATTTCGACAGCAAACGTTGGGGTAAAGTAACCCTGGGACACGGTTGGACGGCTGCATCTCGTGTAACACGCCACACCGACCTATCCAATACGGATGCTATTTCTAGCGGAACAAGTGTCGGACAACTTGCCGGCGGCACACAGTTTGTTAATAAAAATCTACCTTCGGCAGATCCTGCCTTCGGAGCAACAGCTGCAAACAAAGCAACATCAACAGGCGGTGCGGCTTTAACGATTTCACGTCTCTTTAATGACCTTGGTAACGGCTCGGGTCGTGAAGATCGTATTCAGTATGACACACCGACCTACTGGGGCACTAAATTGGCCGCAAGCCATGTGTACAAAGGCCGTAACGATATGTGGGATGTTGCCTTAATGCATGCTTCTACGGTTATGGGTACAAAAATTGCTATCCAAGGATCTTATATCCATGATTTGGCTAATACCGGCGCTGTAACGGCAGCTGATAACTTACCTGCTAAATATACACAATGGAACGGATCTATCGGTGCCTTATTCCCCATCGGTTTAAGCCTCCAATTTGCAACAACATACCGCAACTGGAAAGTTAACGCTGCACCCGACGGCAAGATCTATTATGGTAAAGTCGGTTATCAACAAAACTTCTTTGAAGCCGGTAAAACAGCTCTTGCCCTTGATTACGGTCATTTCGAGAACATGTTCTTAAATCGCGGGCTTAACGATGTTAATATCCGCAAAGATTATGTCGGTAAGACATACGGTGCCGGTTTGGTTCAACATATCGATCGCGTTGCAACGGAGATTTATCTTTCTGCTCGCGTTTATTCTCTTGATGGGGATTCAACTGATACAGCCCGCTTTAAAGACATTACCATGGTCATGTCCGGTGTCCGTGTTAAATTCTAAACCGATAGGAGAGATAAGTTTTGCGTAACTTGAAACTTATGGCTTTTTTAATCCTACAGTCAGTCTTGCTCTTGCAGGCTGGCTGTAGTCATTTTGAGCCTGATACAATTAAAGAAGATGACATGGCCGAAGGCCCCGGGCTTTTTTCCGGTGAAAAAGGTTATTTTGAACTTTAAAGATTTTAACAATCCCGATAGTGCTTATGAGCTTTAAGAAATCCGAGTAACTCTAAGAGATTCACTCTTTTACTTTTGCTCGGATTCTACAACCAAATCGTTTTTCATTTACATTATTTTTTTCTATGACGGGAACATGCCCCGCAAATATCCTATTGAGTTTCGAGCTCGCACGTTGTCTTCCCTAGACTCAGGCAAGTCACGCAAAGGCGCCTGTGAAATCTTTAAGACATTGTTTGACACAGTCAAATTAATTGAAAATTGAAAAATCAGTTTGCTCAAACCATTTGATAGTAACGATTTCTATTTGTCTAAATGGCATAAAATAAGTTAACTTGACTACAATAAATTAACTTGACGGTGCAAAAAAGGCTAACGGCGCTGTCATTTTCAGGGGAGCTTACCATAAGAAATAGGCTGTCTTGTTTCTTTTATCATTAATTAAATAGACATTTAAAAGAATATCACCTTCGGTCATTCTATAACACTCAGCAGTCTCATGATCAATGTCTTGGAGCATATTTTGAAAGCCATTTCTAAATATTAAACGAGAATAAGGTATTTTTTTGAATTTTTTTCCACGCCAATAACCTTCTTTTTCTGGAAACTTATTAATTTTTGATTGAAATGATTGCGCTGAAATATACTTAAATTTCAAAAACTGTTCGCTCGGCGAATGGTTATGCATCTCAATTATATTATACGCATCTTCAGAAACAAATGAGGGGATCCAGCCTCTTCTTACTGCGCCCTCTTCTACGGCAGCATTTAAATCCGCATAAGATTCGGAATACTCAAACCGGTCGAATGTAAGGGGCAATATAATATAAAGAAAAAATATTAAAAGGAATATAACCCCCGAAAGCGTTAGAAAAAATTTTGTGAGTTTACAAAATAAATATGCCATTTGTTAATTAGCCGGATGTAACATAAAATATTTTACTCTATTAAAATTTAGTCGTTAATGTCAAGGACACAGTCATACAAGGAGACCTTATCTTAATTTATGATATTTAGGCTGTGTCCATGCCCCTCCCTAAAACTCGCTTAGGTTGTGACAGTTCATTGGAAGATTTAACGAGTTGTTTGATAATTATCAAGCAAGAAACCGCATTCTTTAAAATAATCTCTAAGATGACTAAGGCTAGAACCCCTGAGTATAGGTTTTGGATGAGGCCGCCATGTACCGCTCGTTAAACGGCTTCCGGCTTCTGTGATAAAGCTAAGTTTAACATGTGACGACCCTCCTTTTGTTTGGTTTATTATGCCCCCAAAGCCTTCAAAGAGCGTTGTAAAGTCCATATAAGAAAGTTTATCGTCTTCCCAAAAACTGCTTAATAAATGCCAGCGTTTAAGATGAAGTACGGGCCTTGGATCGGGAATCAATTTTTCCACCATGCGGTTAATTCTCAGTGGGGGCGTTTCTCGGTCGGACGCCTCTGCCTCTAAAGCGTCGGAAATCCCAATGAAGGTAGAGCCGCTTTTTACGTCAAAATTAACGATATCAACAGTTAAAGGCGCAACGAGCACATCTTCAACGTAATCACTTTTTTCTTCGGTTTCCTGAACGGAATAAGAATCCGCTATTCCCTGTTCGTTATTCTGAGCCGGTAACGGTTGGGCTTTCACCTTCTTTTTAGCCTTTGTGCGCCTTTTTTTATTGTCCTTCTTTTTAGAGGGGGAAGAGATCTGAGGAGTTTTTTTCTCTTCTCTTAATAAAAAGGGCAGCGCCTTATTGACAGCATAGGTTGGCAAAAAATCAGAAAGTGTATACAAAGGTGTTCTTGACCGTCCGTTTACAATAATTTGTTTTTGAGTGACCTCTTTTAAAACTGCAAACGTTCCATAAAAATTATCCCGTAGACTCCTAAAATTAACTTGCTTAGGCATTGTTTTTTTTGATGCATATTCACCGCTTAAAAGAATAGCGCCGTCCAAAAGGCTTAAGTCGGGGTTCGGTCCAACAACGCTTCTTCCCTCTAAAAGACTGCTTAAGACAGGCATATGCTGTAAAAGAGTTTTTGAGCCTTGGGATAAGTTCTTTACTTCAATTGCGTCATACAGGGTCTCTAGCAGTAAATAAAGCAAGGTGTGTGTGTTGATACTCTGTTGTGCAAGGGCTTGGCCGTACTGATCTAATTTTGCCAAGTGTTTTTCAAGAGTAGGGGGAATGGATTCTCCCTGAAGAAGCCCGTTAACCCTATGTCTTGATGTAGAGAGGTAATCTCTCATAAGGGCTTCAAATAACATTTCAGCGCTATGTGCTTGCTCCGAATAACCGATTACCCAATCTTCATATTTTTGAATCACTTGATAGTTATTTTGAATATTCGCTAGAACCCCTATTGTATTTTGTATTTTCTTCTCTTTGGTGACATGAGTTGCCTTATAATTCATCCAATTGGAAAAATCTCCAAGCTCTTGATCATTTTCCAAGAGATCTAAAAACTCGTGATTTACCTCATAATCATCTTCCAGGCTCGATAAAAGAGATTGAACAATATCATAAAGTTGACGGGCTAATCCTTGGTCAACCTCCGGAACTTCTTGTAGAGCGGTGCTTTGTTTAGTGAAAATATTGTCCTCATTTGCCGAAAGGACAAGGGTGGAAGCAACTAGAGCGGGAGAAAAGCTTGCGAAACAAAGCAAAGCGAAAGATATTTTTTTAATAAAGGGCATGACAAAATCCGATTGTTTTGACCATAATTATTTATTGACAAAAATTTGTCAAATATTAAAAATAAAATCAAATATATTTAAAATTTATTTATATTTTTTAGATACTTATAGAATATGCTTTGAAACCCTCAATTAACTTGACGATACCCTTCCATAATCTTTGTAAATAAAAAAACGGGGCTGTAGAGTCTTTTTTAAAAATGTTCCGAGCTAAGAGTCGGAGAGTCAGAGAATCAGGGGGTCGGAGAGTCAGGGTATTGTTATAGACGAACAGCACGGGAACGCCGTCCGGCATACTTTTGGAACGGGTGTACGACATAAAAAAAACCTCAGCATTATGACTGAGGTTTTTTATTATGAAAAATGAACGCCCTTAAGCAACTTTAATAGCTTGTTGACCGGGACGCCAGTTGCAAGGCATAAGACCGCCGTCTTGAAGACCTTTTAGAATACGGAGTGTTTCTTCCGGATTGCGGCCGACACTTAGGTCATTTACGCTCACGTGACGAATAACACCTTCAGGATCAACAATATAAGTAGCCCTTAAACAAACACCTTCATCTCGGTGCAACACACCCAGCTCCCAAGAAAGCTCGCGCTTGATATCGGAGAGCATGGGGAAAGGAAGCGTGTTTAAACCGGGATGATCCTTACGCCAAGCCAGATGGACGAATTCAGAGTCTGTACTCAAACCGTAAACAACGGCATTTGCCGCTTCAAATTCGGATGTCAAGTCTCCAAACGCTTCGATTTCTGTCGGGCAAATAAAAGTGAAGTCCTTCGGCCAAAAGAAATAAACTTTCCACTTTCCCTCATCGGTCTCATTTGTGAAAGGCTTAAAACCCGACATCTCGTTAGAGGTCACGCCTGTTAAATTATAAGAGGGAAATTTATCACCAATTGTAAGCATATTACTGTCTCCTGAGTCTCGTTAGTTAATGTCCCCTAGGACAAGCCCTCATCAAGAGGACTCTTTAAAGTAAAACCAAGATATCAGAAATTATCGCTTTTACCTAGAAAATTAACCTTTAGGCTGCTTCGGTGCCCTCAAAGGAACCGTTAACGAAACTCAATCCTAAACGTTCCCAAATTTCCACCAGTGCCGTAACCAACTGCTCTGCCATCTCTTCCGTATGGATAGCTGACGGGGTAAGGCGCAGGCGTTCTGTTCCGATGGGAACCGTCGGATAATTAATGGGTTGTACATAAATTTGATAATCGTGAAGCAAGGCATCGGTGACTTGTTTGCATGTTTCGGCATTACCGATAATAACGGGCACAATATGACTTTCGCTCTTAAGGTAAGGGATGCCGACCGCGAGAAACTTTTCTTTCAAAATTCGTGCATTATTTTGATGGCTAAGGCGTTCTTGATCCGAAGTCTTTAAATGCCGAATGCTTGCGATACAACCTGCCGCAACGGAAGGCGTAATAGACGTTGTAAAAATAAAACCGGAGGCAAAACTACGTACAAAATCAACGAGTTCTTTAGACCCTGTAATATACCCCCCGATTAAGCCGAAAGCTTTACCGAGAGTCCCTTGAATAATATCCACTTCGTCCTCAAGACCCCGAGCTTGGGCAATACCGCCGCCCTTTTGACCATACATTCCCACACCGTGAACTTCATCGATATAGGTGAGAGCGCCAAACTCTTTAGCCGCCTCACAAATTTCTTTAACAGGCGCAATGTCTCCGTCCATAGAATAAACAGATTCAAAGACAATAAGTTTGGCACAAGAAGGATCGTCTTGCGCTAATAAACGACGTAAATCCTCAACATCATTATGTTTAAAAATACGCTTTTGTGCCTTGCTATGTCGTATGCCTTGAATCATTGAGGCATGGTTTTCGGAATCCGAGTAAATAATACAATTAGGGAGCAAACTCCCAAGGGTAGAAAGCGTTGCCTCATTAGCAACATAACCTGACGTAAAGACAAGACCGGCTTCTTTATTGTGAAGATCTGCCAGTTCTTTTTCAAGCTCTACATGATAGCGGGTAGTTCCTGATATATTACGCGTTCCTCCGGCGCCGGCACCGCACTGAGCAATGGTTTTTGTTGTAGCTGCGACGACCTTAGGGTGTTGTCCCATACCGAGATAGTCATTACCGCACCAAATAATAATTTCTTTCTTGCCGTCCGGCGTGTGAAGGTCGGCCTTTGGGAAATCCCCTGCTCGACGTTCTATATTTGCAAAATGACGGTAACGCCCCTCGCTCTTGAGTGTGTCGAGGTTTTTCTTAAAAAAGGCGGTGTAATCCATCAATGATCTGCTTTCAAATTCTCTATAGAGAGGTTAGTATATCCATAAATTTATTTCGAAATCCTTAAGATGCAGGACTACAGCTAGAATGTACACTAATTCCTCCACAAACGGCAATAGTCTCAATAAGGTTTATAGCGTTACTGAAATCTCCAACCTATTAAAGGGAGTTGTGGAAGATCACTTTACAGGCATCCGAGTACGTGGCGAGCTCTCATCTGTTAAACGTCACTCTTCGGGCCATCTCTATTTTTCCCTCAAGGATGAAAAAGCTGTTTTAGACGGTATTTGTTGGAAAGGTGTAGCGACAAAACTTGCCACACAACCCCAAGACGGCCTTGAAGTTATTTGCATAGGACGCTTAACGACTTTTCCGGGGCGCTCTAAATATCAGATGGTCGTTGAAACTATGGAAGTCGCCGGAGAAGGCGCTCTCCTTAAACTCCTTGAAGATTTAAAAAAGAAACTGGCAGCCGAAGGGCTTTTCTCTCAAGCTACCAAAAAAGCCATTCCTTTTTTGCCGAAAAAAATAGGCATTATTACCTCCCCGACAGGTGCTGTTATCCAAGATATTTTACATCGTCTGCAAGATCGCTTTCCGACTCCTGTTCTTTTATGGCCCGTGGCTGTTCAAGGACAGGATGCAGCACCCAAAATAGCTGCCGCCATTGAGGGATTTAACAGTCTCCCGACGGAACAACGCCCCGATGTTCTCATCGTAGCCCGAGGGGGCGGAAGCCTGGAGGATCTCTGGTGTTTTAATGAAGAATGTGTTGTGAGGGCTGCCGCCAATAGTAGAATTCCTCTCATTTCTGCCGTAGGTCATGAGACCGATACGACCCTCATAGATTACGCTTCCGACCATCGGGCGCCGACACCGACAGCAGCGGCAGAGCGTGCCGTTCCCGTACGCCTCGAGTTAAGGACAAGGCTCACAGAACAAGCCAGAAGCCTCAACCAATCCATGCGTCGTTTATTTGAAGAAACAACCCAACGCCTCGACGATCGCTCCGAAAGGCTTCTTCGCTCTACGACCTTATATTTACGAGAGCGCACACAATGCTTGGAGGCCTTAAAAATCCGTTCTCCCCTTGATCTTGTTTTAAGGCAAAACGACCTTATCGCAGCCCTTTATCAACGTCTTGTGCAGGCCGTTCGAAACACTTTATTAATGCAGGAGAACCACCTAAAAAGCCAAAGCCAACTCCTGAAAAGCTATTCCTATACCGGCACATTAGAACGAGGATTTTCGCTTATTAAAACGACCTCCGGAGATTTGGTGAGAAGGGCTAAAAGCCTTCTCATGGATGATATCTTTCAAGTCCATTTTATAGACGGAAAGATTGATGCAAAGGTCATAGAGCCTTCACTTTCCCCAAAAAAAACAAAGAAACGCCCCCCTTCAAAAACAACGCCCCCCTCTCTTTCCGATGCGCCGCAGCCTTCCTTTTTTGATTGACGCAGACAGTTCTATAAAAAGCTTATATATCGCCGGTCACTATATATGATATACATAGAATGTGACGCTTTAGTAAAATGAGGACTTATAAAATGAATTTTAAATCTCTTTATTCTCTATCTCTTTTTTTAAACGTAACTTATGCCACGGCATGCGATACATGGCAATTTCCTTTTGAAGAAGATGCGGATACCCCGAACATAAGAAGCAACAGCACCGACAGAAGCAACAGCACCGACAATCTTGAGAATGATAAAATCCTCCAAGGTAAAGAGAGGACGATCCCCCCTCGGACAGCGACTCCCCCTGAAAAAGGAAAGTTCTCTTCAACGCCTCCTATCAATATTACTTATCCGGAAGACTACCAAGGGCGAGACTGGTTTTAAAGGCATCCCAAGAGTCATAGCGCAGGATTGTTTATTTCCTTGAAAAAGTAGCTTAGACATGCTACTTTTGGATAAAGGTGATAATTAATCATCCGGGCCAGTTGAGAAAAACACACTATCGAGGTTACAAGTCGTCTGTGTTTTAAATAACTTCAGCGTCAGCTGGTGTTTATTGTGTCCTACCGAATACAGGAATAAGTAGGACACAAAAAAAATTCTTTAAAATCTTTTCACGTATTGCCGTTCCAAAAAGTTCAAGAATATCACTTTCTCTTAATAAGACGATCTGTCTCGGGTTACTTTGTTAGCCGACGGCAATTAACCGGAAGAAACTTGTTTCTTAAAAATCTTGACAAATCGCACCGAACTTGCAAGGATAATGAAAGCCCCCCCGATCAAGTGATCCGTTTGGATATGAGCTCCCAAAACAAAGAAATCAATAGCAAGAACAACCAACGGAATAAGAAATAATAAATGAGATAAAGACGCGCTTTTCGAAAGTTGTACGGCTTTCATCCAAAAAATACTTGAAAAAATATTCGAAAGAACAAAAGCACCGACTCCGTATCCGAACGATGGGGCAGAAAAAACAATTTCTTCCCTTGGCACGGAACCCCAAACCAACGGCGCTTGAATCAAAGCCCCGAGCCCTGAAAGCCACACAACGGTTGAAAAAGTCCCTTTCATTTTAAATTTTTTCAAAAGGAGCATGCCGAAAGCCGATGCTACGGCTCCCCCTAAAACAAAAACCAAGCCAAGGGAAATGTTCTTTAAAAGAGAGGCTCCCCCAAAAAAGATATATAATCCGAAAAAAGCAATAGGCAAGCTGATCAAAAGGGACGTCGGCATTTTTTCTTTCAAAAAAAGAACGGAGAAAAGAATAAGAAACAAGCTATTGGTTTGCTGTAGGAAAGCTGCCGTAGAGGCATTAACGCCCTGCCCCATGGCAAGAGCCATAAAATTAAAGCTCCCCAGATTCCAAATGACGGTTACCCCAATAAGCACAACGAGAGACTGTTTCGGGCGAAAAAAAAGCATCAGAGGAAGTGCAACGGCAAGACGAAACAAGGTAAAAACAAGGGGGTGTGAATACTCAACGCCTTTTTTCACAAAAATAAAGGTCAGCCCCCATAAAATAACGGCCAGTATACCGTAAAAAAGACCTTTCTTTTCCTCATCAACGGGTGTCTGAAAAAGAGGCGAGATACGTTCTAAAATTGATTTCACCCCTAAACTATTCCCTTGTTTAATCATTAACTTATCAGGTTTCCCTGTCCCTGTGAAAAAGAATTTTCCTTTTTTTTCTAGCATAGATTTTTGATTAATCGATGCCTTGCCTTGATTTTTATATAGAATTCGTATTAAATACCGGTATATAAAAATTAAAATAATTGAAGTTCTCAATATGAATTCAACGCAGCGCCCTTTATCCCCCCACCTACAAGTTTATAAACCCCAACTTACATCGGTTCTTTCTATTTTTCATCGAGCGGCAGGTGTTTACTTGGCGCTTGGCATTATTGCGTTGGCTCTTTGGATCATTTCCCTCGCTTCACCGGAACCTTGTTTTGGCCTTATGACGGCATTCTACGCCTCACCCTTCGGGCAACTTTTATTTGCATCATGGATTCTTGCTTTCTTTTATCATTTCGCTAACGGCATCCGCCATCTTGTTTGGGATGCAGGGTACGGCTACGGCCTTGGCGCTGTTTATCGAGGCGGTTGGGCCGTCCTTATTTTTACAGTTCTCGCCGCCGGTTTTGTCCTCTGCACTCTTTTTAAAGGAATCTAAAATGACCCGCCAAAAGCAACAATCCCCGTTGGGAAAAGCCCGCGGACTCGGCTCTGCCAAATCAGGCTCTCATCATTGGACCCTACAACGCATGACATCCGTTGCGCTTGTTCCTTTAACTCTCTGGTTTTTTTACAACCTTATTACCAATGATTTCTCAAATTACCAAGCTGTCGTAACTTGGCTGCAAACGCCTTACTCCTTTGTCTTTATGGGACTGACCCTCTTTGTTGCGCTCTACCACGGAGCCCTCGGACTACAAGTTGTCCTTGAAGATTACGTCCATAATGCAGCGGTAAAATTCTTAGGGCTTCTTAGTATTAAGATTGTCTTTACCGGCCTTGCCCTTGGGGCTTTTTATGCTTTAATTCATATTCAATCCCTTTCTTTTTCGCCTACGGAGTTCGTTCATTAAATGTCCAAAGTTTCTGAAAATTACAAAATTATCGATCACCAATATGATATTGTTATTGTTGGTGCAGGGGGTGCCGGATTAAGAGCTGCCCTTGGCATGAGCGCTGCCGGTTTATCAACGGCCTGCATTTCAAAGGTTTTCCCAACACGAAGCCATACCGTTGCAGCCCAAGGCGGTATTAGTGCGGCTCTCGGCAATATGGGAGACGGGGATCACTGGAAACATCACGTGTATGATACGGTCAAAGGCTCCGACTGGTTAGGAGATCAAGATGCTATCGAATACATGTGCCGAAATGCTATCCCGGCCGTCATTGAGTTGGAACACATGGGCGTGCCTTTCTCGCGAACCGACGAAGGCACAATCTATCAACGTTTATTTGGGGGCCATACCATTGATAAAGGAAAATCAATGGCTAACCGTGCTTGTGCTGCAGCGGATCGTACGGGTCACGCTATTCTGCACACCCTTTACCAACAATGCTTAAAGCATAAAACAAAATTCTTTATCGAATACTTTGCCCTCGACCTCATCATGGATGATGACGGGTCTTGCCGAGGGGTCACGGCACTGTGCCTTGAAGACGGTACCGTTCACCGTTTTTCTGCCAAAACCGTCGTTCTTGCAACGGGCGGATACGGTCGTGCTTTTGCAACATGTACGGGCGCGCACACCTGTACGGGAGACGGCGGCGGCATGGTTCTTCGTGCCGGCTTACCTTTGCAAGATATGGAATTTATTCAATTTCACCCGACAGGTATTCACGGTGCCGGCTGTTTAATTACAGAGGGTGTACGCGGTGAGGGAGGTTACCTTATCAACTCGGAAGGGGAACGTTTTATGGAACGCTATGCCCCCAATGCAAAAGATTTAGCCAGTCGAGATGTCGTTAGTCGTGCCATGACCGTCGAAATTAACGAAGGCCGAGGTGTTGGTCCGGACAAGGATCATGTGCATCTTGTCATCACCCATCTTGACCCCGATCTTATTGAGAAACGCCTTCCCGGCATTTCAGAATCTGCGCGCATTTTTGCCGGTGTTGACGTTACGAAAGAACCCATTCCCGTTGCGCCGACAGTTCATTATAATATGGGCGGCATTCCGACAAACATCCACTGCGAAGCGCTCAACCCCACAAAAGAAAACCCTGATGCAACGGTCAAAGGTCTTATGGCAATCGGAGAAGCCGCTTGTGTTTCCGTACATGGCGCCAACCGTTTGGGCACGAACTCGTTGCTGGATCTTGTCGTCTTTGGAAGAGCCGCCGCACTAAGAGCCGCCGAAACCGTAAAAAAGGACGAGCCCCATAAGCCTCTACCGGCGGATAGTGCTGAGTTTTCTCTCGAGCGTCTTGATCGTTTGCGTCACTCAACAGGCAAACTCTCTACGGCGGATATTCGAAAGGACATGCAAAAAACCATGCAAAGCTACTGCCCCGTCTTTCGAACTGACGACCGTCTGGCAACAGGCCTATCAGAAATTACACGAGCTGCCGCAACCTTAAAAGATATCGGTTTAACGGATCGCTCTATGATTTGGAACACAGATCTTGTTGAAGCTCTGGAACTTGAAAACCTTATGGGGCAAGCCATGGTAACCATGGGTTCGGCCCAAGCACGCAAAGAAAGTCGAGGTGCTCACTCGACAGGCGACCACCCTGAACGTGATGATGAGAATTGGCTCCGACATACTGTGGCGTACTGCTCCGACCTAAGAAATATAAAACTCAGTTACCGTCCCGTTCATATGAACACATTGACCGATGAAATCGAAACTGTGCCTTTGGCCAAGCGCGTCTATTAAGAGGAAAGCTTATGGTTGAATTCACATTGCCAAAAAACTCAAAGGTTGTTAAAGGAAAAACCCTTGCGGTTGAAAATCCTAAAAAGCCTCGTAAAGTCCAAATTTATCGCTATGACCCCGATCAACCCGATCAAAATCCGCGCCTTGATACCTATATTATTGATGAAGAAACCTTTGGTACAATGGCTCTTGATATCCTTTTAAAGATTAAGGAAAAACTAGATCCTACCCTTACCTTTAGACGGTCTTGCCGCGAAGGCGTTTGCGGTTCTTGCTCCATGAATATCAACGGCACCAACACTCTGGCCTGCACCAAACATATAGCAGACCTAGAAGGAGATCTAAAATTTTATCCCCTCCCCCACATGCCTGTCATCAAGGATCTTGTCCCTGATTTATCCCATGCCTATGCCCAGTATGAGATGATTGAACCGTGGATTCAAGCCGATAGCGCTATCGCTCCCGATAAAGAGCGTCTCCAAAGTCCTGAAGAACGAGAAAAAATGGACGGTCTGTGGGAATGTGTCTTGTGCTTTAGTTGTTCGACGGCCTGCCCCAGTTACTGGTGGAACAGCGATCGCTATCTGGGCCCCGCAACACTTCTGCAAGCTTATCGCTGGATTGCAGATTCCAGAGATGAAAACAAAGGAAAGCGACTGGATGATCTTGAGGATCCCTTCCGTTTATACAGATGTCACACCATCATGAACTGCACAAACACCTGCCCTAAAGGTCTTAATCCCGCCCAAGCCATCGGAGAGATAAAAAAAGAGATTGCCGTTAGGGCTCTTTAAGGCTTATTCCGGCCACACGGGGCTTGATGTACGGGTAAGGCCTTTCCCGGTCGTGTTTGAAAAAAGAGCTTACTAACGAACCTTCCCCGTCGGTCGGCACAGCCCCAAATTTACTACCCAACCCTACCGATCTGTTTATTTTGAGAGTTCTGCTTTAAACAACCCTATTCTATCTTTTTCTAACCGTTCTTATTCAAACATATGATTTTATTGAATCAATAAAAGAAATTGAAGGACGTGGGCAAGATTGAGAAAGAGAAATAGGAAAATGAAATTCTTTCGCGTGCGTCCGATAGACTTACAATATGCTTTCTGACGTTTTTTTGGAAACTTATCAAATCGGTAGTAGTGGTGGTGCGCCCGAGAAGATTCGAACTCCTAACCTCCTGATCCGTAGTCAGGTGCTCTGTCCAGTTGAGCTACGGGCGCATAATAAACAGGCAATGAGTGCCTTCGGATATGTGTTTAATAGCGAGAATTAAAAGAAGAAGCAAGGAAAAAGTTAGAAATAAGCCTAAAAACTTTCGACAGCCCTAACAAAGGCAGATTTTTGATTCGATATTTCATCAAGCTCCGGCGCTTTGTCTAAAGCAGCTTTCTCGATGGATTTTATTTTAATAGCATTATGTTCTGCTTCTAATGAAGAAGAAGGGATATTTAATGATTATTTATAGGTTCACCGTTACGAGACTCGGAGGGTACACTTTTCCGTATTATTATGTTTTACCGGATGGCTTTGTTGCATGGAGACGGAAATTCCGGTCAAGGATTGAGAGTCTGTTAGCACTTCCTTTTCCAAGCTTTTGTAAATTCACATGAGATCACGTAAGCCTCCCTTCAGTCATTCCGGCGTTCGTTCCAAGCTTCACGTTGGAAGTTGGTCAGATTATAACGAGATCCTTGGTTTTGTTAGCCTTGAAACGGGATATTAATTATGTTCCTATCATAAAAGATATTAAAGAAGATGCAAAAAGGACAAATTAACGCACAGAACCAAAACCAATTAGCGTTCGAGAACTTCCTCGAGCTCATGACTTAGTGCAAATAGAAAGTTGGCAAAATACGATCTTCTTAAAAATCAATAAACAAATGAGATAAAAACTGTAAACGTTTAATCTATCACCGTTATACCTCTATTCCTTAATTCTTGTTTTGCATCAAATGTAATGAGATAGCACCCAGACAGAGTCACGGTTGTGGCGTTGGAAAGGTGAGCAAGACCCGCATCGGTGATGTGACGATCTTGAATGATCACGGGTATATCGAGATACTCAGGTTGAGCGTTAAGCATTGCGCTGAAGCTCTCTAAGTCTTCTTTATTTCTAATGACAAATTGTGCCTTTCCCTTCTTTAAGGAAAGAGAATCAGATGTAGTTTTCAAGGTTTCCTTACAAGTTATTCTGAGGCTTTTGAAAGAATCTTGATCTAAGAAAGAGATTATGGAATCAAACATATCTTTTGGAAACTCCCCAAAAAAGGATTTTCCATAGGTTCCGTCGGAATCGATTTTGGGAGAAGTCACAAAGGGGTGCTCTTCCAATTCATCTAGATTAGACGCAATCGCTGAAAAACTCGTAAGAAAAGCAAAAGCCATCCTGTTCAAAAACCGATAAGTCATAATAGCTCTTTTATTTCCCTTTATAAGAGAGCGAATATTCTCTGTTAGGCAGGTAAAGGGAATTATTAAGTCATTACAAATAATTGGGACACTTAACTAAAGAATGATATTGTGGTATCCTGTAAATAAAAAAGCAGGATGGTAAATCTATGAGTCCCCTTTCATGTAAAAAATGTTGCTCACAATCTTACGTTAAATCCGGGCATATCCGCTCTCATCAACGTTACAGATGCAAAGAATGGGGTTGTCAATTCACTGCCACAAAGACTCGTGGCGTCAATCCGGCCCTCAAATCTTTTGCTATTGTATTGTACTCACATTGCGGTGTTTCCATGGGGAATTTGTCTAAGCTCTTCAAAGTTAGCACCGTTGCAGTTTTAAAGTGGGTCCGCAATGCTGCCGCTCAAATTGAAGATAAACCGGTTCAAAAGCCTGATATTATTATGGTTGATGAGTTTTGGCACTTTGTGAATGGAAAAAAACAAAATTTGGATGTGGCGAGCCATTGACGGGGTATCGCGTGCCCCTCTCGGATACCACTTGGGCGATCGTACTGATGCCGGCTTGCGAAAATTGATCAAAAAAAAATAGACACAGGGCAGTGTTATTTTTTGACAGATGATTTGGCCGGATTTACACGCGTTCTGCCAAAAAGTCGGCATTTTATTGGGAAGGATTTGACTTTTCCTATCGAGGGAAGCAATAGCGATTTAAGGCATCGTCCGGGAAGATTTCACAGGCGATCAAAAATTACATCAAGAAGTGTTTCCAGAATTCATGCCTCCATCAAGCTGTTTGAGCACTTCCAAAACCCGGAAACTGTGAAAAATTCACTCAAACCTATGTTTGAATTCTTTAGTTAAGTGTCCCGGAAATTATTAAACAATTGACTTGGAATAGCAGTTTTTTAAAGCCTTTCCATTTTAGTATTCATAAAGGCTCTGAGGTTGACTTGGTATTAGAGGATAAACGAGACGGTTTGTATGGTATAGAAATTAAGTCCTCATCAACGTTACAAGGAAGAGATTTTAATGGGCTAAAGCGTCTTTCACAGTTGGCGGGGAATAGGTTTAAAAAAGGCATAGTTCTTTATACAGGTGATCAATATCTTGGAGGCTTTGGTGATAACCTGCAGGCAGTTCCAGTATCTTCTGTTTGGGCATCATAAAAAGTAGTTCGTGGAAATAAAGGTGGTTTGACGCTTAATTCGTTTGAAAACTTTTTAACTCAATACCCACACATGAGGCCAATTAGAATAAAATGATTTGAGAAAAATATTATTGACATTAAATTTCTTTACTGTCATAATTTAATGAATTTAAATATAAAACGGATCTTAGAAATGAAAAAATTAAAAATTCTATTTACAATAATAACCTTTTTCATCTCGTCAGATAAAATTTTTGCCAGCAAGGGATTTGAGTTTGAAAGTGGTCAGCAATTTCATCGGACTAAAGCAAACAGTCCAGTTTTCCTTCAATTTAGTGATAAAGTGTTAGTTGAAAACTATGGATTCAACATAGAACGTCCCGGATTTGAAATTCGCTTACTCAATACAAGAAAGAAAGTTGGATACATATCCACATTATATAAGCCAGAGGAGAAGATGATTGAAATTTCTTGGGTGTTCATTAATGAAGATCAAAGACGTCATGGATATGCTTCCCATGCCTTACTTACTGTGCAAGGAATTTTCAAGAAATATCAACAGTTCTATCCAAACGCCAAGCGTTTCTACCTAACGTGTGGGGATGATAATACAGGTATGCAGTCTACCGCAGCTAACGCTGGTTTTGAGATAACAAACGATTATTTTAATCCGGGGTTCATGGTTGATTTTATTAAGGCTATACCTCAATAGGTCGGATAAGAATTTGGGGTATCACCCACATCCGTGGCAAAATCGACGGTTTTTTTTGATTACAATACCTTCCTCATACGGGTTCTGAAAATTCTCACCGGTCAATTTTCGATGAGAGCGCGCCTTGGGAGGCATCCTTAGCCAAGGCTCTCACCTTTTTACAACAGGGATTACAAAAATCACCGTCCGCTTAAGGCTCGTTACCATCCCTTTTAAGCCAATTTCCGTCCTGTCCTCTATAATATTTTTCCTTTACAGCAGCCCAAGAAATTTTATGGCACACAACCTCTAAAGGCTCGTCAGGATCCCGACGTTTTTTGGGATTCCGATAATGCTCCCAAGCCCGGTTGAAAGCTTCGCGGTAGATATCTTGCGCATGGAGCGGCAAATGAAGTTTTATCGCATCCGGCAGATCACTATTACGGGCATAGACCATAAAACCGCCTTTTTTTCTCTTCCGACAATCGCCGTTTTTGCCGCTAAAAACACACCCCGAAAGAATCAATCCCCACGCTAAATTAGCTTTATCAAATTCCTTACCTTGCTAACCCCGGGTATTAAATTTGCGACAAGTTCCGCCTCTTTATGTTCAAACCAGGAATGCACATTGCCCCTAAGGGTCACAACAGCCCCGTCAACCTCTACCTTAATATCCTCTGCATCAAGGCGTGCGCTTCTTACAAAATTATCAGTTATCTGTTCTTTCACATAAGACGGTTTAATTAACGGCTTTACACTTATTTTATTAATAATAGCCTTTACTCCTTTGATATAGCGTACATTTTCAAAAGCTCTATCCTTTTGAAAGCGATAGGTCACCTGCCCCGTAAGAGTCACAACGCCCTTCTCAACAATAACTTGAAAATTATGCTTATTTTCACTAAACATTACATCCCGCCCTAAAGAGTCAAGCACTGCTCGAACAAGATCGGCATCGTCGGGCGGCTTTGAACCAAGCAAATCGACTTCCAATTCTTCCGCTATACCTAAAACACCGACCACCGATTTCACATCGTCTTCAATGTAACCTTTTTGATAAAAATGTTTAACATGACCCGTCAGGGTCACGATGCCGTCCTTTAACCGAACCGTAATTTTCTTAGAATCGATCCTTGGGTCACTCTCTAATTTCCATTTAAGGTTGTTAAGAATTTCTCTATCCAATTTCAGGGCATCCCCCTTTTTTATCTTTATCCGTTATAAGTTTTTTTATTTTTTCCATGTCACTTTGACGTTAAAGGTCGTGCCGCGTCCTCTCAATCTCAACCGGCCTTTTTGACCTTTACTTTACGGCTCGTTGTTTGCAATTCCGATTTTTTAGGGATATCTATCGTCAGCAAGCCCCTTTCAAAAGCCGCTTCTGCATTGTCTATATCCGCCGTATCAGGTAAGGCTAAAGTGCGTTTATACTGACCGTAGTATCGCTCACGTCGAACGATAATATCCCCTTTATCGCGCTCTTCTTTTTCCTCTCGTTTTTCACCGCTAATTGTTAAGTAATGATTATTTATGTTAACCTCAACATCATCCAGCTCCATAGCAGGGAACTCGGCCGTAATTTTAAAGGCTTTATCATTCTCTATAATATCAATAGCAGGCGCTATGGCTTGTACGTGCTGTTCAAAAGAAGGAAACGTAAGATCACCGAAAAAATCTTCGAAGAGACGGTTCACATCTCTTTGAAACGACAGCAGATCATCGGAACGATGAATATCAATATTCTTAGTATGTTTCCACGGTATTAAATTCATAATAAGCTCCTTTTCTATTTACTAAGAATATTTAACAAGGATTATTTAATAAATAATATCCGTTATATAAACGGGGAGTATTGAGTTAAGTTCTATAGTTGCTATAATGAAATTCCAATATGGAAATACGGCCTTGAAAAATAAAGACATTAGGCCGTGCGACTCAATCAGAAATCTGACTAACGCTTTTAGCTAACGAGTCTAATAAAAAGTTATAAGGGAAAAAAATGAATTTAGACATATTAATTTTCTTGGGATCCGTTAGAGAAAGCAGCCCTCCAAAACCGGCACGACTCGGTTTGCGTGTTGCCGAAGCGTGCAAAATTCAACTGGAAAAGAACCACAACGTAACCCTTATCGATCCGCTTAACATAACACTCCTTAAACCTTTCAAACCTCATTTTTCTTATGCAAAGAACAAGGTGCCCGAAAATTTGGATTTCTTGGCGCAACAAATTGAAAAAGCCGATGCTTATATCATGGTTAGTCCGGAATATAATCATTCAATGAGCCCGGCTCTTGCCGACCTGCTTAATCATTTTGGCAGCTCTTTGTTCTCCTATAAACCGAGTGCGATTGTGACATATTCTGCCGGACAATGGGGCGGAGCCAGGGCAGCCGTTAATATGAGAACGTTTTTATCAGAGTTAGGATGCCTTCCCGTATCGGCAATGTTGCATGTGCCAAAAGCACAAGAGGTTCTCAATGACGACGGAACCTTTACCGACTCGCAAGACAGAAACCTCTGGATCGACTATTTCGGGCGCACCTTCGCTCAACTTGAATGGTGGGGGACAGCAGCGCAAAATCAGCGCTTAAACGGTAATGAAATACAACCGAGGGCCTTTAAAGTAAATCCTTCTCAACGTAATGCACCATAGGCGCTCTTTTACCGATTCACGTCTTTACTAAAAAAGGGCTTCCTCTACAAAGAAGCCCTCTCTCGTTTTTTTCTTTAGTATAAAAGAGAACGCCTTAAGAGGTTACCTCACCTTTTAAAAGTTTTTGCAGTTCTTCTAACGGCAAGGCACCTGATATTATTTTACTCACGCCTTTAACAACAAAAGTCGGCGTTGCCGTTAAATCAATTCCATCGGCAAGATCCATGTTGTTTTTAATCAATGCTTCGGTTTCTTTACTTTCCATATCCTTTTTAAATTGTGTGACATTCATGCCAAGATCTTTTGCCACCTTAAACACATCTTCCTGCGTAACAGTGGGGTCAACTTTATGGGTCTCTGACTGCATTTCCGCGTATTTCCCCTGCTTTGAGGCAGCAATAGTTGCTTGAACAAGCATCAAAGACTTTTCATGCATAAAGGCAATATCGCGCGCGATAATTTTCAAATCTTTGTTCGCTTCTACTGCCTCTCGAAGGGTTCCTTCAAATTTGCGACAATATCCGCAAAAAGGATCCATAAAAACAACCATTTCCGTTTTTCCTTCAGGATTCCCTAAAAAAGGCGTGCCGTTACTATGATCAAAGAGTTCCGATTTATATTGATCAAGCTTTTCAGATTGTTTTTTTTCTTGTTCTTTTTGACCGTGAGCCTGAACGGCCACTATAATTTCAGCGAATGCTTCGGGATTATTTTTCAGGTATTCAACAGCAACTTTACCGATAACTTCTTTAGCCTCCGTACTCACGCCGTGAGCGGTATTCAAACTGAGAAATGAAAAAGAGGCCGTCGTTAAAAGAATTTTTTTGATCATTACGTATTGTTACCTTTCCTGATTTTATATGACTTTATTAGAATAAAGTATTTTACCTTTTTCTCAAACACTCTATTTTCCTTGCTCTTTGCAAATTGTTAGTAGGATCGCCTCTTCCACAAGAAAAGTTAGCCGGAATTTTCGATGACTATGCTCTATAAAACAAGCGATGTTTTGCGACGGGGGACAAAGCTGATCACTCAAATCCACACCAAGAGCAAACTGTAAGTCTTGCTTATACCATTTAGCCAAAGCTTCTTTCGCCCCCCATAAATAATAAAAACCAAGCGCCCCATAACGTTCTACGTAGGCTTTTTCTTGTTTGGAAAAAATATTATCGGCTATCTTTATAAAGGCGCGCGGTTTTTGAATATCTTCTATATCTACGGTAACAGGCTCTTTTGGATCAGATAAAACTAAAGCAATCCAAGGGCCCGTATGACTAATGCTAATATGTAAATTAAGGAAGAGCTCCCCTTTTTCCGGCATTATAAGAGAAGGCGCTCCGGAGGCTTCACGATGAATTAAAACCCTTAAAGCATCCTTCAAAGTCATATTAAACGCCTCAATTAAGAGGCGACGCACAAGGGCTAGAACAACAATACGTCTAAATGCCAAAGAAGGTCGCTTTGACTTCTTACGAGTATTTTCTTGCCGTGCTTCGGGGCAAAACTTCTGAAGAAGAGCCATTGTTTCAGGAGCATCTGTAGTGTATTTTAAGATATACATGAAAGGGCTTGTCTGTTGACTTTACAATACACATCATATACCTTTCCACAGAAAATAAAGGATTTTATTATGAAAAAAATGTTACTGAGCGCCTCTCTTGTTGTTCTTGCAACAGCTTTAACAGGTTGCGGGAAACGCCTTCCCCAAGTTTATAATGTTAACCGTCATGCTATGCCTTTTGAAGTAGCAAATTTAACCGATACACAACGAGAAGAACGCCTTCGCCTTGCTGCCGGTAAAAAAGGGTGGAGCTGCCAAAAAGTAAATACCACCAAATTAATTTGCCGCCTAAGGGCTAGAGAACACTCCGCAACTGTTGATATTGATCATAATAAACACTACTTTTCCATCAATCATGTTGAATCCTCAAATTTGAGATATAAAAACGGAAAAATCCACCCTACCTACAACAGGTGGATCAAAAAACTTGAACAGATTATTGAGAAAAATCTCAGGCTCGTGAAATTAGATACGGAAAAGGCTGCGCAATCCTCTTCAACGTCCAAGGCATATCGAACGGAATCCAAAACCTATCGCACGGAATCAAAGACCTATAGCACCGAGCCTATTGCTCCGACTTCCGTTAAAGAAACCCCTCTGGAAGACAACGGTAATGTTGATCACGTGGAACTCGATTGGTAATGAAGCTTTAAAGGCCTCTTTACGGAAAGCATCCGATAAAGAGGCTCTTTCTAAAGAGTCTCCTGCGAAAATTCCAAAAGCCATGAGGCGTCGTTTGACACCTCTTGGTTGCTTGGTTATTGAAACACTCTATGGTGCCGTTGATTTTCTCGAAACGTCATCCTTAAATTCGGAAATTCCTTGGATTCTTTCCTCACGTCACGGAGACGGAGACCGCGTCGGACGTCTCTTAACGGACATCTCAAAGAAGGAATTACTTTCTCCCATGGATTTTAGTCAATCAGTCCATAATGCCATTGCAGGCGCTTTTTCTATTATTTCTCAAAACACCGAAATGCATACGGCGCTTTCGGCAGGCAATACCAGCTTTGAAATGGGTCTTTTAGAGGCTTATGCCCTTCAAAAAAAAACCAACGGCTACGTAGGATATGCCTATTACACAGCCCCAATGCCGCCACCTTACGATGACCTTATCCAAGAAAACAAAGGAACCGATCCTTTTTGCTTGGCTATGATCTTGGGGCCAAAAAATAATCGCCTCTCCCAAGCATCCGAGACAGTCTCTTTGACACACTTTTCAGACATTTCAGACACCGTGGAAAAATCCGATAAGCTGCTCCCTCTTGAGGCAATAACATTATTTTTTAGCAATAATAAACCCCGACTTTTATTTTCTCTAGCCGGCGGTTACTTTGAGATTAAACGAAAAACCTCATAAATAAATTTTTCCTATCTTATTTACTTTTCTTATGTTATTTTTCCATTCTAAATAAAACAACATTTTTTAAATTATTGAATTTTCTTATAAAAAAAACCGGTATTTTATGGCGCTTAGTCGGTGTTATTGTGAATGCAACTTTCTTTTGGAGCGGCGGTCTTTTTTTGTGCACAATTATTTTTCCGTTAATTGCTCTGACCGCACGATCTCAAGAGAAAAAACATAAAAGAGCTCGTTTTTGCATTCAACATACTTTCCAACTTTTTCTATGGTTCCTAAGTCTTTGGGGCGTTTTAAAAATTCGAAAAAAAGGATTAGAGCCCCTTAAGCATCAAAAAGGTGTTTTACTTATTTGCAACCATCCGAGCCTTTTGGATACGGTTCTTATTATGGCACACTTTAAGAATATTCAATGCATTGTGAAAGGCGACCTATGGTCTCATCCTATACTTGGTATCATTGTTCGAACAGCAGGCTATATCCCCAATAACATGGATCCGAAAGCGTTTTTAGCCCTTTGTCAAAAGCAACTGTCTCAGCACGAAAACATCCTGATTTTCCCTGAAGGAACCAGAACCCAAACAAACAAACCTCTCCGTTTAAAAAGGGGTCTAAGCAATTTAGCATTAGTAACACAGGCAAACGTTCAAATGTTAACTCTGTCTTGCAGCTCCCCGATTTTGACAAAAGAAGATAAATGGTATACACTCCCGTCCGAACGTGTGCTCTTTCTGCTCGGTTCCGGACCTCTTTTGATAACAAAAGATTATAAAGCAGATGCGCCCCGATCCCTTCGTGCAAGAGCCCTCACCCGAGAGGTGCAAAGTTATTACAATAGGTATTTAGGATATGAATGAACTGGAGACAGAAATCAAAAAACTGATTATTGAGTCCCTTAATTTAGAGGATTTAACCCCTGACGACATTAAATCCGACGAAGCTCTTTTTGTAGAAGGATTGGGGTTAGATTCCATAGATGCCCTAGAACTTAGCATGGGGCTACAAAAAAAATACGGTATCAAAATCGAAGCTAAAAACGATAAAATCAAAGAACATTTCTTCTCCGTTGAAACCCTTGCACATTTTATAAACGAGCAAAAAAAATAGAAACGCATATGACAAAATCCATGACCAAAGACGATATTTTAAAAAATATATCCGCCTACTTGATAGAGTACTTTGAAGTGCCCGCCGGTGACATTACGCCGGAGGCTAAGATTTATGAAGACCTTGATCTTGATTCAATTGATGCCATTGATCTGATTGTAAAATTACAAGAGTTTACAGGAGAAAAAATCGCGCCCGAAAGCTTTAGGGAAGTTCGAACCGTTGGTGATGTGGTAGAAAAAGTTGCAGAACTCATCGAAAAAAAATAAAAAATTTTCCCCTCATTTTTTGGGAGCGGGTGCGGGGAGCATTGCTCTTCTTTACCCTTTTGTTCTCTACTTTCTCAAGGATAGATTTTCTCCGCTTTACCTTGTTTACGCCTTACTAATATTCCTTCTCACGAGAGCCTTAGTTCCGTTTATTCTCTCGCCAAAAATGTCTAAAACGCCTTTGCAAAAAAATACCCTTCTTCTAACCGTCGGCGTTGCAGGTATCCTTACTGTTTTATCCGTTTTTCAAGGCGACATCGCAGCCCTATACTACCCCGTTATTATGAGTCTGGCTCTTGGAAGCGCCTTTTTTTTATCTCTTTTATTTCCTCCGTCGCTGATTGAGCTTCTTGCCCGTCTACAAGAGCCCGCTCTTTCGCCCGCTGCTGTGATTTACACCCGAAATGTCACCAAAGTATGGGTAGGCTTTTGCCTCCTTAATGCTGTTTTGTCTTATACGACCGTCCGTTCCGGAAATCTTGAAATTTGGACACTCTATAACGGTGTGATTTCCTATGGTTTAATGGGGATTTTACTGGGTGGGGAATTTCTTTTCCGCACTTTTTATAAAAAAAGTCAGCACAAAAAAGCCTTTGAGAATTTTACGCCTCTTTCTCATTTACACCAAAAAAAGGAAAAAGACTGGGCCGCTTATTGGCAGTCTCAAGAAACCGTTTGCCGGCATTATCCGGCGTACATTGCAGCCTTAACTCTGCAGATTAAGGCCTCAAAAATGAAACGCATTTTCCTCATAAGTGAGGATAGAGCGCTTTTCCTTGCGGGTTTTCTGTCAACGCTCCAAGCGGAAAAAACGCTCGTCTTGCCATCCTCACATAAACCCGACCTTTTAAAAAGCCTTCTTAAAAAGGATGACTTAATCTTAAGTGACCAAAACAATCTCAACTCCCTTGACTGTCCTTTTATTGCCCTTGATAAAATCAAACCGCTTGAAACATTTCATAGGGCTAAAAGGATTAACCCCGAAAAAGCCGGTATTATTTTCTATACCTCGGGCTCTAGCGGCACACCAAAGCCCATCGGTAAAAACCTCTCTCAATTAGAGAATGAAGTGAAAGAGCTCCAAAAAACGTGGCCTCTAAAACCTAACCGAAACACAGCTCTTTTTTCAACCGTTCCTCACCATCATCTTTATGGTCTCTTATTTTCCCTTTTGTGGCCTGCAAGGGCACCGTCAAGTTAATTTAGGTCTGAAGTGACATTGTGGAAACCTCCTAGGTTATGGTAAAAATTCCTAGAATTTATGTAGAGGTTTCCCAT
>JAACSN010000004.1 GCA_009993885.1 Alphaproteobacteria bacterium
TGCTCTTAACGCCGGAAACGCTGTTGACAACCGAGGTCGTGCCTTGATCGTTCTAGACCTTGACCATACAGATGGTGGCATCCAAGCCGCTTATGATCACTTTGTAACAGTAGGTGACGGAGCTATTGATCCTGCGAAAATCGGAGCAGTTGTTGGAGTTGTAGATGTTGCTAAGAAGCTTGCAGCTGCTTTGGCCGTAAAACATGGGCTTGACGAAACCAACAATGGCATTCTCAATTCCGTGAAACGTCTTACCGATATTGTAAACCCGGTACTCCTACCACAGCTAACCGCTGACTATGTTAATGTTGTGAGAGACAATATGGCCTTCAACGGCGGACCTGCTCAAGCTGTTGTAGCAGATTTTGTTAATCAACTTGCACAAGCCGGTCGCTTTAACTTAAATGACGGCCAAATCAAAGCTGCCTATGCACATGCAATTGCATTCAATGGTGGTGGAGATCTGCCCGGCGGTCTTGCTGATTGGCTACTTCACAACTAATCTCTCTATTCAATAGATTGATTTTAAAAGGCCTCTGTTTAAAACAGGGGCCTTTTTTATGGGCTATCGCTTTCGGCTTCTAGGCAGATTGTCTTTAGAACTCTGTCTGATCGGACTTTGTCCTTCGTTCCCTTTATTAAAAAAGCCTTTCCACACCCCCTTCTCACAATACGTTTAGAAAAGACAGCAGCAGCCTTTATAAAGTTATGGAAATAGACTGGATGCTTTAATATCCTATTAGATTTTCTGAAAAAGATGGTTTTTACCGTAAGGCGCAGGAATGCAGGAGTATCACCGAGAAAATAGATTACTCTGCCGCTTTCACAAATAACTTAGCTCCGAGGTTACTTCGCAACTCTCCCGCTCTTGAAAAGAGCGAGCGACGATATCAGGGATTTTTTTAAATGATCCTAAAAGGCAGCAAAGAATATTGAAACAGTCTTTATAAAGACTGTTTTTTAATCTCGAGGCCTTTGAGCTTGCGATGAAGCGCAGAACGCTCCATACCGATGAATTCAGCCGTCTTGGAAACATTCCCCGCAAATCGGTCTACCTGAGCCAGCAAATAATCTCGCTCAAACGTTTCACGGGCTTCACGTAAGGGCAGAGCAACAAGGCGCAAAATATTACTGCCGTCTTTGACGGTTTCAGGAGCCTCGTTGGCAACTTCCGCCGGCAAATCACTTAACTGCACCTCGGTTTTAGAGCTGTCTTGCATCATAATCCACACCCACTCCATCACATTACGGAGCTGGCGAATGTTACCCGGCCAATGATATTGCTTAAGGGCAATCATGGCTTCCGGTGAAATTGTGCGGGGCGGGACATCTTGGAGGCGGGCAATTTGGGCAAAGAAATGCTCAACCAATTCAGGAATATCACTCTTGCGATGCTTTAACGGAGCAACCTCCAGAAGCACCACGTTTAAACGATAATATAAATCTTCGCGAAAAGCTTCGTACTCTACCAATTGTTTTAAATCAAGGGTGCTCGAGGATAAAACACGCACATCAACTTTTACAGGAGAAGAGCCGTCTACCCTTTGAAACTCATTACTATGCAACGCCTTAACCATAAGTCCTTGTGTTTTAAAAGACATCTCGTCTACGGCATCTAAATAAAGGGTTCCCGTATGGGCTTGTTCCAACACGCCCGCCGTAAAGCCTTTTTCTTTTTCAATCCCAAAGAGCTTTTCATCTAAATTATCACAAGAGAGCCCCGAGCAATTCAAAACAACAAAAGGCCCGTCAGCACGTAACGAGTGTCGATGAATAGCCCGAGCAATGGTTTCTTTGCCCGAACCTTGAGGGCCTTGAAGAACAACACGACTATTGGTCGGTGCAACTTTCTTCATCAAATCTTGGATGGCTTGCGCGGCAGTCGACGTTCCGATCAAGGGGACTTCATCAACGGAAGAGTGTTGTTTTAAGGTTGCGTTTTCTTGACGTAAACGCGTTGTTTCAAGGGCGCGGGCGACAAGAATAATTAAACGATCGGAGTTAAAGGGTTTTTCAAGAAAATCGTACGCCCCGTTTTTAATGGCCGTCACCGCTGTTTCAATGGTTCCGTGACCGCTCATCATAACCATAGGTAAGCCGGGGTGATCTGCTTTGACAAGCTCGAGAATCTTAAGGCCGTCAAAACTGCTTTCTCCCAACCAAATATCTTGGAGGATCAAATTAGGTAAACGCTTTTTGATCTCTTCCATAGCGCCTTGTCCACTGTGGGCTTGGCGGCAATTATAGCCTTCATCTTCAAGGATATCCGCTACAAGATTGCAAATATCTTTTTCATCATCGACAATTAAAATATCTAAGGCCATGGATTTTTATCTCTTCTTTTCGTCTACAAAGAATTTCATTTTAACAATAGCACCACCGCGCGCCGCATCTTCCAAGGTTAGCACACCCCCGTGATCCTCTACAATCTTCTTTACAATGGCAAGGCCAAGACCCGTCCCTTTTTCTTTTTTCGTAATATAGGGCTCTGTTAAGGACTCTCGATCTTCTGAGGGAAATCCCGCTCCATTATCTTTAATGAGCAACGTAAAGCTATTGGACTCATTTTTCTCAAAAATAATAGTGATTTTCCCTTTCTTTTCTTCTTTATTCTTATAGTATTCATGAAGTGAATCTATAGCATTTTGAAGTAAGTTTGTCAAAACTTGACTGATCTGTGCACCGTCACAATTAAATAAGTAGGATTTCAGACCGCCTGTTTTGAATTCAAATTTTATATCCGGTTCATTGGGGCGATATTGATCAATTTGTTGCCTGACAAGCTTTAAAAGATCTTCCTGATTTAATTTCGGATCGGGTAAACGCGCAAAATTCGAAAATTCTGTGACCATTTCCCCAATGTTTGCCACTTGGCGTATAATAGTATCCACGCAACTTTCAAATTTCTCGGGGTCTTCTTTAATTTGCTTAAGGTACTTTCGATTTAAACGCTCCGCCGAGAGTTGGATGGGGGTTAAGGGATTCCGAATTTCATGGGCAATACGCCGTGCCACATCAGCCCACGCCGCTTTCCGTTGAGCCGACAAAAGTTCCGTAAACTCATCAAAGGTAATAATATAAGTTTGTTGTTCGGGGTCATCACCCACAAGAACAATGGTTACCCGCAACGTATGCAAGGCTCCTCGCCTTGGGATTTTCAGCTGTTCGGATACCTTTCGGCAATCTGAATTCAATTTTAAAAGGGCGTCCATTAATTCGGGAAAAACTTCTTTAATATTAAGGCCAACAGCCTCCTTGTCTTCTCCCACAAGCATTTGTGATGCCATGACGTTGATGACTTGAATCACATAACGATGATCAAGGCTAATCACGCCTGATGTAACGCCTTCCAACACTTCTTCAATAAATCGACGGCGCATATCAATAAGCTTATTGGCAGTCACAAGATTTTTTTGTTGCTCATCCAATTGCGCCGTCATCCGGTTATAGGAACGCATCAAGTAAGCAATCTCATCCTCATCATTGCTCGGCGTAACGCGCACGGACAGATCTCCTTTCCGCACCCGTTCCGAGGCTGAAATAAGGTCTCCGATGGGACGGGCAATACGACCTGCAAAAATCAGCGCAACCCATACGGCTATGAGCAAAAGCAAAAGGGCAACGGCCATAAACATCAACATAAAATATAATTGAACCCGCCCTTGGTCGCGCTCCAGAGCATGATAATTACTCACCGCACTTTTCACTTCGGCAATGCGTTTTGAGACAGCCGAATCCACAATACGCCCCACAAGAAGGTAAGCATCAAGGGTCGGAGAAATTTTTACAAGGGCGCGAACGCGGTCGCCTCGACTTGTTGTTTTAATCACAACTTCATGGGCAGCTTTCTCCAGCTCTTGTAAAGACAGGACTTCAAACTCAAGAGCAAAGCTGAGCTTTGAACGAGCCACAACTTCCGGAACGTCATTAAAAACAAGGGCTTCATCTAAATTTCGTGTCTCGGCATGAAGATCCAAGGCTTGATTAAAAAGAGGCGGATCCTTTTCCAACATGTAATATTCTTGAGCTAAATCTCGAGCCATATTATGAACGCTAGCGACAATAACTTTTTGGTGTTCGGCCAAATAAGCCTCTGCCACTTTTGTTGATTCCTCAAGGGCTATGCTAACGCGATCACTAAACCATTTCTGAAGACCCATATTAAACATAAGGGCTGAAAAAATTGTCATCACAATGGCAGGTGTAATGGTTAATAAGCTGGATAAAATAACAAATCGAGTATGCAGCTTTGCGGCAACTTGTCCCGATTTTCGCGCCATCCAAACCTTTGCAATTTTGCGTACAATAATCAGCGCAAGAATCAGAAAAACAACCAAATCAAGGTTAAGAACAAGAATTAAAGACGTTGTGTTAAGCTGACCAAAACCGGCCGTGGAAAAGATATAATAAGTTGCAATACCGGAAATAGCTGCTAGAAAAATAACAAGATAAGTGAATTTACGCCCTAAATGCCGACGTTCTGCAAGGTTCATAAACTGACGCAAAAGGGGGTTATTGCGCCCCCAAAACTCATAACTCATCCGTTTTACATTCTCTTTTTAAAATATAATGACTATAAGTTTAACAACATTCCGATAGTATCGGTAACCATTCTACCCCGTAACGCAAGCAATATCACTTAAAAAGAATCTTTGCGCCGCCTTAGTTCCGTAAAGGCTTGAAGGGCAGATAAATGCCCGAGACCTATACGTTGGCGATAAGACTCTCGTGAAACCGCAAGGAAAGGGTTAATCAACTTTTCCACAGAAAGTTTTGTCGGAAAGGTCGGTTGACCGTTTTCTAATTTTTCAAGGCAAACCTCCTGATAGACAAGGAGATTTTGATCGTCTTCCACAAGGGTTCGTGCAAAACGACAATTGTCCGCCGTGTATTCATGGGCGCAATAAATTTCCGTTTCGTCAGGCATATCAAGAAAAACTTGCAAACTGTTCCACATTTTCTTTGGCGTTCCTTCAAAAAGACGACCGCACCCAACGGAAAAAAGCGTATCTCCCGCAAAGCACTTTTTATCTTCTTCAAAATGATACAGAACATGTCCAGACGTATGCCCGGGCGCAAAAATAACACGCCCCCTACTTTCTCCAAGAGAGACAAAATCACCGTCATTTAACAACCGGTCAATACCGGGAAGGCGTTCTGCATCCGAACCATAACCGTAAATCGTACAATTTGTTTCTCTCTTTAACTCAAGGTTCCCCCCTACATGATCAAAGTGATGATGGGTATTAAAGATACAGTCCAAGGTTAAGCCAAGCTCATTTAGTCTTTTCAACACAGGCTTAGCTTCTGCGGGATCTACAACGGCTCCCTTATGACTAGCTTCATCAATGAGGAGAAAAATATAATTATCAAAGAGAGCGGGAATAAGTTCAACGCGTAACATTTATGAATCCTTTGCATAAAGTCTGCTTTTTAACTTTGAGATATCTTTGAAAGAAAAGTGGCGGGAGTGACGGGACTCGAACCCGCGACCTCCGGCGTGACAGGCCGGCGCTCTAACCAACTGAGCTACACCCCCCTAAAGGAATATCTCTTTAATACGATAATTCCCCATTTACGTCAAGCACTTGATCTCAAAAAAAACAAAAAAAGAAACAAGCTTAAATTATACTCTTCTAAAAATATCCGACATAATTATTGACAGTCAATAAAAAATAATTCAGCATTAAGATAAACAGGGAGGGAAAAATATGAAAATCTATAAAATATATGCGCTTTTAATATCGGCATTATTGATCGAAAATACATCCGCAAGCCTTATCGGCAACGGCGAAATACCGGATACGTCAAATGATGAATTTATTGCCCTTAGCCTTTCAAACAACGTGATTTATAATGATAAGCCTTGGATGCCCGTCATCGTTCGCAAATCCTATAACGCCTATGATATCGACGTACAAAAAAAAGTAAGAAACAATATGGATGTCCACCAATTTAACGCTGTAACCGGGCTTAAAGGGCGCCTGCCTCTTTTAATATCCGAGGATGAGTTCACAAGCGATGATCACTCCTTTGAGACAACTCGCTCCCTCTTAGAAACAAGTGAGGATTATGCGGTCTTTAATAAAAAAAATGTTCTCAAGCTCAATCTCGATCGCCTTAAAATTCACCTTGAAACCTCAAAAGTTGAACTGAAAGAGACAGGGACAAATGTTGAAGCTCTCTTCTCGCGTGTGTGGTCTCTTGCAGCGGCCAATCCGGACTTTGCCCAACAACTCTTTTTAAGCATCTGCGATAATTCTGAAACAGGCGGCGGGTGCTACCCGGGGCACGCAGGGCGCTTGGCACGACTTTACGTAAATTTCTTGAGGGGTCAATGGCTGGAGTAAGCTTTTGGAGGACGTATTCAACGAATGCCAACTCAAATTATAAACCTATGGTCATTTTTCAAGCAAAAAAGTTCAAATTAATTATAGCGTCACACTTCATTTAAAGGTGGCGCCAATTTATCAAAATATTCTTTCCCTATTTGCATAAATGTATCAAAAAAAGCACAGCTTATAACTGATTGAGGACAATTATAGTCCCTTCCGGCACGATGCGCCTCCCAACCTTCAGCACGATACTTATCAGCTTTTCTCTGTATAGCACCTATAAACATAGTCTTTACTCTATATTTAGGTAAATTATCTCTTACCATATAATCCATGGTATCACGCACTGCCTGCCATGTAATACTGCATACTTGAGAAGGGGAAAAATAATTTAAAAGATCATCAAAAACAGCATGGGTTTTATCACCAAACTCCGGTAATGGAATGTTTCTTTGCCCAATAAGATAACAATAATACTCCAAGCATTCGTTTTTCGTAATCTCTCGCCAAACACTTGAGATTTGATCTCTCCATAATTCTGTCCAATCATCACTCACTCTTTTTCTAAGGGCACGAAGGTAGTGATTTTTTTCACATATGGTCATATTAGGCAAGAGTTCCCATAAAACTCTTGTTGGATAATAACCTCGAAGAACGGTGTCCTCCTCATCGAATGCAAAAGCATCAATATCACTCCCTAAACTGACATTAATTAAACCCTTAGATTCAAGCTCTTCTACTATACTTTTTTGAATATCAAATGTAGGAGCTAATATAGGCTTTTGCACATTAAAAGGATCAACAAAAACCAAGTCTTCTGACGCGGAATGTTTTACAAGGCTTAATAAGTAGAGGGCATCTTGAAAAGTTAAATCTTCTATGTTTGCACACACTGCTTCCTTATCAGAATATGTTTTATGAATGATATCACGCTTTATATTATTCTTTTTTTCAAGAGAGGCTTTTCTTTCTGAAACACAAAAAGAACATCGGCAATTTTCAGCATCTTTATGATCACACTCAGGACAAGTTGGTACTGCAAGAGTTTTCGAACCACTAGAACGGCTTTTTCGCTTACTCTCCATGTTTACGGCTTCGCAATATGGACAAAATAAATCTTGATGAGTAAACGGCGGAAATAGAGAAACTATTGCTGAAGGCGTTGCTGTTACTTGATACTCATGAAGCAAATTACTGATTTTTTCACCAGCGTAGTATTTCTGCATCACATCTTCAATTTGATCATAATTTAAGTGTGCAAGCGTTTTCGACATTGTTTTTCTCCCATTCAAGAAAATAATGCTGCCAGAATAACATTCTGGCACAATAAAATTCAAGTATGAATAAAATTAAACCAATGACTTAATCAGTGAGAAAAAATTTTATAGCCGATCCAAAATCACTTTGCGTATAACCTTCGAAGAGGATTTATAAATCCATGCCCCATTTTCGGGCTCTGATGATCATTAAGACACCGATGATTATCAAGAGAACACAAAGAATTGTAACGGGTACATCAACCCACCCTGTTGAAAAATAACTATAAAAAGCAAGAATAATACCGAATAAAATGAAAACTAAACCCGTCCAAGGAACAACTCTTTTTTTCTCACCGTTAATATTGTAAATCTTAGCAGAACGCCTAGTTATTTGTTCAAGGATATCAATACCTTCGGAACATTTGGGGTCTTCACAAACCGTTCTATCACTTTGAGTTTTGACACAGTCTTTACACAAATGTTTCGAACAAAAAGAACAGTGGGCAACAGCCGCAGCTTCTTGGTGATGATAACAGGACATAATTTACGCGCTCACTCCGTCAACTTACTTATATGCTTTTACATTTTGAGGCATATTGAATTCACAACGTAAAATCTCTGCTAAGTCTGTTCGCTCCCACGGGAAGGCTTTAGTTTCAGCCTCATATGTACGCCCAAAATGACCGTAGGAAGCTGTTTGCTTATAGATAGGACGTCGTAAATCAAGGCGATCAATAATTCCTTTTGGCGTTAGGTCAACGGTGCGCGCGATAAAGGCTGCCAACGCTTCGCAATTGCAACGTTCCGTGCCGTGGGTATCCACAAAAAGAGATAACGGCTCGGCAATCCCGATACCGTAGGCAACTTGAAGGGTGCAACGTTCCGCCAGACCTGCAGCTACAATATTTTTTGCAAGGTAACGCGCTATGTAGGCTCCGGAGCGATCAACCTTCGTCGGATCTTTGCCGGAAAAAGCACCGCCTCCGTGGGCTGCGGCCGAACCATAAGTATCCACAATAATTTTGCGCCCTGTTAAACCGCTGTCGGCTACAGGGCCCCCAATGACAAAGCGCCCCGTCGGGTTGACGTAAAACTTATCCTCATCACACATCCACCCTTTAGGCAAAACACTCTCCACGTAAGGACGCACGATCTCACGTACATCTGCCGCACTAAACCCCTCTTGATGTTGGGTTGACAAAACAACGGCTTTAACACCGACAGGTTTAAAATTTTCATATTGAAAGCTCAACTGCACTTTCGCATCGGGGCCCAATTGAGGTAAAAAGCCTTTTTTGCGATCCGTTGAAAGGGCTTGTAAAATTCGGTGGGAATAATGAAGAGGAGCAGGCATAAGGGAATCCGTTTCATTAGAAGCATACCCTATCATCATTCCTTGATCACCGGCTCCAATAACCCCGTCTTCTAAGTCTACGCCTTGCGCAATATCAGCGGATTGCGCATGAAGGTGATCTTCAAGAATGCAATGTTTCCAATGAAACTCTTCCTGCTCATAGCCGATATCTTTGATACACCGGCGAATAATATCTTCTCGTTCTTCTTTTGAAACGGGCTGAGAACTAGAAACTTCTCCGACAATAATAACAAGGTTTGTTGTCACAATGGTCTCAATGGCAAGTTTGGCATAGGGATCGCGCTCTAAATAAGCATCAACCAAGGCATCGGAAACAATATCGCAGATTTTATCAGGATGACCTTCTGAAACGGATTCGGAGGTGAAAACATAAGTACCTTGCGTCATAAATAAACCTCATTGCGTCGTGTTTTTAAAGTATACAAACTTAATACTATCATAAAAATGCTTAAAACCAAAAGAATAAGAGCATATATTTTTTGCCCGTGAAGACTATAAAAAGTTCTTGTTTTAAGAGGCTTGGGCAATTGGGTCACAAGGCCTTGGGCTTGGTCGAAAGGAATCTGCGCGCTTAGGCGACCGTTGCCGTCAAAAACCGCACTAATACCTCTGTAAACCACGCGCACCAAAGGAATTCCTTCTTCAATAGCTCGCATACGGGTCAACTGCAAATGTTGATAAATACCCGGAGAATCAAGATACCACCCGTCATTGGTTAAATTAAGCATCCACCCGGGAGATTTTCGACCGGTAGACGCACCTTGTTCCGGGATCACTTCTTGTGTAAAAATTGCCTCATAACAAATAAGAGGGCTAAAACTTGGAAATCCTTCGATAGAAAGAGTTCGAAGCCCCTCGCCCGCCGTATAATCGTAATCCCCGGGAGAAAGCTTCTCCAGAGATTCGGGCAAAAACTCACGATACGGCACATATTCTCCATAAGGCACCAAATGAGATTTATCATAAGTGCCGACGACTTCTCCCTCATAATTCAAAATAAACAGGCTGTTATAATAAGCGCCCTTTTCTGCATTGCGCCTTGGACCGCCCAGAATCAAATAATCGCCCTTTTGAAGGATTTGCGTAACATACTTAGCAAAATAACTTTTTGATTCAATGAGATAGGGCACACTTGCCTCGGGCCAAATAAAGAGTTTGGGTTTATAGGTTGTACCGACTTGAGGCTGCAAACGTCCCTGCTGCGAGAGACGCAGATGCGTCTCAATATTCGAGCGCAAACGATCGTTATCCCATTTATGGAGCTGCAAAATATTGGGCTGCACCAGCACAAGATCAAACTCCGTATAAAAGCGTTGCGGCTCCTTTGAAAGGTGAATGCTTCCGCTAATAAGCAACGAGGCACTTAGGAGAAAAAAACAACCAAGGTAGGCGGGGCGTGAGGCTTTGCCGAAAAAAATTACGCCATAAAGCAAGACAAATAAAACAAGGGTCAATAAACCTAATCCGTACGGCCCCACAAAGGCAAGATTTTGAATCACCGTATTACCGCCAAGCCACATCTCCGCCAAATTCAGCCACGGAAACCCTGAAAGCATATGCCCTTTCACCCACTCAAATACACTCCACAAAACGATAAAAGCTAATAGAGGAAGCAAACGTCCAAGGCGACGCAACCGAGAAGCAAAAAAAGTCGCCAATCCCGGACCAAGGGCAAGAACCGCCGGAATACCAAGAGCTGCCGGCGGAACCAAAATACCGTATTTCACCCAATCAATGTGCAGTGCGTAGGCAATCCAATAAAGGCCGCCTGCGAAATAACCGAATCCATACCAATAGCCCGCGGCAAAAAGCCCTTTAGAACTATACTCTAAAGATTTTTCAAAATGACGATAAAATAAAAGAAGGCTGATGAACCCAAGAACCGTATACCCTCTTGGTGGAAAAGCCGTAGACAGTAAAAGCCCTAGAAAAATAGGCGTTAAAGCACGCCTTAAAGAAGACTTGGGATACTCCGTTAAAAGATAAGATAAAAATTTTGAGCGTATACGAAACATCTGGGTCATAAGAAATAAAGCCTAGTGGCCGGAAAGCTTCTTCAGCAATTGAATCTTAATCATCATTATTTCACTGTTGCGGCGAAGCTCTTCTTTTTCACTTTCATCACGGGCAATCTCCATTTCTTCTTGAAGATGTTTATAAAGCCTTTCCATTTCCTCAAGCTTAAGCTCTTCCACAAATTCTGCGGTTTCTGCCAGAATAGTGCAAGAAGCTTCATTCACATTGGCAAAACCCTCCGTGATAAAAATATGTTGCTTCTCTTGATCTTTATAAAGGGTAACAAGCCCGGGGCGCAGATTAGAAATCATCGCAGCATGGTCGGGAAGGACACCGAAGTCACCTGCTTCTCCCGGCACAACAACCATATCCACCAAATCATTCATGACATGTTTTTCCGGGGAGACAAGGATAAATTCAACCTTTTCGTGTGACATGGTTTTTCCTCTTTTTTTCTTGAAATGAACAGAGCATGATTGAGAAGTATAATAACATGATTACAGGACATTCCAATCGCTTTTTCAAAAAGGCTTGGCGCAGATATACATTGTATATCAGACTAAGAACATAAGTATAAATAGAGGAAAAGGCCATGAGACTAAATATCGGACAATGGGGAAATTCTCTCGGCGTACGTATTCCACGCACTATTAGTGAAAAATTGAACCTCATAAAAGGAGCAGAAATTGAAATTTTTGAAAGCGAGGGGAAGATCATTATAAAAAAGAAAGAAAAGTTAAGAGACTTATTAGACCATAGCTCCCCTTGCCCTTATGGAGAAATTAAGACAAATCGTCCTGTTGGCAATGAAGAACGGTAACTAATTTTATACCCGAGCTAGGGCTGAAAACCTCCGGATCGATTTTTGTAGATCAAGTTAAAAGCTTAGACTTCAAAGCAAGAAACGGTTCTTTTATTGAAAACTGCCCTAAGGATATCCTGAATTCTGCGATTAAAAAACTTCAACTTCTTATTGAGGAAGGTGCTTAATCAGCGATATCCATTCTTGCTCTTCTAAGACTTGAACCCCTAACTCTTGAGCTTTTTTGGCCTTACTGCCGGCATCAGCGCCTACGATAACATAATCTGTTTTCTTCGAAACCGATCCTGATACTTTGGCTCCAAGGGTTTCTGCTTGTGATTTTGCTTCGGCACGACTTAAGGTCTCAAGAGTGCCTGTAAATACAACGACTTTTCCGGAAATCGGGGAACCGGATGTATCTTTAACGGCCATATCTTCAACCTGAATTTGAGAGCCGACCAATGATTGTAAGAATTCAATATTATGTTCCTCGCTAAAGAAATACATCAAATCTTCAGCCATATCGGATCCAATGCCGTCGATCTCAATAAGCGCTTCATAAGCAGGATTTCCTACACCGCCCGCAGACGCTTCTTGCATCTTAACAAACCAATTATCATAGGAGAGATAATTTTTCGCCAACGTTTTTGCCGTTGTTTGGCCGATTTGCCGAATGCCCAACGCATAAATAAAACGATCAAGGCCTATCCTTCGTTTAGCGTTAACGGCGTTAAAAAGCTTTTGCGCCGATTTAGACCCCCACCCTTCCCACTTTTCAAGGGGAACCTCAAAACCGGCATTACGAGACTCAAAGGTAAAAATATCAACGGGTGTTTTAATAACGCCCTTTTCAAAAAAGAGATCGACATTTTTAGCGCCGAATCCTTCTATATCAAAAGCTCCTTTTGAAACAAAATGACGCACGCGAAGGGCTGCTTGCGCCGGACAAATAAGACCTGCTAAACATCGCACGGCAACTTCCCCTTCTTCCTTGGCGGCTTTGGAGCCGCAAGCAGGGCAGTGATCCGGAAACACGTAAGGGCCGGCACGATTTGGTGCTTCGGGGTTAACAACTTTAACCACTTGAGGGATCACATCTCCCGCCCTTTGCACCAAAACCGTATCTCCGATACGGACGTCTTTACGAGCAATTTCGTCTCGATTATGTAAGGTTGCTCGAGAAACAACAACACCGCCGACGGTTAGGGGCTCGAGAACAGCAACGGGTGTTAAAACCCCCGTACGTCCCACCTGAATTTGAATATCCGCTAATTTGGTTGAACCTTGCTCCGGGGGGAATTTCGCCGCAACGGCATAGCGGGGAGACCTCGCAACAGTGCCAAGGCGTTTTTCCCATGCCAAGTTATCTACCTTGAAAACCGATCCGTCAATATCATAGTCAAGGGCTGCTCTTTTGCGTTCTAATTCATCATGAAATGCCACCAACTGTGCGGTTGTTGCGCACGTTTTAATCAAAGGATTCACCGGAAAACCCCACGCCCTTAAAAGCGCAAGACGTTGGTGATGGGAGGTGATATCTCGATCCTCAAAACGCCCGAACCCGTAGGCAAAAAAACCAAGGGGGCGAGAAGCTGTGACCTTAGGATCTAACTGTCGAACGGAACCGGCGGCCGCATTTCGAGGATTTGCAAAAGGTTGGTCTCCCTTTTCAAGGCGGGCTTTATTAAGGATTTCAAACTCCTTTTTAGACATGTAAATTTCGCCACGCACTTCTAAAGTTTGACCTTGAGCCTGTTTTCCCTGATCGCCCGAAAGCAAGGTCGGGATAGAGGAAATCGTCTTGATATTTTCCGTAATATCTTCTCCGACATATCCGTCTCCTCGGGTAGCTGCACTCACCAAAAAGCCATCTTCATAAACCAGGGAGCACGATAAACCGTCAATTTTTGGTTCTGCGACCAGGGAAATTTGCTGCGTCAAGGGAAGGTTTAAGAAGCGACAAACGCGCTCTATGAATTTTTGAATATCCTCGCTGTTAAAAGCATTATCCAAGGATAACATAGGCATTAAGTGGGTAACTTTTGCAAAACCTTCGGCGGCTTTTGCCCCCACTTTCAAACCGGGCGAGTCCTTCAAAACAAGATGGGGAAATAGTTTTTCAATAGCTTCATTGCGTTGACGCAAAGCGTCATATTCCGCATCGCTTAAAGTCGGCGCATCTTTTTGATAATACAACGCGTCATGAAAGGCTAATTCTTGAGCCAAAGCTTCAAGCTCTTTTCGAGCTTGTGATTCCGTTAACATCTCGGGGGGAAAACGACGATAAGAGGACATATTTTCTTGTGACATTAGTATGTTTGTCCCTTTATAGCATTTATTCCCCCCCTGTTACAGATCTTATAATTACATATGAATGGCTCGATCATAAGCATCTAAAGTTGACTCATGCATCATTTCCGATAATGTCGGGTGCGGGAAAACGGTTTGCATCAATTCGGCCTCCGTTGCTTCGAGTGTAAGAGCGATTACAAAACCTTGAATCATTTCGGTTACTTCGGTACCGACAAGATGCGCTCCGAGAAACGCGCCTGTTTTCGCATCAAAAATAGTTTTCATCATGCCGTCGGTTTCCCCAAGAGCAATAGCTTTTCCATTGCCGATAAAAGGAAAACGCCCGACTTTAATATCATAACCTTCTGCACGTGCTTTATCTTCCGTTAGGCCAATGCTCGCTATCTGAGGATTTGAATAGGTACATCCGGGAATCGCCTTTTTATCCACGGGATGAGCCGTTTCAAGAGCCGCCATTTTCTCGGCAACCATCACACCTTCATGGCTTGCCTTATGAGCTAACCAGGGTGCACCGGCTACATCGCCAATAGCATAAATGCCTTGTTCGTGTGTTTGACACCACTTGTTAACCTGAATTTGGTTGCGTTCAACCACCGCCTTTGTTGACTCAAGACCGAGATTTTCCGTATTACCGAGAATACCGACGGCAACAATCGCCTTATCAAAAACATGCTCGGAAGACCCTTTTGCGGTTTTAACCGTCGCCCTCACTTTATTTTTACTAACGTCAAGTTTTTCAACGGTGGCTGACGTTAAAAACGTCATACCTTGTTTTTCAAAAGCTTTACGGGCAAACTTTGAGATCTCGGCATCTTCAACGGGAAGAATACGATCTTGCACTTCAACGACAGTAACCTTGCAGCCGAGAGCGTTGTAGAAACTCGCGAACTCAATGCCGATAGCTCCCGATCCGATAACTAACAAAGAGTTCGGCATTTTTTCGGGAACCATAGCTTCTTTTGCCGTCCAAATTACGTCGCCGTCAGGTTCAAGTCCCGGTAAACTCCGCGCGCGCGCGCCCGTTGCAATCACAATGTTTTTAGAAGCAACGGTAGAATCAACTTTACCCTCAACGGATACCTCAACACGATGCAGGCCGTCGGCAGTTTTGCCGGACAGTCGCCCCCGACCGTTAACAACCGTCACCTTATTCTTTTTAAGAAGGTGTTGAACGCCTTGCGCCAATTGCTTTGAAACAGCCCGTGAACGTTCAATAATTTTTTCAAAGTCAAAAGAGAGGTTTTCAACCTTAATGCCAAACTCGTCGGCATGGGAAATCGTATGATAAAGCTCGGATGTACGCAGCAGAGCCTTTGTCGGAATACAACCCCAGTTTAAACAAACCCCGCCAAGATGCTTTTCCTCAACCAGCGCCACCTTAAGACCCAGTTGAGCAGCCCTAATAGCGGCAACGTACCCTCCGGGTCCGGCACCAATAATCACAGCATCAAAGGTTTTTGTTGTCTCGGTCATATTTAGTTTCTCCGCAAAAAATGTCTATAGTCCTTTTCAAACACCAAAGGGGTCGGATTGCAAGGCTTTTGTGTTATACTGCGGAAAATACCTTAAAAAAAAGTGAAGGAGCGAGAGGTTTAAACGCATAAAAAACACACCGATCAGAGTGTGTTTTTGCTCAATAAAATAAAAATACTTAAAATAAAAGCACTTACGGCCTACAGTCCTGCTCTCATAAAAGCGGGTTCTGCTTCTCCAAAACCTGTAACGGATTTTGCATTGAATTTAAAGCCTTTGACATCCGTCGGCTTAAGAAAACCAATTTCTTTGAAAGGATTATTTTCCAGTTCTGTCGATGCATCAATGGTACGAGCCCCTTCCGGAATATAGGGCTTCAGACGCTTATAAAGCATAGATTTTACATCATCCACAAAGGTAAAAGCCTTACCTTTGTTTCCGGCACGTCCTGTTCTCCCGACGCGGTGTACGTATTCGTCAGCGTTGACCGGCACATCATAGTTGATCACAAAGGGAAGCATCACAATATCGATGCCGCGCGCCGCCACATCACTTGCGATAAGGTAATCAACCTTTTTCTCTTTAAAGGCATCAAGCATTTCAACACGGGCTCCTTGGGTCATATCTCCGTGGAGAGCCCCCGCATTAATCTTATAGCGCTTTAAGGAGTTCGCAAGAATATCAACATCAACCTTGCGGTTGCAAAAAATAATGGCTTGTTCAATTTTTTCAAGTTTAATAAGTTCTCGCAAGGCTTGGCGTTTCTCACGCTCTTTTCCCGCCTTATAAATAAAGGCTTGCTCGACACTATCCGCCGGCATGCTTTCCCCTTCAATCTCAATTTGCTTGGGCTTTACAAGAAAGTTATCCACCAAAACTTGGATAGGCTTTGGCATGGTGGCAGATAAACACAGCTTTTGGCAGTTAGGCTTTGCAATAAAGGACATTAATTTTTCAATATCGGGCACAAACCCCATATCAAGCATACGATCCGCCTCATCAATAACCACAAGGGAGATATCCAAGAAACTGACATTGCCCCGTTCGTATTGATCCAACAAACGTCCCGGTGTTGCAATCACAACATCCACACCTTGGCGCAAACTCTTTTCCTGTAGATAGGGAGATTCGCCCCCAATAATTACAGCATAGCCAAAATCTTTAAAGTACTTTCCAAGAGCATCGAAACTTTCGGAAACCTGCTGAGCCAGTTCACGGGTAGGAACCAGAATCAAACAACGGGGAAGCTTTGCCCGCTTGCGTTGCGCCGTCAATATATCAAGGATGGGGATTGTATATGCCGCCGTTTTACCCGAGCCTGTTTGTGCCAAAGCACACACATCTCGCCCCATAAGAGCATGGGGGATAACTTGTTCTTGAATAGGGGTTGCGTTAGTAAACCCCATGTCTTCTATCCCCTTGAGGACTGTTTCCGAGAGAGGAAGGTCTTTGAATGCTATGGACAAATGATAATCTTTTACTTTATTTGACTTAATGTCTTTTCATAAATTATATTTGGGGGCATTAAGGTGCATTGTCAAGCCTTTTCCAATGCTTTCTCCCGTTTTACTAAGTTTTATTGAAGCTGTCACATTTCGACCACAAAAAGAGGCGTCTGCAACCTAAAATAATTCGCCACAGGAAATAAAGCATTTCCGCCAAAAATTCTCCGGAAAAGAAAGAGGGAAAAAACTTTTCCCTCTACTCTCCTAAAAAAAGAAACATATCGTGTACAATTTTAGCAATTATTCACACTGATTTAACTCTTTCACGTCATCCTATATAAGAAGAGAACATAAAAGGAGATATCTCTATGAAAAATCAATCAAAGATAAGTACCGCTGTTTTAAATCAAAAGCACGACGTAGAGTTTTATCTTTTGATTAATTTTGCTATAGGACTCTCTGCAACTCTCATGATGATTCTTTAGACTGATACGATATAAGGCGCCGGAGGCAATACTCTAACTTAGCTATCGCGCGCCTTTTTTCACAAAGCCTCTCCCTTTCCGGTTCGCTTTTTTTACACGATTTCTATAATTTTCTAAAAAAGTTCCATTGACACATATTGTCAAATACTGCTATCTCGTTGAATGCAAAACATAAAAAAAGGACTATTTTATGAATTTTAGAATATTACTAACCTTCGTCGGCTTTTTTATCTCGTTACAACCTATTCAGGCTACTCTTTTAGTACCCGACCTCAGCGAAAAAACCGGGGAAGAGCTCAAAAGAGGCATTCAGGGCGGTGTAACAGAGTTTGTTCTAGGGTGCTCCTTACAAGCCCTGTCCGATTACACCCCAAGCATTTCCACCTCACACCGTTATAGACACAATTCTGATTTCCTTTCCCCTAAAACCGTTAACGGAATAGGAACGGTTATGATGATCGACGGTGCCAAAGAAGTCTTCTGGGATACAAAAGAACTCTATAAAAGAGCGCGAGAGAATTCTAGTATTTTAAAAAAAGGATTAATGGATTTAGGGATCGCCGGCACGATCTACCTGACAAGCGGTTATGCACATACTTTACTGGGTCCTTCATTTGCAGAATTTGGTGGTGAAGTTGCGCTTTTTGCGACTTTTTCACTTCTTGCAACTCGGGGAATTTATGATACGAGCACCGGCTTAAAAGAGATGGCTCGACAAACGGATACATCAGTTTGGGCTGACCGACTTTGGGATTTCGGTCAAAATATTTACGGCAAGCTCAAACGCACTTAAATTAGACTAAAGTGGAAAAACGGGGTTATCAAACGGATAACCCCGACCGCTTAACAACTTGGGATAATAGCAAGAACACACAAGATTTTAGGGTTACTTTAGAAGCTTGTCCTCGACGGTTTAATACCATGCTAAAAAGGCGAGCCCCAAAGCAAGGGGGATTAACACCTTAAGGATATTCTTTGTTTTCGAAGATAATGAGGAAAGGGAACCGCCGTTGTCATTGGCAGCAGGTTTTAACCCACGCTCAACCACCTCGTAATAGTCCGCACTCGGGCGGCCATAACGACGACGAGACGATGTTTTATCAGAGTCTTTGCGGGACATATCCGTTTCCTCTTGATCCCCTATCATAATTTGTACGCTATTATTTTCGATCATTGATTTCCACAAACTTTCTAGGTTTTTCACCTGTATATAGTTGACGAGGACGACCAATTTTATTAGCAGGGTCGCCGCTCATTTCTTTCCATTGTGCCACCCAACCGGCGGTGCGGGCAACAGCAAAAAGCACTGTAAACATAGAAACAGGTATCTCCATGGCTTGCAAGATAATTCCTGAATAAAAATCAACGTTAGGGAATAATTTTCTCTCGCGGAAATAAGGATCTTCCAAAGCAATACGCTCAAGCTCTTTGGCAAGTTCCAGCAAAGGAGTGGTCTTGCCAAGGGCATCCAAAACCTCGTGAGCACTTTCTTTAAGAACGCCGGCGCGGGGATCAAAGTTTTTATAAACACGATGACCGAACCCCATAAGGCGGAAAGGATCATTTTTATCACGTGCTTTTGCAAGATACTCGGGAATCCGCTCTTTTGTGCCAATTTCCTTGAGCATATTAAGTACCGCTTCGTTGGCTCCGCCATGAGCAGGCCCCCATAAGGACGCAATACCCGCTGCAATACAAGCAAAGGGATTCGCTTGGCTTGAGCTCGCCAAACGCACCGTAGATGTTGACGCATTCTGTTCATGATCCGCATGAAGAATGAATATACGCTCTAAAGCCCGCGACATAACGGGGTTCGCCTTATACTCTTCAGAAGGGACAGAGAACATCATATGGAGAAAATTCTCCGCAAAACCCAATTCGTTTTTCGGATAAACAAACGGTTGCCCGATAGAATACTTATAAGCCATAGCTGCAATGGTCGGCATTTTCGCAATTAGACGATAGGAGGCCAGTTGACGTTGCTCGGGATCGTTAATATCCAAGCTATCATGATAAAAAGCAGAAAGCGCTCCGACCACGGCAACCATAATAGCCATAGGGTGAGCATCTCGCCTAAAACCGCGATAAAAGTGGGTCATTTGCTCATGAAGCATTGTGTGGTGTATGATTTCATTACGAAATGCTGTTTGCCGAGCTAAGGTCGGTAATTCTCCCTCCATCAGCAAATAGCACACATCAAGAAAGTTACTTTTTGTGGCCAGCTCACGAATATCATAGCCTCGATGCAACAAAATACCTTTCTCACCGTCAATATAGGTAATCTTTGATTCACAACTGGCCGTAGAGGTAAAACCGGGATCATAGGTGAATATCCCGTGATCCGCATAAAGGCGTCTTACATCGACAACGGAAGGCCCCATAGAGGCTTCTATCACCTCAAGCTCAATTGTTTTCTTTCCCCTCTTCGGATCGCTCATTGTCATGTTAACCCTTTGCTCTGAAGCATTTCCCATTTTGTTTCCCTGTTTTTTTTATAAATAATATAGCCTTTTCGCAACGCCTCCGTCCAAGCACCGGCGACGAAGCCTATGCCGTATAAGTAAAGAGCGCAGGAACGACGTCTGTGACTTGTTTGGAATGAGTATAATAAAACAACCTACTTATAAGTATATCCCATAGAAAGCTTCTCTAAAAGAGCTTCTATAAATTTATTACAAAATTCAATCGATCCAATGTCTCTTTTTGTCCTAAGGTTGACATAATTTCAAAAATACCGGGGGAAACCGTACGTCCCGTCAAAGAAGCCCGTAAGGGTTGAGCAATTTTCCCAAACTTTAAGCCTAAGGAATCGGACAATTTCCGAAGCGCTTCCTCAACAACTTCATCCTCCCAAGACGTCAGATCCGCCAAGGTTTTATAAATAGCCTTTAAAATATCTTTTGCCTCTTCTTCCACAAAACTCTTGGCTTTCTCATCAAAGTCATAGGGAATAATGTCCGCATAAATTAAGGCACTTCGAGCCAAATCATTTAGATCCTTAGAGCGCTCTTTTAAGCCGTCCATTCCCTTTACAAAACGCTCTTCTTCAAAATCTTTCAGATCACGCCCCAGTAACTTTTCAACGGCCGGCCGTATTAAGGCAACCAAACTCCGGTTCTCATGATTACGTATATAATGACCGTTAAGATTAAGAAGCTTATCCATATCAAAACGCGCCGGAGATTTTCCTATATTTTTTACGGTAAACCACTCTATAGCTTGTTGGCGTGAAATAATCTCGTCATCCCCGTGACTCCAACCCAAACGCAACAAGTAATTGCACAGAGCCTCAGGCAAAATCCCCATCTCCCGGTACGCCTCGACCCCAAGGGCTCCATGCCGCTTTGAAAGCTTGGCTCCGTCAGAACCATGGATCAGAGGAATATGACAAAGCTCCGGCATTTTCCACCCAAAAGCCTCGTATATTTGTTTTTGACGAAAGCTGTTTGTCAGGTGGTCGTCGCCTCTCATAATATGCGTTACTCCCATATCATGATCATCCACAACAACGGACAGCATATAGGTTGGTGTCCCGTCGGCTCGGAGCAAGATTAAATCATCCAGCTGATCATTTTGCACGGTAACCTCTCCCTGCACGTCATCTACGATTGTTGTCCCGCCTGCTTGAGGTGTTTTGAGACGCACAACGGGATATACACCTTTAGGAGCCTCACTCGGGTCACGCTCACGCCAGCGGCCGTCATACCCGGGGGCTCGTTTTTCTGCACGCGCTTTTTCTCGCATCTCTTCTAATTCTTCAGGAGAACAATAGCAATGATAGGCCTTCCCTTCAGCCAAGAGCTTTTCCGCCATCTCTTTATGACGAGCCGCCCTTGAGAATTGATGAACAACGTCACCGTCCCAATCAAGACCAAGCCACTTCATACTCTCCAAAATGGCATCAACGGCTTCTTGGGTAAAACGTTTGCGATCCGTATCCTCAATACGTAACAAAAATTTACCGCCATGCCGGCGTGCAAGAAGCCAATTAAAGAGAGCGGTTCGCGCACCGCCAATATGAAGAAAACCTGTAGGAGAAGGTGCAAAACGAGTGACAATGGTCATGATATAAGCCAATATATTAAAATGTTGCAGGGTAAATCATTATATATGTATCATAAATTCGGCCTTCTTTTGAGATCTTTTGGCAGAAAAGTTCAGGAAAAGCTTGAACAAGAAGAAAAGAATCTATTTTATTGGGTTCCTGTTTGTTACGGCCTCGGCATTGCCCTGTATTTTAACCTTAAAACCGAACCTTCCCTTAAGCATTCTCTCATCCCCTTTGGCGCGGGATGTCTACTTTACCTGTTTACCTACGTCAAAAAATATCATTGGCGTCGCAAATTTGCCCTTGCTTTTCTTTTAGTCTCTCTTGGTTTTTTGAGTATTAAAGCACGAACGGAAATTCTAAATACGCCCATGCTTGTAGGAGAAATTGGTTTTCAACCTCTTACAGGAACACTTAAATCCATAGAACGTCTTCCTAACCGAACCCGTATTGTACTGGAAGATGTCCGGTTCTTAAAAAAACTCCGCTCGGATTTACCCCTACCGACAAAGATACGACTCTCTCTTCGAGGACGCTTACAACCCGCCGATGATTTTATAGTCGGAGACCAAGTCCGACTCAAAGCCTCTTTATCCCCTCCCGGCAATCCCGTAGCCCCCCATGCTTATGACTTTAGACGTCGCGCCTATTTCGAGGGTATTGGCGCTGTGGGCTACGGCATTACGCCCCTCACCCGTGTTGATACGGAAGGACTGCCACAAAACCGGACTCTTTACGGCACACTAAAACATACCGTTAACCAATGGCGAACGGATCTGACAACCTATCTGCGACGTCATATTAAAGGACAAAGCGGCGCTGTTGTCGCGGCTCTTGTAACGGGGGATCGCTCCGGCATTACGGACAACACACGGCAAGCTTTCGCCGATGCGGGTCTTGCCCATATTCTCGCTATCTCCGGTCTGCACCTCAGCATTGTAGCCGGACTCATTTTTTTCCTTATTCGAGGTTCCTTATGCCTTATCCCCCCGATTGCCTTGAAGCAAAATACAAAAAAGCTAGCCGCCGGCATTGCTTTGGTATTCACCTTTTGTTATCTCATTCTCAGCGGTGCAACCATCCCGGCCGAACGTGCCTTTATCATGACCTCTCTCATTTTGATTGCCGTCATGGTTGATCGAGTAGCCTTGACCATGCGCAATGTTGCCCTCGCGGCTCTTCTCGTCCTAATTATCGCGCCCGACGTCCTAACAGGCCCCAGCTTTCAACTTTCTTTTGCAGCCGTAATCGGTCTCGTTGCAGCCTATGAGAAAATGCACCCTTTCTTAAGTCGTTGGCATGCGAGGGTCGGGGAAAGCCGTTTTGCCGGTCTTAAGAAAACCGGCCTTTATCTCTCAACCCTCCTTTTCTCAAGCCTCATTGCCACACTTGCAACGGCGCCTTTTACCATTTTTACCTTCAATCGTTTTTCCCTTGTGGCCGTGCTTACCAACCTCATCGCCATTCCTTACGTCTCCTTTGTTATTATGCCCCTTATTGTATTTGCGCTCTTAACGGCACCTTTTACCGTTTTCTTTACGGGTCCCCTCCTTGAACAAGTCTTACAAGCTCTTATCACCCTTTCTTTTGAAAGCCAAAAACTCCCCGGAGCCGTTATCCTTGTGCCGCAAGTCAGTACAATCGTGCAAATGAGCGTTATCCTAGGGCTTCTTTGGATAGCCTTATGGACGACAAAATGGCGACGATTAGGCGTGATTCCTCTTGCTATGGGCGGCCTTTTATTTATGCTTGATCGACCGCCGGATGTGTATATCGCCCCCGAACAAAACCTCATCGGTTATTATGACGGGCAAGAAAAAAAGGCATGGGTGAATACCTTGCAATCGGGCCGGTTTGCAAGAAAGGCATGGCTTCAACTCGTAGGCGCTCCCCAAGTTCTGAAACTTACCGACAAAAACAAGTGCGATCATTACACGGCAACGGCAACCGAAGGCTGCCATAGGATCACCAAAGGCAATACTCGGCTTCACTTCACCCAAAAACACCTTATGAAGTGGCATAAAAAAATATATACTCTAACGGTAGATGTAGAAAAAGAAGGCCGCAACAGCCCTCTTCTCTTAAGCCAAGACTTTAAAAAAAACGGAGCCTATTTCCTCTGGGTTGACGAGAAAGGCATCACGACACAAAGTGTCAAAGACATCAGCGGCAATCGCCCTTGGCGTTAAGAAAGCCTCAATAGTGAGGGGGGCGTTGGTCTTCGTGAAGGGATGTTTCAGAATTGAGTTGATCTTTAGCAACGGAAAGCTCTCGTTTGAGAGTTGATAATTCTGCTTTCAAGGCTTTGATGTCTTTTTGCTGTGCAAAAACTTCGTCACTTAAGCGTGCAATGTCTTCTGCTTGGTGGCACAAAGATTCTTGGAGTTTTGTTAAGATATCATCCATAACGGTCAAATGCTGTTCTTAAAATTCGAAATTTTATTCAAAAGAGTATAGAGCCGTCACAACCGTTGATTCTGTAGATTCCTCAGCGACCTGCATGTGCAGGTGGGCGCCATATGAAAGGATCCACGGATCCCTTCAGGGACAGCTCCCTAGAGAAAAAGTATCGGCCCCGGGAAAGTCTTACTAACCGACGCGAAGCAACAGCCCTATTTCCTTAGTATGGGCTTTTTTTGACATGTTTACAAGTTTTTTCAGCGCTTGAGAAAGTAGCTAAGTCGCGAGACAATAAACAAGCCGAGGGCACTCACCACAATCATTGGCGCTGTCGGGGTATCAAAGATATAAGAGCTCCATAGGCCTATCACAAAAGAAAGAGCACCGACACCGACAGCTATAATAATCATTTGTGCCGGAGAGCGAGAAAGGTAACGGGCACAAGAAGCAGGAATAATCAGCATGGCCGTCATTAAAAGAGCCCCAACGGTTTGCAAAAGCAACCCGATGGTTAACCCCAAAGCAACGGCAAAGCCAACCTTAACGGCAAGGATGGGAATCCCTTCGCTTTTGGCCAGCTCTTCACTGATAAAGGTCGTTAAAAGAGAACGCCAGAAAAGGATTGTTAAAACGCCAACCCCAAGAGCTGCCAAGGCTGTTGTAATAATATCCCCCCATGTGAGGGCTAAAATATCACCGAATAAAAAACCTGTAAGAGACAACGGGGGGCGATCCATAAACGCTAACACCACAAGACCGAGGGCAAGGCTACCATGGGAAAAGATCGCTAAAATCGAATCAATAGAAACCTTTGATCGAAAGGGAATTAACGTTAATATAACGGCAAGGCCGACACAAAAAAGGCTTAAAATGAGTTGAGACGGCAGCTGCCAGATTAATGAGAGCCCAAGACCAAGAAGCGCACTATGGGAAATAGTATCTCCAAAAAAAGCAAGGCGGCGCCACACCATGACAGAACCCAAAGGGCCTGCAAGGCAAGAAAAAACCAGACCCATAATAAGAGCTTTTAGAATAAAGTCCTCAAACATGATCACAACACTCAGTCTGAATGTCGTCATGCTCATGGTCGTGATCATGGCGGTAGGGTAATATCTCAGACCCTATATCATGGGGAAATAAATCCCGATAGGCTTTGGAAGATTTAACGTGCTCGGGCTGCCCCATACAACAGATATGTCGATTCAAACAAATAACATTCCGGCTGGCACGGTGCACGAAATGTAAATCATGACTTACCGTTAAAATGGCAATGTTAAGGTCTTTGTGCAGGTGATCGATCAAATGGTAAAATTGATTCTGCCCCACCACGTCAAGGCCTTGAGCCGGCTCATCTAAAATTAATAAATTAGGCTGTTGCAAGAGGGCTCGGGCAAGCAATACGCGCTGATATTCCCCTCCGGAAAGCGTGTGCATGGAAAGAGGAAGAAGTTTTTGAATCCGAGTTTTTTCTACGACTCCCAAAAGTTCTTTATTGTTTTGAGAGGTCTTTAAAAAAGTTTCAACGCTCAAGGGCATCATTTCATTAAGCTGTAAACGTTGGGGCATATATCCGATGCGCGTTTGAGACGCAACCTGACAAGAACCGTTTGTTGGCTTTTGGAGCCCGACAATAACTTTTAGAAGAGAGCTCTTTCCGGCTCCGTTAGGACCGATGATCGTTACAAAATCCCCTTGTTTAACGCCAAAAGTCACCTTATCCAGAATCACACGTGACTCTAGTGAAAGGGAAAGGTCGGTCAAAGTTAGCAGTTCTGTCATCCGTTATGTTTACCATGCCCCGCCCAAAAACAAAATCTTTTATAAAAGGGGCAACAAAAAAGAATTCTAAGAAAAATCCCCTAAATCGGCAAGGGTAAGATCTTTTAAAAACCATAGAGTTATGTTAGAATTTTTTTAGAAAAAATAGAGGCCTATAGTCACATGATCCTTTTCTCTCGCTACTCTTTCTTATTTTGCAATCTGTTGTTTGTTTTTCAAATGGTTCGTGCGGACTTACTGCACGACGTCTCAATCCCCCATGATGTGAAAGTCGCTCCGGATATCACCTTGCGCGTCACCCATACGAAAGCTAAAAACACAACGCAAAATGCTCCTAAGAAAGTCGTGATTTTCTTACCCGGGCGTGCTTCCTTTTTCCAGAAAAATAAAGGGCTCATCTTGGGCATAACGGGGCATGATTATACGGGAACACAAAATGTAAAATTAGCCCGTCAAGCAGATTTTTGGTGCATTGATATGCGGGGTCACGGAGCCTCCCTTGGGCGCTTGAGCCCTAATAATCAACGGGGTCATATTGACTCCTTCGAGACTTATCTGACCGACATTCACAAGGTGATTACCGATACGATTGCCCCGGCCTATGACGGACAAGACGTTGAATTTTATATTATGGGAGCTTCTATGGGCGGTCATTTAGCCGTGCGTTACCTGCAAGATTATGCCTCGAAGACACCCGTCCGATTCAAAAGAGCCCTTTTAATTGTTCCAATGATTCGTTTTACAACAGCCCCTTGGCCTCGTTTTATGGCAAAGAGTTTTTCTAAAGCCGCGACCTTCCTGAGCTTTTCAAAAAACTATGCTGCGGGCTACGGTGATCTTGATCTCTCAAAATCTGATTTCACGCGCTTTAAAGGGCATCATAGCCGCGAAGCCTTTGATGATACTAACGAAATGATGGCTCAAAATCCCGGCCTTATTACGGGCGGGCCTACCTACGGATGGGTTTCGGCTGCTTTTGACTCGGAAACGCCTCTTTGTCAAAAACCTCTTCCAAAAGCTGTTGATTATGTAGCTTATGTTGCAGGAAACGATAGTGCTGTTGATAGCAATTCAACCCTCGCCTTCTGCAAGCAACATAATATTCGTGTGAAATTCTATCCCCAATCCCGCCACAACATCCTAAAAGAAACAAAGGAATATGCCCCGACTTTTTGGCAAGACCTTGATTTATCTTGACGCCGCCGGCCAACTTTTGTAGCCTTAAAATGACTATTTTCAAGAGGAAATGACTTACCGTGTACAAAAAATCTTTACTTCTTTTAGGCTCAATACTCCTTTCTGCTATGGATCCTCTCAATTTTTTTACGGCCTCCGCAACGCACGCCTCAATAATAGAGAGTCCGGAATGCGAAAACACTCGGAGTCGCCCTCCTTTTACCGTTCGAAATGCAACCGGCTGCCCTTTAACGGTAACCTTTACACCAAGGGATAAAACCGAAGATTATGTATGGTATATCGCCCCTAAGGATGGGGGTCAAACATGCTGTGAGAAAAAACTGCTTGAAGGTCCGAATTTAACAGAAGACAATCGTTACGGAACCCTGACCGTTTATCAATGGCGTGAACAAGAAATAGATGAAGACGGTTGTTTCATTCTCAAAAAATATGCTGTATTTGGCGACCTTGTCGATACTTCTGCTCTCTTTTCTATTTACCCTAAAAGCGCATGTTTCTATTCTTTAGAACAGGACGAAACATCCGGCGGAACAACAGCCCCAAAATGGCTGGTTGAAGACGTAAAAAAGGAGCTTGTCGAAAAGCTTGCCGGAGCCCCCTCTCTTTTAAATCAAGCGTTAGAAGAATTACGGATCAAGTGGGCTTCTATGACGCCTGAAGAAAAAGAAAATCCCTATACGGTTGATTTCCCGTCCTGCCTTCACGGCCTTAGTTTTAATCTACCTCTTCCCTCACATTATCTTTTGCGCCCCGCACAAACGGAAGATCTCCGCCGTCAACTTGATGATTTTTTTCCGACCGAGGACGAAATTCTTGCAGCTGAAAAAGCATTTCTCGCCGAAGGTATTAAAATTTACCCTCACGGCTCTTAAAATTTTATCTTTTCATCCGCTTACAAAAGAGACGTCAAAAACATTGACTTTTAGAAGCAAAAAGTCATTATGAATTATGAAATTTTCTCTTAAAGGTTCAATCAAATCATGATCTGTCTCTATGGCCAACATGCCGTTTTAAGCGCCCTTGATAACCCCAAGCGCCACCTTGGCCGCCTTCTTTTAAGTAAATCCTCCGAGAAAGCCGATGAGATTCAACGCGCCCACCCCCGTCTTAAAATTGACTTTGTGTCCCAAGACGACCTCGACCGTAAGTTTGGTAAGGACGCCGTGCACCAAGGAATTGCTTTGGAAACAGAGCCCCTTGCAACGCCCCCCCTTGAAGAGCTCATTGAGCAACATCAAAACGATGACAGCTCTTTGATTATTTTATTGGATCAAGTCACAGATCCTCATAACGTAGGCGCAATTACCCGTTCTGCTGCAGCCTTTGGGGCTCACGGCATTATCATGCCCAAACACCAATCTGCCCCCCTTGATAGCGCCATCCTCGCTAAAACAGCCTGTGGCGGCGTTGAACATATCCCTCTGCTCACGGTAACAAATTTTGCACGCTCTATGGAACAGCTCAAGAAAGGGGGGTATTGGTGTATCGGCCTTGACGAACGCGGCGAACACCCCCTCCACAAAGCTCCCCTTAAGGGCAAAATCGCTCTGATTCTGGGCGCCGAAGGCAAAGGGCTAAGGCGTCTTACAAAGGACAATTGCGACCTCCTGACCAACCTTCCGACGAATCCGCTTTTCCCAACCTTAAATGTCTCTAATGCAGCAGCCTTATCCTTTTATGAATACAATCGCCAAAATAAAACCTAGAACACATAGGAAAGTCTCTAGATAGGAAAGATTTTCTAGAGATTTAGCGGCAATCCAAAGGGGCAAAAATCCAATCCCTTTGCGTTTCTCTAAATCTGTTTGGGGTGCGGGGGCAGGATTTTAACCTACGATCTTCAGGTTATGGATACCGCCCCTTCTAAACGAGGAATATATAGCTTTAAAGCTATCTTTAGCTTTTGCCCTTCTTTTATAACGGACTTATCAAGAGCCAAATAACATTTCTTTTCCGATTTATCTCCTATCATTTTTAATAAATCAGAATATTGTTGAATGCGCTGAACTTTATTAGAGTTTTTATCTTCCTTAATCAAAATAGGGTCATCTTGAGACTCATAAGCCATATCGTCACTTTTAATTATAAAAGCCTTCCATTCAGGTGTTTCCGTCTCATCTCGCCACTTCTTTAGAATTGAACTTACAGCTCCTTCACATGTTGGTTCAAATTGAAAGGTTTGATGGGGCTGCCGACCATATATCTTTTTAGCCATTTCGGAAACATCACCACTTCCGTTCACAGAAAAGTCACGAATAATCGTCCAAATGTCATAATCGGTAAGTGTTTTATAATAGGCGTAATTCTCTTGGATAAAGCTTTCCGGAGAGTCTGAACTTTTCCGATATTTCCCTGCAGCTGCAATAAATTTCTTTAACTTACTATTATTTATTTTATCGATAAGGTTACCATCCTCAGAATCAGAAACAGCACTTAGAAAATATCTGAAGAGATTTTCAAAAAAATTTATCTTATTATGGTAACAAATATTTTGAGTCATAATGCGGCGACACAAAAGAAAATGCTCTACAGCATGCCAACCTTTTTTTAAGAAACCTAGGCGAGGTGGCTGTTCTGTTTCGTCAATTCTAGTAGCATGTTCAATAATCCAATCAATATCCGGATTTCCATAAGGAACTCCACAAAAATGTGCATCCCTAAGCAAATAATCAAGCCTATCTGCATCTACCTGAGATGTTATAATATCTCGTATAAGATAATAATTAACATTACCACCTGCAATTTTCTCCTTTTTTTGAATAAGCCCAGAGATTATTTTATAATTTAGTCTGGATTTTTCTAATACATCCTCAAACTCTCTAAGAAAGCTTTCGGTCCACCCCTCATGCTTGACTTTTTTCTCATTTTTATTAACTAAAAAGCTTTCAAAAGCGTGTGAAAAAGGGCCATGACCAATATCGTGAAACAAAGCTCCAATCATAGCATACCTTTTATCATCCCCTGTGAGGCCAAGTTTATCACTCATCCTACAGGCAATATAAGCAGTTCCTAGGCAATGACTAAATCTGTTATGAACGGCAGTAGGGAAAATCAATTCTGCAAGGCCAAGTTGCTTAATATGACGCAATCTTTGAAAATTTTCAGAGTTAATAATTGATTTTAGAATTGCCTTATCTCCCACAGGAAACGACATAACACCATGCACAGCATCATTAACTACAGAGTCATTATTTTTCACCCCTTCTTGTCTTTTATCAATCATTTTGATTACCTCTATTTTTTTTCAAGTAAAACCATTATATTTAAAAATAATTAATAAAACTATAATATATAAACAAATAGTTGATATATAATACTGTTTAATATTGTCTGCTCAATAGATTATTTGAAGGTGTGTGGTATCTTTTAACAAGTGAAGAAGGCTTTTTCTTACAGCCCCTAGAGTCCCATGCTCAACAGAACACTTTATTTATCAACAAACTCAAATCTAGGAAAATCCTTTTAGAAATTGAATCAGGGGATAACGCAGAAAAAATAAGCAGGCTTCAATCTTTAATTGACTCATCGGATAAGGCAAAAGCCTTGATCTCCATGAAGGATTTGGAGCGTTGGGTTGTAATTTTACCGGATTTACTCAACTCAGGTATTAACGAAATAATAAACAGTGCCTATAGCGAGTAAAACGGACAGAACAATTTTTCATCAAAAAAGCAATTATTAGCTTAGCATATTATTATGATTGATTTATTTGACCTGTGCCATTTACGTGCCACAGAAAGAGACTTTCTAAAAACTTTGGTTGCGGGGGCAGGATTTGAACCTACGACCTTCAGGTTATGAGCCTCATGAAATCAATAAATAGCAACATTTTAAAGTACCTAACAACATCAAAACCCTATGTTTCTATAGGTTTTTCTATTTCCATTGATTGCTGATTAATATCCTCACTTACCTTCTAGTGTCCCACCAGTGTCCCATGAGTGTCCCACAGGAAGTGCATTTTTTAGCGTGCTTATACATCGTTAGAATTTTCTTTCGCCCGAAAGATATTTAATAATCTGCACACCTGTCCCAACAACTAGAAGCACCTCTGATTAATCAACTTTAACAAATGCTCTATCCACAATCTCTTAAACGCTAACAATTCTAGGTTCTTCACCATCTAAAAATCTACTCGATATTTTAGAATTTAAACACATCATTTACAGGAGTAATAAACGAGATATCAATTTGAGGTTCCATACTCCTACAGCTCACACCGAATACTTTTCCGCTTTCATCAACGATAATGCCGCCAGTGTGATTCAGGTATGGTTTTCTTTTGATTACCACCTCAGGAAAACTCCAAGCTCACATTTACCAAATATTAATAAAATACGTATGATAATTAAAATTAATAAAGTTATAGGGAGAAAATTTATTGACTAAAAAATCTGAAAAACAAATTCACCTTTTCTTGGATTCTAACATTTATTTATCATTCTATGATTTCACCAATGATGAACTTAATAAACTTTCAGATTTACATAAAAATGAACGTATAAATTTATATATAACTAATCTAGTAATAGATGAAGTTTGGAGAAATAGAGCCAATAAGATTGAATATAGTCTAAAAAAACTAAAAGAAAAAAAATTTCCAACTTACCCACATTACTGCCTCGCCTACACCGAATGTAAGGCTTTACGAAAAACTCAGAAAAAATTTGAAGAACTATGGAATAAACTTTTTGAAAAAATCAAAAAAAATTACTTAGAACAAAACTTACATGCTGATAAAAAATTAAAAAACTTTTTTAAGAAAACCAGCAATATAGAAATTACAGATGAGATGATATCCCGTGCTCAACGAAGGAAAACCTTGGGGAATCCTCCAGGCAAAAATGGCTCTCTCGGAGATGCGATTAATTGGGAGTTCTTATTAGAACGAGTACCTAAAAATGCTGAATTTACAATTATTACTAGGGATGGTGATTATCTTTCACCACTGAGTGCGTTTGAAGAAACAGGAAATAAGTTGCATCCCTTCCTTGAAAAGGAGTGGGAGGAAAAGAAACTTATAAAACCATTGATTTTTAAGACGATAACTGAATTTTCAAAACACCACGATTCAGTCTGCGTTGACATTCCTTCTGAAGAGGTGGCCAGAAAAGATGAATTAATAGAAGCTCTATTAAATAGCGGTTCATTTAAAGAGACACACGATATAATTGCAGAACTTTCCGAATACGACGACTTTACAAATGAAGAAAAAAAACGCATAGAAAGAGCGGCTCATTCTAACCCTCAAGTAGGCTGGATTATAAACGATGAGGATGTTCAAATTTTCTATAAAGATAAGCTAAACATCACCTCGACTGGTGAGTTAGGACTCTGGCGTGGGTAGAAGTAGAGGAATGAACACCACGAGTTATTGCACAGTTTACAGCAAAAGAACTAGCAGAAAAATGTAATTTGGGTTACTCTAAAAAACTTAGAGTTCACTGAAAATGATGTTCCTAATACTTAAGCAGAAAATACAACAAGCCTCAGATAATATAAAAATAATTCTGTATTTTCTCTTGGAAAGAGGACAACTGCTAAAGATATACAAATAATACTACTCAAAAAAAATTGAGAGAACCATAATGGTAGTTACAACGACGACAGAAGAGAAAATCACAATAGGCGGAGAGTATAACATACCTAAACTTCCTCTATCTATTGACCTTGAAACGAAAAAAATACTAAAAAAAACCAAGGATGCTAGGTCAGCACTTGCAGAATTAAAAGGTGTTTCCGGCATAATGCCCAATCAAAACATTCTAATCAGCACCTTAGTGTTGCAGGAAGCTAAAGATAGTTCGGCCATTGAAAATATTATAACCACTCATGATGATTTGTATAAAAGTGATGTCTTGGCAAGAGAATTCACAAGTGCCGCCTCTAAAGAAGTGCATAACTACGCTTCATCTTTACGCAGTGGTTATGAAAAAGTTAAAGAAACCGGTCTGATTACAAATAATCATATAAAGGAAATACAATCTGCCCTTGAAGAAAATGATGCAGGTTTCCGCAGTCAGTCCGGCACCATTCTTAAAAATGAGCAAACAGAAGAAGTTGTATATACGCCCCCGCAAACATTATCCCAAATTGAAGCCCATATGCAAAATTTAGAAAAATTTATAAATGATGATGATTTGTGTGACTGGGACCCTCTAATTAAAATGGCCTTAATCCATCATCAATTTGAAAGCATCCATCCATTTTTTGATGGCAATGGACGTACGGGGCGTATTATTAATATTCTATACTTGGTTAAACTCGGGCTACTCGATACGCCCATTTTATATTTATCTCGATTCATTAATCAGAATAAGGCAGAATATTATAGGCTTCTTCAGGCTGTTAGAGACGACAAATCAGATGGAAAACAGTGGGAAGAGTGGGTATTGTTTATGTTAGACGGTGTGGAGCAAACTTCACGGCAAACAATAACATTAATACAAGGAATAAAAGCACTTATGCAACAAATAAAGCATAAAATGCGCACCGACTTTCAAAAGGTATATTCGCAAGACCTTCTAAATAACCTATTCAGACATCCTTATACAAAAATTGATTTTGTAGAGAAAGAGCTTAATATACATCATAATACGGCTCGAAAATACTTAGAGGCCTTGGTTCCCGAAATTCTTACTAAGCATAAAATAGGTAGGGAAAACATTTATCTGAATAAAGATTTATACAAATTATTGATTAACGCCGGTCAAAATTCAGTTACTAATCCATAGGATATATTCATAAAAACTTTGCATGCGAGTCGCAAACACCTGCACAAGAAATCACTGTTTCGTGTGCGAGTCACACAACACCTGCACAAGAAATTGCTGTTTCGTGTGCGAGTCACACAACACCTGCACAAGAAATTGCTGTTTCGTGTGCGAGTCACACAACACTTGGGTCAACCCCCTTATAAATGGATACTTCTTCGGGGATTCCATTATCTCATGCCTTGTAATTTTCTTGGCTCTAATCATATATGGTGTTTGTTGGGCAGTGCGCTACATTCTAATAGGAAAAACTGAGTTTTTTTTCAGCAACTTTATCAAGTGACTTCTTTCTAAAAATATACATAAAAATGGGATAGCTGACAGATTTGGTCGCAAGCATGAGTAAGGAAATATATAATATATTCCTTACTTATTTTATTTCTACGCTTCTAAAATTTTGTTATCTTATCGCCAGTTTCTCATGAACTTCTAAACAAAGGCTTACCTCTAAAATATGAATCCAACTCTTCCTCAGCATCGCAAACTTTTTGCAGCTTAAGGTCAAAAGTCCTTTTATGCATCCCTTTTGGTTTACACCAATAGTCATTTTCACCCAACTCTTCTTTAAGCTTCCACATTCTATCTATCTTCCTATCAATAGGGGTTTTACTCTGTGACGTATATTTCAAGTTATAGCCATAGCGGCTTGCAAATCTTTTATAACCAGAAGGCAGGTAAAGAGTTGTAGCCCTTTTACCGGTAAGGGGGCATAGGAACCACAACCTTTTACCACCATAATTTGGCTGCGTACTACTTAATCTAATTTTATAATCCAACTCTTCAGCATCACAAGCACTATACGGTTTATGTATGTAGAAGACGCGCATCCACATATCTTTTGGGTTCATCGTATTAAGTTCATAGTTAATTGAATTTTTTATTATTTCCCTTTTTTTCCATTGAAGAACCCCAGAAATCAATGAATTTAAAACAAATTTTCCTTCAAATTTTATTTTATTGATATTTAGCTTTAATCCCTCATCAAGCTTAGTTGTTAGACTATATTCACACCTTCCTGAACCATATCCTCCCATAAAATCACTCCTGTTTTTTATACGAAATCATAAGCAAAATTTTATCATATTTTTTATTGTGAAACAGCAGGGACATAGTGAACAGACAAGCAGACACCCCTATAGGGGGGTGTCCTGTCTGTCCTACTCTGCAAAAAATTGTCTTTTTGTCTGTCCAGTCTTGTCCAGTTTGTCCGTTATCCAAATATAACCTTCCCATTCTTCAGTGTAGCCTTCGGTTACAAGCGTTTCTCTTACGCGCTTAAAAGCTTTGATAAAACTGTCCTTGTTGTCCGTTTCACACAAACCGCCTTCCCTACAACGCGTCCTATAGTCCTCAATACGGACAGCTTTTTTCTTTTCTCCTTTTTTCTGTGGAACATACTCAACGCCAGCTTCCAAAATAAACTCCTCTAAAATAGTGTATGCCGTACGTGCTTGACCAGATAATGAACTAAGCTTTCCCTGCCCCTCTACATTTACAAGGGCACATGAATGCACTGGCTCGTCATCTTCATCCTTGCGGACTTCATACTCCCTCAGTGCAAAATTTAAGTTATATCCCGTACGCCCGTCACGTTGCTTTGTGATTTCCGCTTTTATCAGGCCTTTATCTTGAGAGACCTGAATTTCCGTATCTATGGCTGCTTTAAGCGAACTATGCCCTCGTGCTCCTCTACCTTCTGATTTACCGCTATGGTGAATGACCATCACATGTGCATTCGTTTTTTGTCGCATAATGTCGCAGTTTTGGATAAAAGACCCCATATCACTAGAGCCATTCTCATCCCCCGCCCCCATTGCTCTCGCTAATGTATCAACCACTATCAACTTAACATTAGGTATTCCCTGAATTGCTTCAAGTAGCTCCTCATGTGTACTTTCTTCCTTACAAAGACAAACATTAGAAGGAACAACATAAACATCCGCATACTTATCCAAATCATGTAATTTTCTAAACGCCGTTAATCGCTCTGCTATGCCTAAACCACCCTCAGCCGCTACATACACCACAGCCCCTTTTCTAAGCTTCCTTCCGCACCACTCCCACCCCAATGCTATATGACAAGAAATATCCAGCGCCACAAAAGTTTTTCCACTATTGCTTGCGCCAAAAACAACACTCATACCGCCTTGTTCTAAAAGGCCTTTAATAAGATACTTCCTCTGTGGCAATAGCCCTAACGTAGACCAATGATGAATCTTAAAAGAAGGCTTTTTCCTTTCTGCATCTTGCAGCTTAAGCATAGGCAAATTTAAGGTCTCTTGAGGGGCATATCCCGCCTGTTTGGCCATATGAACAAGCGTTCCAAATGACACACCGCCAGAGCCATCAAAGCCTTTCCACTTGCTTTGACATTCACCTGTCTTGTACTTATTTCCCTTAGCGCTCCAATCGTCCCAAATAGAAAGACCATAGCCTCCTGATTGAATGGCCATCCCTATTTTTAACCAATCCCCATAAGGCATATCAGGGTCTAAAAATGAAAGCATGTGTTGAACATCCTCACTTGAAAGACTTGATTTATTATTAAAATGCGAACTTGGGGTTTCAGTGTCCAATGGTGCTCTATTGTGCCGCGTAATGATATCAAGTAGCTCTTGCGGGGCTTCATTCAATGATAAATTCATAACGCCCTCCATCAGGGTGCATTGACGGCGGCGCGACAATATAACCACCATTAGCCCTTACATCAATATTATGACCGTTGACCTTTATACGGCTAGCTATGTTTTGACCTTCGGGATACTTAAAATAGAAATGCCACCCTCTTGATGTTTTCACCTTAAGAGCACCGGACATAAGCGGCCATTCCTTTGGAAGCTCTTTCCCATCTAAATCAATGACCAAAAGCCCACTAATTTCACCTGTCGCTATGCCAATATTGGCATTTGGATATTGCCGATACCATGACTTAATTTGTTTTGGGTCATTGGAGGCATCTTTAAAGCCATTTTGTGTTAAGGGAATTTTAGTCTTGGGCATCAAGGGAAATACATAAAACCCATTTTCTAAATATTCCAGAGCAGCACCCAAAAATTGATTACTCATCTTATTTTCCTCATAAGTAAAAGGCAGGCAGAAATAAGGGCTGGCAAAGGCCAGCGCCTTAAAGCTTGCACGACTATTTATTTTGAACTATCCTCAGAATCAGGATATTTTATATCCAATTGCTTGCAAGAGGGCGTTGCACCGCCCTTTTGCTTTGGATAAAAACTTTTGGGTTTTTCTAATTCCTCAGTATCAACACCACCAGACAAGCGATAATGACCAATTCTTTTACTGTCATATCGCGTGATAATCGGCCATCCATGTTTATGCCTAAGGTTGTAAACAATGGCGGACAAACGCCACCCTCTTGCCTCTGCAATTTCACAAGCGTGAGAGATTTCGCGCCCGGAAAGAAGTTGAAGGCAGACCCAACGGATTTGACTATCACTAGAACGCCAACTCATGATGACCTCCTATTTTGGTCTTCAAGCCACTCAAAAAAGAGCTCTTCGTTAATTAGGATTTTTTTCCCAATGCGGCAAATCGCTTTATTAATACCGTTTTTATGTTCGTTGAAGATATGATAGCGGAGAGATGATTCTGTAAAGGCGGGGTTTTTCACCGCCATTTGTTTAACTGTTAAATAGTGAGGCATATATTTGCTCCTTATGAAAATAATCAGAACACACCGTGTGTTGCTGTTACTTCTCATTAAGAAGCAGGTGAATAATAGGGCAATATCCGATTTACCCCCTATTTACCTTTTTACGCCCCTTTATTATTAACCTTATAGGTTTGATACATTTTTGTTAACTCTCCCATATTAATTTCACGCTCAAGGTAAGATTTTCCAAAACGGAGATTGTGTTTTTCTATCAGTTTCTCGGCAATTTCAGCTTTAGTTGGTTTTCTATTATTATTAGCCTCAAATTCATGCCAAACCAATATTGCGTCTTGCATAAGGTCTGGAAGGATACCCTTCAAGTGCTTTACAGTTTTAAGCTTATCTTTAATTATTGATGAACTTTGTTTAATATTACTGACACGTTTTTCTTTTTCCTCGTCGCTTTCATGAATGTCCAAAATCTCAACAAGAGATTTTGGAGGGATATGTAATGTATTTTTCATAAGCCAAGGCATTATATCCTCAGGTCTATAAAGAGCCTCCCCTTCATTCCTATACCATTGATATTCTGTTATTTTCTGGACAGAGACATGCCGAGATAAAAGCTCATCTAAATCCTCGAAATCTTCTTTGAATGTTTCCCAATACATACGAAAGTTTGGATCACAACTCAGAAAATATGGGTTTTGACTTAAATCGTGAAAAGAACGCTCTCCTTCAGTAGGGCTTTGCCCCTTAAATATAGGTATGGCTTCCGATAGAGTAACCCCGCCTTTTTTCTGCCAGTATCTATAGAAGTTTAAAGCCCATGCATCATCTGAATATTCAAATTTAATACCCTTTTCTTCAAGGGCTCTAACGACCTCCTCCTTAAAAATAAAGCCCTCATCATATAGATTTTGGCAATATTTTTTAAAATCACCCTCCCAAAGCTGAAGTTTTTTGGCCTCCTCATAAAATCCTATAATCTGTGCAGGAACATGTCCTTCATAATACCCTACAAGAAATTCCATGTATCCCATATGAACCCACTTATTATCAGGCAAAAACTTAGCCCAGACTTCGTTTTTGTCAGCGGGATTTTTTATCTCAGAATACAGAGTGGTCTGTAACTGACGGAAACCTATGAATTGCTCTTCATTCACGCCGAACAAAATTGAAAGTGCCTTATCCTCATTATCAATAGAACCTATTTCAAAATTCTTAAAATCATACTTGAACTGCTCATGGTCTTTGTAACTTTCAAGCTTCGGATTTAATTTTAAAGTGTCTGATTTAACTAGATATGTTTTTAATCCCTCTGGAAATTCCCAATACTCTTCATAGACGGTTTTAATAAAACGCTTCATATCTCCATCCCAAGAGCTCTTTGAGAGTTCTTCATGCCTCAATTTATTAATATACCAGCCAGAGTGAGGTAAGGTGTTCAAGTAACCTACAAAACCTCTCCTCCACTCAGCATTATCTTCAGTATGCGGCTCTTGCATATACTTCTTTGCATCATTAGGATTAATACCCAAAATAAGCCAACACACTTCTTCTTTCTTTAGGTCGACTTTATCAAAGTAAGCCTTATAATCGGGTTCAAAATTATTTTGATTCATTAGCAAATATCCTTTTGTTCATGCTGGCTACTACTGTAGCGGTGTGGGGTTCAGAAAGGTGGGCATATCGTTTCACCATCTGTAAAGTTTTATGCCCTAGAACCTCGGCAATCTCGGCTAAGCTAGCCCCGTTCATTGCTAAATAAGAGGCTGCTGAGTGTCTTAAATCGTGAAAGCGGAAATCTTTAATGCCCGCGTTTTTTATTGCATTCTCCCAAGCCGTTCTAATATCGATAGGCTGGCACTTACGTTGGCTAGGAAAAGCATAATCACAGTGAATATGTCTTACTTTAGAATGTGCGAGCATTAAGGAGAGAGCATGACCTTGCAAAGGCAATACACGCCGTTCGTCATTTTTTGTTTCATGTAATGTAATGCGCTGACGGTTTAAATCTATGTCCTTCCAGCTTAACCCTAAAATTTCCATCTTGCGGGCTCCCGTACTCAGGGCTAAGACGACAACAGTATATAAGTAAGGGTTGTCACTTTTCTTGCATTCTTCTAATAAACAGGCTCGCTCTTCATCAGAAAGGCAACGCACACGGCCCCTTGACTCCTTATATTTGGATACTTTTTGGATGGGGTTACCTTCCATCCACTCCCATTCATTTACTGCAACGGTAAAAACATGACCCAATGCTTGAACATAGCGGTTGGCGGTTGTAGCTCCAATCTTGCGACCATATTTATTTTCACTTCCAACTAACTGATTACGGTGTTCAACGATAAGAGCAGGCGTTATATCAAGGAGGCGATAAGCCCCTATTGTTTTTTTCCATACTTTTAAATAGTGTTCTTGGTTAGCCGTATTTGCCTTCCGGTGCGCTAAAACATCTTTTCTATACCGTTCTATGGTTTCGGCTAGGGTATGCTTTTTTGCTTCTGAACTTTTAAAATGGCGTCCCTCTCGCATTGCCGCTTCTGTCTGTTGAATCCATTTTCGTGCATCTGTGAGACGTTCAAAAGTTGCATTTTCGGAGGGGTAACCTTTCAGCCTAACCTTGGCACGATGGGTAACAACCCCATCTTTGGACGTTCTTTTCTCGATGGTTGCCATATGTTTATATAAATACCGTTTCTACACACAACAGAAAAGCACTTTTCACAATAGATGGCAATACTGATGCTTTGAAATTTTAAGCTAATAAAACAAAGGGATACATAGAGACAAATTGAATTTGGGACAAAATGGGACAGTTTTAAGGCGCAATAATTTTATGGCACTAGAAAACCATATTACTTTTTAGGTTAGGAAATATAATATCTGATTTGAGACTTTTTAAGGCTATTTTTTGTGAAGTTTTGCGGTGAATTGTCCCAAGAGTGTCCCATGGCGGGTTTCTTGATATTTTATAAATCATAAAACTGTTGATTTACTTGGTTGCGGGGGCAGGATTTGAACCTACGACCTTCAGGTTATGAGCCTGACGAGCTACCGGACTGCTCCACCCCGCGCCAAGGAATAATGCTTTATAACCCAACGGGTTCGTTATTGCAAGATGTATTTCAATTTTTTAGGATATTAAGAAAAAAGAACCTGAATGACGGCCGAGTTTTCTCCACGGGTTTCGAGCCACGGATCCTGCTTTTCCATGATTTTTTCAAACAAAGGATGCCCCGTAAAAAAAGTCATCCATTTTAAAAGAACCGGTAGGTTAATCTCTTGATCGAACCACCCTCGGTCAACAACGCGAAATTGACGAACAAAGGGGAAAATAAGGCAATCGGCAAGGCCAAGGCTTTCCCCGCACAAAAAGGCTTTCTTTTGCAAATGGTCTTCTAATTTCTCAAGAAAGCGCCTTCCCTGTGCACGGGCTTTCAAACCGTCGGGAAGACCGTAACGGTCAGGATACTTATAGCGATTTATGATTGGGATAAAAGCAGAATGCATCTCTTCAAAAAGCGCCCTTCCCGCGCCTATCCACGGCACTTGACCGCTCTTCTCAAAAGCCCACTCTGCAATTTCGACGCTTTCCTCTATGACGCGTCCGTCCGGCAATTGCAAAACGGGTACGGTTCCTTTAGGAGAAATTTTCAACATTTCCAAGGGTTTATCACGCAATAAAATCTCGCGCAGCTCGTAACTTTGCCCTGAAAAGGCAAGAGCCAAACGAGCCCCCATGGCATAAGGACATCGCCTGAAAGAGTAAAGAACGGGAAGAAGTGACATAATCTTAACTCGGCTTAAGGTCTATAATTTAAGGCGGAGGATTCGGAGATCATCGCAATCCTCCCCCCAAAAATACCATAACCCTAACGGGCGATATGCTTTTCGCCTCTTTCCTTTGCCAGTTTCATTTGGTATTGGCGGTCTGCAAAACGCTTTTTTTGATCATCGGTTGTTTTGTCAAAACACTTTGGACAACAAACCCCCAACATATATTTTTCAGAGGCTTTTTCTTCTTCGGTAATAGGATGACGACAGCCGTAACACTGATCATATTTTCCAACTTCAAGACCGTGGGTCACGCCCACGCGTCCGTCAAACACAAAGCACTCTCCTTCCCAAAGGCTTTGTTCCTCGGGTACTTCTTCCAAGTATTTTAAGATACCGCCTTTGAGGTGATACACTTCTTCGAACCCTTCATCCAGCATGTAAGCCGAGGCTTTTTCACAACGAATACCGCCGGTGCAAAACATGGCAACCTTTTTATGCTTTTTAGGGTCAAGGTTCTTTTTTATGTAGTTAGGGAATTCACGAAAGGTTTCTGTTTGAGGATCAAGTGCCCCTTTGAACGTCCCGATTTCATATTCATAATCATTGCGTGTATCGACGACAATCACTTCGGGATCTGAAATAATATCGTTCCAATCTTGCGGCCTCACATACGTGCCCACAACTCGATTCGGGTCAACCGACGGCACACCCAAAGTAACGATTTCCTTTTTCAACCGCACTTTCATGCGATAAAAAGGATTCGCCTCACAATAGGATTCTTTCCAATCTAAATCGGCTAAACGTTCATCAGAGCGCAAATACGCAAGGACGTCGTCAATGCCTTCACGGGAACCGGCAATGGTTCCGTTAATACCTTCACGGGCCAAAAGGAGGGTTCCTTTTGTTCCTGCTGCTTGACATTTTTCAAGCAAACAAGGCTGTATTTCTTTAAAATCTTCGAGAGAAACAAATTTATAAAGGGCTGCTACAACAATTTCAGAGGACATTTTACACTCCTTTGGTAAAAAACCATATTTCATATGACCTCCCCTTTTTAGCAAAATTCCCTGCCCATTGCACGCTTTTTCCTGTAGGATTATCAGTAAGTGCCTTAGGTAACCTCATTTAATCTTGACTATTTTGATCAGATTAATATACTGCTGCTAAATAGAGGTATACTTTTTCCATGAAACTCAGCACAAAAGCCAGATATGCCGTCATTGCTCTTGTTGATCTTGCTCAACATGACAAGAGAATTGACGGTAAAATAAAGCCGAGCTCTTTGCTGGATATTTCGCAACGCCAAAGCCTCTCTCAACACTATCTTGAACAACTCTTTAATAAACTGCGGCGTGCAGGTATTGTTGAAAGTATGCGCGGTCAAAGCGGCGGTTATTTTCTATCTGTTGCGCCCGCGGATATCACGATTTCACAAATTGTAAATGCCGTTGACGAGCCCATTAGATCAACTAAATGTGACCCTGCGTCAGATCTGGGCTGCCAAGGCAAACAATCCAAATGCCTTGCGCACTCCTTATGGATAGGGTTGGAAAACAATATCCGTTCTTATCTCACTTCCGTAACCTTAAACGATGTGATAACGCAACGCCCTATGCCCCTTACCGTTATGACAAGACCCTTTGATATCAACGAACAGGAAGGAAATATAAGGCATGCCTGTTAAAACCGCTCCCCTCTTTTTTGATTATAATGCGACGGCTCCTTTGCGCCCCGAAGCAAAGCAAGCCCTCTTAGATGTTTTGAATGAGTACGGCAATGCGGCCTCTCCCCATATTTTTGGCCGCCGTATGCGTCAAAAACTCGAAGAAGCACGGCAGGTTCTGGCACAAACTCTCGGTGTTACCTTTCCCGATGAAATTGTTTTTAATAGCGGCGGCACGGAAGGCAATAATACCGTCCTCAAAACCTTCGAAAACCAAGGCGCTTCTATTTTAGTCTCTGCCGTTGAGCATGCTTGTGTTCGAACCGCTTGCAACAAAACACAACATATTCCCGTAGACCAAAACGGCATTGTCGACCTTCATTGGCTCGAAGAAACGCTTTCCCTGTGCGATCAAAGTCGCCCCATTCTTGTATCCGTGATGTTGGTTAATAATGAAACCGGCGTTATTCAGCCCCTTCAAGAAATCATCAAAATTGCGAAAAAATACAACGCCTATGTCCACAGCGATGCCGTTCAAGCTCTGAGTCGCATTCCCCTCACCCTCGACTTATATCCCGCGGACTATATGACTTTCTCCGGCCATAAAATTGGCGGATGCACCGGTTTCGGAGCCCTTTACGTTAAAGCAAAAACACCCTATACCCCGCTCATTTTAGGGGGAGGACAAGAAAAAGAAAAACGCTCCGGTACCTCTAATACTTTTGGTGCCGTTGCCTTTGGTGCCGCTCTTAAAGCGGCTCGAGATCAAAATTGGAGCAACCTTGAAAATCTCCGCAACGACCTTGAAAAAAACATCTTGGATTTTTGCCCTCACGCCACGATCTGGGCGCAAAAAGCGCCCCGTGTTGCCAATACACTCTCTATTCGAATGCCCGGTGTTCCCAACATGACTCAATTGATGGCCTTTGATATTGAAGGCATTGCCGTGAGTGCCGGTTCCGCTTGTTCTTCAGGAAAAATCTCCCCTTCTCCCGTCCTTACGGCCATGAGGGTAATTCCTGCAAAAGCCCTTGAAACCATTCGCATTTCCATGGGGCCGGAAACAACACAAAAAGAAATTAATCGTTTTTTCACAGCTTGGAAAAGCATTTATGAGCGTGCAACAAAAACAGGAGCTCCCCCGCCTCCTGCCTTAAATTTACACCCAAAAAAAAGAGCTTAACGACCATGACAGAAATGACCAAAAGTCAGCCGATGATTTATTTAGACTACCAAGCTACAACGCCTTGTGATCCCCGTGTCCTTGAAAAAATGCTCCCTTATTTTACAGAGCATTACGGCAATCCTCATTCACGGAATCATGCCATTGGTTGGACGGCAGAAAAAGCCTGTGAAGAGGCAAGAGCGCAAGCGGCCGATCTGATTTCAGCCAATCCCAAAGAAATCGTTTTCACTTCGGGCGCGACGGAATCCAATAACTTGGCCTTAAAGGGCGTCATGGATTTTTACGGCGATGAGAAAAACCACATTATTACCTGTGTCACAGAACATAAATGTATTCTCGATACCTGCCGTCACTTGGAACAAAAAGGCTTTACCGTCACCTATCTTCCCGTTCGACAAAACGGCCTCATCGATTTAAACGACCTTGAAAAGGCCATCACCGATAAAACGGCTCTTGTGTCTATTATGGCCGTTAACAATGAAATCGGTGTTATTCAACCTTTGAAAAAAATCGGCGATCTTTGCCGCAATAAAGGCGTCTTTTTTCACACTGATGCTGCTCAAGCGGCAGGCAAGATCGACATCAACGTCAATGAAATGAATATCGATCTTTTAAGTATCTCGAGCCACAAACTCTACGGCCCAAAAGGCGTTGGAGCCCTTTATGTGCGCCGCAAGCCTCGGGTACGTGTCATTGCCCAAATGAATGGCGGCGGCCAAGAGCGCGGCATGCGTTCCGGCACTCTTTCACCGGCCTTATGCGCCGGATTTGGCGAAGCCTGTGCTATTGCAAAAAAAGAGATGAGCCGGGACAACCAAAAGCTCAAAAACTTTTGGAACGAGATGTACACAACCCTGACAAAGGCACTCCCCGACGTTTATTTAAACGGGGATAAGGATCAGCGTTTTTATGGAAATTTGAACCTAAGCTTTGCCTATGTTGAAGGGGAAAGCCTTTTAGGACATCTCAGTAATATCGCGCTGTCTTCAGGGTCTGCTTGTACCTCTGCTTCCCTTGAACCCTCTTACGTATTAAGAGCGCTCGGCGTGAGTGTCGAACTTGCCCATACGTCTTTACGTATTGGGTTTGGCCGTTTTACAACACAAGAAGAAGTGACCTACACAACACAACGAATCATTGAAGCCGTTAACCGCCTGCGCGAACTCAGCCCCCTTTGGGAAATGGTTCAAGAAGGAATTGATATAACGAAAATACAGTGGGCCGGCCACTAAGGCTTCCGCCCCTATTTTAAACACCATTTAAATAAGGACCCTAGAGATGGCATATGATAAAAAAGTAATCGATCATTTTGAAAACCCGCGCAACGTCGGATCTCTTGATAAAGAAAGCGATGCTGTCGGCACAGGCCTTGTCGGAGCCCCCGCTTGCGGCGACGTTATGAAACTTCAAATTCAAGTCAGCGACGACGGAATCATTGAAGAGGCAAAATTCAAAACCTTCGGTTGCTTGTCCGCGATTGCTTCCAGTTCTCTCGTGACCGAATGGATCAAAGGCAAGAAACTTGATGAGGCTGCCGCCCTCAAGAATTCTGATATTGCGGAAGAGCTTTGCTTACCTCCTGTCAAAATCCACTGTTCGGTTTTGGCGGAAGATGCCATCCGAGAAGCCATTGAAGATTACAAAGCAAAGCAAGGAAAAAAGTCTTCCGCTAAAAAAGGAACAGATCAGGCTGCTTAAGAGTAAAAGTATGACACAAACAAGTACAAAAATTCCTGCACAATCCAAGGCTATTTTTACGGTGACCGAGGCTGCAGGCCGGCAAATTAAAACACTTCTTGAAGGCCGCGGAAAACCGTCCCTTGGCATTCGAATCGGCGTGCGGCAACGGGGCTGCTCGGGGAATTCCTACACCCTTGAATATGCTGACGACGTGAATCCCTTGGACGAAATTGTCGAGGTCGGCAACCTTCGTGTGTTTATAGACCCTAAGGCTGTCCTGTTTGTTATCGGAACGGAAATGGACTATAAGGAAGACAAGCTCGAATCCGGTTTTAGCTTTATGAATCCCAATGAAAAAGGCCGTTGTGGATGCGGAGAATCTTTCCATGTTTAAAGATAAAAACCATTTTGCACTCTTTGGCTTAACCCCCTCTTTCCGTATTGCACCGGATGACCTCGACCCTATTTACCGTAAGCTTAACCAACAGTTTCATCCCGATCGTATGACCCGAGGAAACTCTAGGGAAAAATTAGAAGCAACCCTTGCAACAGCTCAAATTAATGAAGCTTATGAAACACTCAAAAACCCTCTGAAGCGAGGGCATTATCTGTTAAAATGCCTTGATTCCGACACCGATGTGCCTCAAGAAAAAACAATCAAGGACGCCGACCTTTTACTTGAAGCCCTGGAACAACAAGAAGCCCTTTCCTTGGCTAAAACAACGCAAGATATCGAGCCCCTTTTAAAGCAGGCTCAAGATAAGAAATCTCGGACACTTTTAACAATTGAAAAGGCCTTTGACGAAAAAGATTTTTCACAAGCCCGTTTAAATTTATATCGTTATCGCTATTATGAGAAACTCGTCAACGATGCAACGGCACAACTAAATAAAATAAGTGAAAAGTTAAAAGACCATGCTTCTACAGCTTAAAGAACCCGATCAAGCTCTCCCTAAACCGACCAAAATTCCCCTTGCCGTCGGGATTGATTTGGGCACGACCCATTCCTTAGCCGCCTACAAAAAAGGCAACGAAGACGTCCGAATCCTAACGGATACCCTTCCTTCGGTCGTCTCTTATAAAGGAGTCGTTCCCGTGGTGGGAAAACAAGCTTTAAGTGATCTCGACGAAACACCCGATCACGTGGTTTCTTCTATTAAACGTCTCATGGGAAAAAGCCTTGAGGATATCAAGGACACCCTTGAAGAACAACTCTATTCCTTACCGAAAGAATCGACCGCAGGAGAGGCGCAACCCCTAACGCTTTTTGTAAAAGATCGGTTTATTACTCCCTTTGAAGTCTCTGCGGATATTTTAAAAGCCCTCAAAAAACAAGCCGAAGAAAGCCTTGGGGAACCGGTGACTCAAGCGGTTATCACCGTACCGGCCTATTTTGATGATGCCGCCAGAACAGCCACCAAAAATGCAGCTCGCCTTGCGGGTCTTGACGTTTTGCGCCTTGTGAACGAGCCCACAGCAGCAGCCCTTGCCTATGGCCTTGATCAAGGATCGGAGGGTCTTTATGCCGTTTTCGATCTTGGGGGCGGGACTTTTGACTTTTCTTTATTAAATCTGCAAAAAGGTGTTTTTCAAGTCTTAGCTTCTAGCGGAGATGCACACCTTGGGGGTGATGACTTTGACCAAGCCCTTTTAAAATATCTTACCCCCCGATCGGTTGATTTAAGGCAAGCCTTGCGGATTGTTCGAAACGCCAAAGAGGACTTAAGCACCCGAGACACGACCCGTTTCACCCTTGGCGATCAAAGTTACACCCTCTCCCGTCAAGAATTTGAAACCCTGATACACCCCCTTGTTGAACGCGCCTTAAGTGTCTGCCGCGAGACTTTATCCTCTGCAAAAATTGACCTTAAAAATATTCAAGGCGTTGTCATGGTTGGCGGCTCCACCCGCATACCGTTCGTTCGCCAAGGGGTGGAAAAACTGTTTCAGCAACGCCCTTTAACAAATACAAACCCTCTTACCGTTGTCGCCCGAGGCGCTGCTCTTCAAGCACATGCCTTAACCCATGGAGCCGATACACTTTTAATGGATGTCACGCCCCTTTCCCTTGGGCTTGAAATCATGGGCGGCACAGTCGATTCTCTTATCGAGCGTAATTCGCCCCTGCCTACCCGAAAAGCAAAAGACTTTACCACTTACAAAGACGGCCAGACGGGGCTTTTGCTCCATGTGGTTCAAGGAGAAAGAGACATGGCAAAAGACTGTCGCTCCCTTGGCCGATTTAAACTTACCGGTATTCCCCCCATGGTTGCCGGTGCTGCACGCATTCAAGTGACCTTCCAAGTGGATAGTGACGGCCTTTTAACGGTAAGTGCGAAAGAAGAAACCACAGGCATTTCACAACATATCGAAGTCAAACCCTCTTATGGCCTCGAGGAAGATCAAATGCGCGAAATGATAATGGCCGGCCTTGAAAATGCTCAAGGAGACGTGAGTGCTCGTTTATTGGCCGAGTCAAAAATTGAAGCCAATCGCTTTTTAGAGTCTCTTTTGCCGGCACTTGCTACCGATCGCTCCCTTCTTAAGAATACGGAATATGAAAAGATTCTCATGCATTTAGATGCCTTGGACGACGCCCTTAAAACAGAAGACCGTGAGGCCATTGTGCAAGGGTCTAAAGCCCTTGAAATCGCGACTAGGGACTTTGCGGAACGCCGCATGAGCCGGAGTATAAAAAAAGCCCTTGAAGGAAAGGCCCTAAGTGCTGTAGAAAAAGCATTATAGTGTCCCGCTCTTACTTGTAAAAGGAAATATGTACCATGCCTAAAATTACATTCATTACCCCTGATGAAGACCGCATTGAAATTGATGCTCCCGAAGGTCTCTCTATTATGGAGGTTGCCCATCAAAATGATATCGACCTTGAAGGCGCTTGCGAAGGCTCCCTTGCTTGTTCGACCTGCCACGTCATTGTTGACCAAGAATGGTTTGATAAATTGGAAGAAGCCTCGGAAGACGAAGAAGATATGTTGGATCTTGCCTTTGGGTTAACAAGAACCTCACGCCTCGGTTGCCAAATCATTATGTCCCCGGAGCTTGACGGTATTGTTGTGCGTCTTCCGGCCACAACGCGTAACATGATGGTGGACTAAAATGGCGCTCAAATGGGTTGATGTTTACGATATTGCCATAGAGCTTGAAGAAGCCCATCCCCGAGCGGATATTATGCGGATTTCCTTCACGGATTTATGGCAAAAGGTCATTGACCTTGACGGTTTTCAGGATGAACCTAACAATAGTAGTGAAAAAATCCTTGAAGCTATTCAAGCCGCTTGGCTTGATGAGCGCGACTAAGGAAAGACAATGCCTCTTCCCAATTCCCTTTTAAAAAAACTCGAGGAATCCTTCGAAACAACAGATAAGTTAGCGGTAAAGAACGAACGTTACTATTTAACGCAAAACTATACCGACCAAGAAAAAGAAAACCTGAAAAGACGTATCCGAAACACGCACCAACGTCTCTCTTATCTGGCAACTCGAGTCCCTGCGACTTATGCGGTTTGCGAAGACGTTCTTGGACGTCTGGCTCAATATGACTTTGAATTCTCTTCCCTCCTCGATCTCGGCGCCGGCCCCGGAACTGCCTCCATTTGTGCAAAATATATTTTCCCCGAGCTCGAAAAAATCAGCCTCATTGATCAAGATAAAGACTTTAAAGTTTTTGCAGAGTCATTCCTTAAAGTTGCTCACCACACCCAACCTCTTTACGAACTCCACGATATTTCAAAGATCTCGAAATTTCCTCCAACCGATCTGGTCATTTCTTCCTATTTTCTTAACGAACTTAGCGAAAAAAATGCCGGCAGCATCCTTCATAAAGCTTGGCTTGCCACAAAAAAGGCTCTCGTAATCATCGAACCCGGCACACCGAAAGCTTTTAAAAATCTTAAGAAATTACGCCAAGAGCTCATCAATTATGGAGCGCACATCTTGGCTCCCTGCCCCCATGAAAACGCCTGTCCTTTGGGCGACGACGACTGGTGTCATTTCTCCGTCCGGCTCGAGCGTACGCCTCTTCACAAGTACATTAAGGAGGCAACGCTCTCCTATGAGGACGAGAAATTTTCATACCTCATTGCCGTCAAAGGGCCTTACAAACCCATATCCCTCCCCCGTCTCATCAAAAAGCCGCGCAAACGCCCCGGTCACGTAATAGTTGACCTTTGCACGGCAAACGGGTTACAACAGGAAACCTTCTCAAAAAAAGATAAAGCGCTTTATAAAGACGCCCAAAAATTAAAATGGGGCGATTGCCTTAAGAGTGAAAAGTAATTAAAGATGACTGATTTGAATTTAGACCTTGGCTTTGATAAACCGCGTTCAAAAACACGCGTAGTCGTTGCCATGTCCGGTGGCGTTGATAGCTCCGTTACAGCGGCTCTTCTTAAAGAAGCAGGGTATGATGTCATCGGTATGACCATGCAGCTTTATGACCACGGCGAAGTGGTTGCTAAAAAGGCCTGTTGCGCGGGTATTGATATTTATGATGCAAAAAACGTAGCAGATAAAATTGGCATTCCCCATTATGTCTTGAATTTTGAGAGCAAATTTAAAGAATCCGTCATGGAAGATTTTGCCGATACCTACCTTAAAGGCGAAACCCCCATTCCTTGCGTGCGTTGTAATGAGACCGTTAAATTCCGCGATATGTTTCAAATGGCCAAAGACCTTGGTGCCGATTGCTTGGCAACAGGGCACTATGTCAAACGCCTTGACGGCTCCCACGGGCCTGAACTTCACAGCGCAAATGACAGTGCGCGCGATCAAAGCTATTTCCTCTTTTCCACCACAAAAGAACAACTGAAATTTTTGCGTTTTCCCTTGGGCGGTATGCCGAAAAGTGAAACCAGAGAACACGCTCACCGCCATGGTTTAACCGTGGCAGATAAGCCCGATAGTCAGGACATTTGCTTTGTTCCGGACGGGAATTACGCTAAAATTGTCGAAAAACTCCGTCCGGGAGCCCTTGAAGAAGGCAATATCCTTAACCTTGAAGGCACTGTTTTAGGGCGTCATAACGGGATCATTAATTACACCATAGGGCAACGGCGAGGCCTTGGGATTGCAACAACCGACGGATCTGCCCTCTATGTGATTAGACTGAATCCCGACACACATGAGGTAATCGTCGGCCCCAAAGAGGCGTTGGCTCGAAAAGAAATTGGTATTTCCGGCATCACTTGGCTGGGCTACGATGCTGAAAAGGCCGATGTCTATGATATCTCTGTTAAGATCAGATCCACCCAAGCCCCCCTTCCGGCGACCCTCAAATTTACAGGAGAGCGCACGGGAACCATCACCCTTGAGACTCCCGAATATGGTGTTTCCGGCGGGCAAGCTTGTGTCTTTTACCAAGGGTCAAGAGTCTTAGGAGGCGGCTGGATTCAGTCCCTATAAAAGAACCTTCTTTCCCCCAAGCGCTTCAATTTCTCTTTCATCGTGGGTCGTAAAAATCAGCAATTGCCCCTTATGTTCCGTTAAGCTTTTCACAACCTTGACGGCTCTTTCTTTATTCTCTTGATCAAGCCCTTTAAAAGGCTCATCCAATAAAACCAGAGGCCTTTTTTGCAATAACGTTTGGGCTAATAAAACCCTTTGCCGTTGCCCGCCTGAAAGCTCTCCGGTCTTTTTTTGCAAAAGGTCGGCAACCCCCAACCCCTCGGCCGTTTCAAGAATTTCTTTCGGGGATGCCCTGCTAAATGCGATATTTTTTTGCACACTTAAATGATCGAATAAAGGCGCGTCTTGTCGCAAATAAGCAAGTGCCGCAAGTGATTTTTTTTCCCCCTTGTCGGTCATATAAATTTCTCCGCCGTAGGGTTTTAAAAAACCGGCAATTAAATCCAAAAACGTGGTTTTTCCAACGCCGCTTTCTCCTTGAATCGCAACGGGCTGTTCATTGGAAAAAACAAAATCGTAAGTCAATTCCTTCTCTTTTCCCCCATGGGAAAATCGTAAATTATTAAGATGTAATGTGATCATAAACCCTTTTCTTTCTTGTATTAAATCCGTAGCTGATCCCATAAACAATCCCCGTCAACAGAACTAAACAGGCCATATAAAAAGTTGCCTTTTCCGTGTCATAACGCAAAAAAGCCTGATAGGTCAGAACGGGAAGGGTTTCTACTTCCATTTGCCCCAAGAGCAGCGGGAAGGATAAATTCCCCATGGAAAAACACATAATCATAGCAAATTTGCGTCTTATTTTTTGATGCAAGTAAGGCCAAATTATAACCGTAAAAACTTCAAAAAAGGATAAATTTAGCAGATGAATTTGATTTCCGTAACGCTCTTGAAAAACCTTAAAATCAGGCAAAAAACTTTTAAGACAAAAGGGTAAATAGGCCAACAAAGTTGAGCCTATAATAAGAGAATACATAATAATTTTTCCCTCTAAAAAAGAATGGCACAGCAAAAAAATAGCCCCTCCTAAAACAATTTTAGGCACGCTTAAAAAGAGGTATGTTAGGGTTGAAAAAAGAGACGTAATCGGCCGCGACGATTTTAAAAAATAAGTTAAAAAACTCAGGGTGATCCCCACAACAAAAAAACTACCGGTACTGCCGAGCATCACCGTTAAGACCAAAGATTTCAAAGCCGTTTCAACCCCCTCATGGGGTAAAAGCAAAGTCCTTAAAACAGCGATCAAAGGCAGACAATAAATTCCTAACACCCCCCCTAAAAACAGCTCTTTTATCCCGCGAAAACGCCCTTGAAAAATCGCCGGCTCACTTTGAATTTTTGCTTCTTTTTGTTGCTGTTTTTGAGGGTAAAGTAACATTGTAAAAGCAAGGCTTAACGCAAGTTGCAAAGCCAAAAAAAAGACGGCATTTTTAAAATCAAAGGACACGCTTAAAGCATGGTAAAGCGCCACACTCAACGTTGTTGACGCAGGGCCGCCGCCCAGTAAAAGGACAACGGAAAAACTGCTCAACGATAAACTGAGAACCACCAAGAAACTATTAATGAGCGTTGCCCGCAGTGCCGGAAATTCAAGGTGCAATAATCGATCCTTTTTAGAAAAACCGAGAAGGTCGCATTGGCGTTGCAAAGGGGGTGTTACAAAACGCCCGTAGGCTCCTCGAAGTTGCGTCATACAATAAGCGGCATTCAAAAACACATGCACCAAAACAATGCCTTGCAATCCGTATAAAGCTTCTCCCCCGTTTTCGTCAAAAAGCAGCATAAATCCGAGGGTCGGAACCATCACGGGCGCAACAAATATCAGCGCGCCCGCAGACATTAGAATCCCCTCTAGCCTCAACCCTTGATAGCACCACAAGAACCGAGCAAGAGCCGCCCCTAAAAACACGCTAAAAACTGCCGACAAGACAGATTGCAACAGGGTAAATTTTAAAATTTCAAACCAGAAAAGTTCCATTATTTTTTGTACCCCGCTGCCATCCACTTTCTCAGATTCTCGGCCTCTTTTATCTCTCCCCCCTCAAGGAGAAAGGCGTCTTGAGGGCGACATTTTTCATAAGTCTCCGGTAGCGAAATTTTAATAACAGGATAGGCATAATTATCAATCACGCCCTGTTGTGCAGCCTTTGAAAGCAACACTTCTAAAAACAAAATAGCCCTTGGGTGAGGAGATATTTTTCGGCTCACAAAGGCTGTCATGACCTGCAACGGATGCGCCGTTTTCTTAAAAGAAGCCCACCTGACAAACGGTTGGCCGTTCGCCTGATGATAAAGAATCGACGTCGTATAACTCAGCATGACCTTTGCACGCCCTCGGTTAAAAAGGGAAAAGGCACCGGACCAACCTTTAGGATAGGTAAGCGTTTTCTCATGGAGCATCTCATAGTCGGACGGAGCCACCCAAGACAACGCGCCCCGCCCTACCATGGATGTTCGAGGGTCAGGCACAACAAGACTTTTAGGCGGCAAACTTTTAAGAAAATCCCCTAAGGTTTCTTGGGCGGGTTGAAGCGCTTCTTCCTCATATAAAAACGCAAGATAAGCATAGCTTAGAGGTAGAAAATTTTTATTTTTCCACGAAAAAGGCAAAGTGAGTTTTTGGAAAAGCGCCGGCGGAAGAGACTCTGCCAAAGACGCAATACGAGGATCATTCATCCTTTCCCCCTCGAGCCCCACAACCACATCTGCTTTTAAGTGTTTCCCTTCCAGAAGAATTTTTCCAACCAGATCGCTGCCCGAAAACGGTTTTAGAATCAAAGGAAAACTGCAGTGTTTCACCAAAGCTTCTTTTTGCGTTACATACAACGTTTCATGAATATAAACAACAAGCGGTTTTTCCGGCGCATCCGCTTTTAAAGAAGTCCCAAGGGAGGAGAGAATAAGCACCGTGATACTGAACAGGGCAAGCAAAAACGGCCTAAAAAAGGACTTGAATTCTTGACGGTGTAACTTTAAAGACCGACCATAAAAGGGTAAAAGGCTATCCCGTAACTTGATAGGTTGGCGATCCGAATTTACGAGCCTATGGCACAGGCGTGGTCTATGAAAAAAAGCAGAAAAAAGGTCGCCTAAAAGACCCCAAAAGAAAAAAGTCATCCCAATTCCTCCGCCGGCATTATCCGGATCAGGTTTTCGGGTTAGGCACCATGCCCTCTCAGCCGTTGTTACGCAAATCACCTTTGCGTAACCACAGCACCCCGTTGAGTGTTGCTATAAAATAAAAGACGGTTACAAAAGATAAGCCGTCATCTTCCCCACATCATAATCCGACACGCAACCGAGTCAATGGAAAAAGTATCGGGAGCAACGAACCTAGCCATTTCCCCAAATTTCGCCGACCCCATCATGCCACCTCAGTCGTTTTAATAACACCAAAGCTCGTCATGACCTATGACGTGATACGGTCGAAATTCTACTTTTAAAGCCCCCTATAAAAGGGAGTACCAGCAAAATTATTTAGGGAAATCACCTGCCGTGTGAGTTTGATATATGCGTTAAAAAGAGGGAGAAAACTCAAAGGGATTGCCTTTTAGGTCTTTTTTATGCTAAAAGTTAAGGGAAAAATAGGAGGCCTCTTTTGACGCATACTGCCGCTACCTTTGAGACTCTGTCCGATTTAAAAGAGTACATTCAAGCCGATGAGAGCTTGGCTGCCATTCGTCGCTTTGCAAAAGAAAAATTGGGAGAAACCAATGATCCGGGGCATGATATCTCTCACTGTTTGAGAGTGGCTATTTTTGCCCTGCGTTTTGCCGAGGGGAATTGTAACATACGAAATGTTATTGCAGCGGCTCTTTTACATGACGTCATTAACCTGCCAAAAGATGACCCGAATTCAAAAAATGCAAGTCAACTTTCAGCACAAGTTACAAGGGATTTTTTGGCTCCCCTTGAATTCTCACTCGACGACATAGAAGATATTGCGTGTGCTGTGCGGGATCATAGTTACAGCCGCGGTGCAAAGCCTGTTTCGTTGTTAGGAGAGGTTATTCAAGATGCCGATCGCATTGAAGCATTGGGAATGTTAGGAATTTTTCGCTCTATATCCGTTGGAACTCAATTAACCGCTACGTTTTTTCATCCCCATGATCCGTGGGCAGAAAATCGCGAACTGGATGATAAAAAATACAGTATTGACCATTTCTTTGTAAAGCTTTCCAAACTGCCCGAACAAATGAATACGGATATGGCAAAACGCTTGGCGTATGAGAGATGTGCCTCCATGGTTTGGATGTTTGAGCATTTGGGCGAAGAAATCGGGCACTCTTGGCCGTATGATCCCCATCAGATCTATCTAAGTAAGAGCTGACTCTTAACCGCCTTTGACTTATTGTTCATTTTTTTCGGTATATAATACAAGATTTTTGAATGAAAAAGAAAAAAGCGGCCGTTTCTCCGAACGCACCGCTATGATCTTAATTTCTTTGTGAAAGGAAGGTCTTATCTTTTAATCATCAAGATAATCCGACCCGTATCCTGCAAGTGTGAGAACGTCACGCAACTCTTTGATACAGCGCTTACCGTATCCGTGCCCGCCATGGGGGACAAAAGTTCCGCCGATAACTTTTCCGTTTAAGAGGATTGATCGATGCGATCCCCCGCTTTTTGTGCCTTTTAAAGTACCGCCGATCTTTTCCCAAAGGATTTGAAATTTGGCAAATGTCGTATTACTAAAGGCTTTTGCATCAAAAATATCTTCCAAGGTTTTAAGGGGTCTCCCCTTGATCATCGGTTTCGTATCAATAGGTAGGTTGATCGGCTCTATTTTTAGTGACGATGAAAACGCGCCCTGACTCCGCGTCTCATCCTTTTTTGAAACCTCTTCCGGGAACTCATTATTCGAGGAGATAAGGGGGAAGACGGGCGTAATCTCTACGAGAGCATCTACGGTCTCTTTTTCCTCTTCAAGTTCGGTGAGAGAGGGAGGCAGGGGCAAAGGATTTTTTCTTTTTTTACCTTTTGAGCGGACTGTAAGACTCTTTTGTGAGGATTCCTTTTTAACGGTTTCAGAAATATCGACGACAACACGTGGATAGGGCTTAAGGAAATCAGGGTACGGGAGCGCTTCTAAACCTTTCTTTTCCCCCGAGAATAGGCTTGCGTCATAAAGGGATACAAATTGAGTAACAGGATAGGGTGACTTATAGAAAGATGAGTATTGGTAAAGTTGAACCGGGGTTTGCTCGATAATATAAGTATCGTGGTAATAAAGATCGCCAAATTTTTGAAATTCGGCCGATTGAATAGGATGATCAAGATTAATACTCTCAAGCTAACAGGGCTTCATCGGGAAAACCAAGATCATCATCAAGACCTTGAATGCGATTCCAAAGACTCGGGGAGGCACGGAGCATTTTCTTCGTTGAGGCAGGAAGGGTTTTGAGATCTTCTAAGGATAAAAGACCTATGATGAGTCTGTTAATAGTTTGGTAGGTATCAATCGTTGTCTCGGGAAAGATGCGTAAAGTTTCCGGTACACTTTCTATGATTTCCGGTGACGTTAGATAATAAGCGATGCCGTCAATGTTCTCTTTTGCACGTAGTAAGTTAGCTTTACGTTTTTGAAGATTGCGAAGACGAAAGTCTAATAAAGTCTTCATAAAGAGCTTCATTTCCATTTTTCCCTCGTGGACGTCACGAAGAAAACCGGCCATTTCACTTATATGTTTTATATTTTGCTTAAGAACTTGTACACATTGAGCTGTTTCAATTTTCGGAGCCTCATTTGCGTTAGAATCACGGAGCATTAAGCTGACAGCTACGGTATCTTCTAAGTGATTTAAATGGTTTTCAAGGTGTTGGTGCAGTTCTTTGAACATGGATTCCCTTGCGGAGGTTTGCTCCTCAACAAGAAAAGAATTTGAAGCAAAAGAAAGCTGACAAGAAAATACAAAAAGAAAAGTAAAATTTAAAATTTTATTCATAAAAAAACATCCGATATTTTATACTTATAAAAAACTAATTTATTAAATAACTTCAATTTTGTCAATATTTTTATAGCAAAAGAGGCGTTTCATGTGTGTTATTTTGCGATATGACGGGATCATGTCCCACGGATATCCTATTGAGCTTATTAAGGCCGCAAGGTGTCGAGCGCTGTTTCAACAGCCTTATTCACCTGACCTCAACAAAATTGACCTACAAAATCGAGACAATGCCGGCCAATATAAAGAACTATTTTTTTATACCGAAAAACACTCAAAAGATCGTTAAAAAGATTACTCTTTTTTATTTATGACATGCTCACAGTATACGGAAAATGACGAACTAATGCTAAATACCTCCGAACCGTCACTAATAACCAGAGCCTCACAACGCGTGCAAACAAAATCACGAAAATATAATTCTAAAATACTGCCCAATAAGATTGTCTCAGGATCACTCAACTCTTCGTCCTTGATATATCTTTTTAAAAGCCCTTTATCCTCTTTGCCAAAGCTCTCTATATTTTCCTTAACGTATAGTTTTATAGTCTCGTCATCAAAGTAGCAGCCGCGTATCTCCATAATAACACCTCAATACTTATACTTTAACAGTAACAACGAACTATTAATTAACAATTAATATATAATTACTTATATCTTTACTTAACTTCCCCTAATTCCTTCCGAGATTGCCGACGAGGGCTCGGTCGCTCCCATAACGGCACGTCTTACGGCCGTATAAATATTTGCCGCCCCCCTAACCTTGAAAGATGTCAATAGACATAGTAAGCCCCCCAAGGACTAACAACTTCCTAGAAGGCACGTAAAATATAGTTTTTTGGTGGGGTGACGTTCACATTAGGCGTTTAAACTATTAGCACGTATAGCTTTTAAAACCATTAGATAAAATACATGCCCCCATTTATGCCCCCACGTTATTTTTTTGATGGAAGCACAAAAAGGAGATAACAATATATTTTCAAATTCAGCTATCTCTATATAAACTTTTTTCCTATAGTTTATCTAAAATTTTTTTACAACAATTGAATAAAAAAAACTAATTATAAATATTTATTTATTATCTTTTTATTAATTAATAAAATGTATTATGATATTGTATTTTCTTTTTTTAGAAAAAATTTTACCTTAAATATATGAAGCATCGAGAAAAAAATACGCACAATATAAACAAGCAAAATTTCTATACCGTAAACATTGGATTTAATAATATAGGGTAATATAATCCTAAGAAAATAAACAAAGATTTAGAAAATCTGAAAATTAGAAAGCGAGAGTTAAAAATGGAAAAGGAGAATAGTTTTATAAAAGAATGTATTGAAAAATATAGATCAAGGCTTCTCGATACAAGTAAAAGAAACAACCTAATATCGTTCAATCATAGTGAACGTTCTCGCCAACACATACGTATTATTGATGAACTCCCCGATTTCCTCTATGGAAAATTTTTGGAGGGCAAGATTCTGACCTTTATGTCATTGCCTGAAGAAGATCAAATCCCGCCTGACGAAAAAACACCTGTTTTTCTTAGAACTCTTGAGCAAGCTCAACTAACTGATGAGACTTATATTGAATCCATAAAGAATGTTAACGAGGAAGAAGAAGGTGCACTGGATAATCTTAAGCAAATCGAGCGTGAACTGCGTAATAAAATCCGCGAAGAGTTAAAATTACCGGCATGGAAAGAGCAAAACAGCCTAACCAACGCTGAGGTTGCCAAAAAGCATCATCTTGATCCTAGCTACGAAATGCCGGATCCAACACCTGAAAATCAGGAAGATGCAGAACGGCATACAGACAGATTCATCCAAACTCTTCTTAAACCTGAAGAAATGAACCGAAAATTGAGTGGCCTGAATTCCTATGTCCGAACGGATATTGAGGAGTCCGGCGTAAACACGCTTTATGCAGCGTTCGGCTTTTTGGAGTGGTATGATTCAGCCAATTCAGATAAAAAGTACATTTCACCGTTATTATTACTTCAGCTTGAAATAGAGAAAAAGCAGTCACGTGAAGGATATAAATATTATATTGGGGCTACTGGAGAAGAGCCGGAAATTAATTTATCTCTTTCGGAACGTCTTAGTAATGATTTCGGCATAGAATTACCAAAATTCACCGAAGAAGACGGGCCTGAAGATTACATGCTGAAAGTGAATGAGCTTATCCAAGAGGCCAAGATCCCGAAAAAAGAAAAATGGAAAGTTCGACGTTTCATCACTATAGGCCGTTTTCGTTTTGCACGCCTTGTTATGTTTCATGATCTAAGTCCGAAGAAATGGCCGAGCCATACGGATGTATCGACCAGTGAAATTGTGCAGAAACTATTTGCAGGATCTGATAGCGAACCTAGCAACGATCATGCTGACGATTACGATATAGATACACCTGAAGTTGAGAAAGCCGTGCCATTGCTCATTACCTCTGCTGACGCTTCACAGCACAGTGCCTTGGTCGATGTAATGAAAGGCAAAAACATGGCTATTAAAGGACCTCCAGGTACAGGAAAATCACAAACAATCACGAATATTATCGCTAATGCACTCGCGACAGGAAAATCAGTTTTGTTCTTAGCAGAGAAAATGGCCGCTTTGAATGTGGTGCATGAGCGGTTAAGTAAGGCGAATTTAGGGCCATATTGCCTCGAACTTCACTCTACAAAAGCCAAAAAAACCGAGGTACTAAAATCCATAGAGGATCGTTTGAAATTAAGATCCACGAGAGGAAATACCAGTTCTCTTTCCTCAAAACTTCAAACTTTTAAACACCACAAAGATCATATCACAGAATATATTAATGCACTAAATTCTAACTTTGGTAAACAGAACAAGCCTGTCCATGATTATCTGTGGGGCGCACAGCTTCGGAAAACCCGCATTGGTGATCTCTTCTCGATAATAAGCCAATGCAAAATATCTTTTGAACAGGCCGACTTGTCCGAAAGCGAATTAAGTGCTCATGCCGGTGAGCTGGAAACAATAGTATGCCTTAAAAAACAAGTTGATGAAGAATCGGAAAACGGCAAACATCCATGGGACTTCGTTGGTAATACCGATTTAAACCCCTTCCAGCAGGATGAGTTAAAGCTGTTGATTGAAAAATGGAAAAACGAGCTTGCGAAGACCCAATCAAAACTGGAAGTCTTCAATAAGGCATTTGATCTCTCCATCGGCAATACCACGCAAGATATTAATAAGTTTTATGCCTGCCTAAATGATCTTATTAATTACGATACCAGCACATTGAATGAGGCTTTCATCGCCGATCTGGGAAATAAGGAAAAAGCGGCAGCCCTTGCTATTTTTGTTGATCGTATTCACGTTTACAGATCAGCCTTAAAAGAAATTCAATCCATGCAGAATGTGTTTGTAGCTATCGAAGATATCCAAGAGATAGAAAAGCATACACTGGTCGCAAAAGAAATTGACGCCCATAATATGACCGCACTCGACATATGGGCGCATGTCAAAAGTTTGGAAGAAGAACTCAAGCTATGGGACAGAAATCTTAAAACTCTTCTAGAGATCGGCAAAGGATTTGGTATTTCGAGAAACGAAGATCTGGACAAGATTTACGCATTGGCAGAGGTACCGGATTATATCGCCTCCGTGCCACGCGATTATTTGCTCTTCCGAACAAACAATATTATCGATGAAACCAACGCACCACGTCTAAAAGCTGCCGCTGAGACACAAAAATGCATCCAAGAAAGTCTGAAGGATCAAGAGGAACACTATGATCTCTCAATGATGGGAGCACCCAACGAAATCCGCATGTATGCTGCAGTGCTTGATAACGCCGGATTTTTTGCCATTCTCGATTCATCCTACCGTCAGGCAAAAAAGGTCATTACGCTGGCTTCTAAGCAAAAAGTTAAATTTGATCGAGGACAATCCGCCAATACACTGCGTGCGATCGCTGATAATAAAGAAGAAATGGAAAAGATCGAACAGGACGATCAGCTCCAGTTGATCTGTGGAGCTTCATTTAACGGTATCAGAACTGACTTTAACAAGCTACAGCAGATCAATGAATGGGCAGCTGACGTCCGAAAACGCTACGTAGCAGGCAATGAATTTTCCCGAAATGTCCGCCAGTGGCTTTTAAAGGGTGATATGGAGGAGCTGGACTCTGTGAGAGAATTGGCAAGCGATGATCATTTTGTCGCACTGAAAAATAAAATAGCGGATATTAAAGGCAATGTCGCGCCCCACACTCCCATCAAAATATATCTAGACGGCCTGAGGAAGAAAATAGAAAAGCTGAGCATATTGAAAGATCAGCTTCAAAATATAGCCTCTGGTGAAGCGATTACCTTCGCCAATATCGCTGAGGATCTACCGCGCCTGCAAAATGCCAAGGAAGCGCGCGATACTGCCGAAAAAGACAATAGGGTTAAAAAGTTTTTTGGTGATTATTATGAAGGTGTCGAAACTAATATTGAGGATATTGATGTAACCGCTCGCTTTATAGGCGGTTGTCTGGCTATATCGAAGCTGGAGAATGTTTTTGATATTTTCTTAAACAAAGACTTTTTAAAAACATGGAAGAGCTTCAAAGACCAACTGAAAACATTGATCAATATTATTAACGCTACAAAGAACGTTGCCACAGAAGTCGATGCCCACGCCAATATCTACTTCGACCCTCTTTTGAATGAAAATTACTGGTCAAATATAGATCTAGACGATCTAGTCAAACAGTTATCGGAAGCCTTGAACAAACCAGACGCTCTCAATCAATGGGTCAGTTTCAACGGACACTATGCCAAAGCCGCCCAAACAATTAAGAGGCAATTGCTGCAAATATACGATCAAGAAAAGCTTAATTTTGAAACACTGCCCATGGCCTTTGAGTATATGGTTTATAGTGCCATAGCACGCGAAATTTACCACCGAAATCCGGTGCTTTTAAAAGCCAATGGCATGAGCTTGGAGAAAGCCAGAGCCAAAATTAAAGTGCTGGATCAAGAAATACTGCAGCTTCAGCAGCAAGAACTTTGCAATAAACTCAATGCCTACAAGCCTCTGTACGGAAATGGTTATGGAAGGAGAAGCACCTGGACAGAAAGCGCGCTCATTCATAACGAAATTAACAAACAGCGCCGTCATATTCCAATCAGAGATCTTATGAAGCGTGCTGCTAAGTCAATTCAAAAGACCAAGCCGTGCTTCCTTATGTCGCCATTGACCGTGGCGCAGTATCTTGACCCCGGAAAGTTTAAATTTGACCTTATTGTGATTGATGAAGCTTCGCAAATGCGCCCTGAGGACGCTTTGGGTGGTTGTGCACGTTCTAAACAAATCGTTGTTGTAGGCGACCCACAGCAACTGCCACCTACATCTTTCTTCCAATCAGCCGGAAAGGATAATGAAGACGAAGAAGAGGATTTTACGTCTGAGGCAATCATGGATATGGCGCTCTCCTCCTTCAGACCGTCTCGTATTTTGAGCCGCCATTATCGCTCTCAACATGAGAGTCTGATCGCTTTTTCCAATTATCATTTTTACGATAAAAGCCTCGTTTTATTCCCATCTCCTATCAATAATCCAGACGAAATGGGCATAAAGCTAAAATATATCGGCGGTACTTACGCCTCAAATTCCAACATGAATGAAGTAGAGGCCATAGTAAAATCAGCTTTGGATTTCATGCGCAAACATCCTGATCGTAGCCTCGGAATTGCCACAATGAATCAGGTGCAAAAGGATTTGATTGAAATCGAGATGGATCGAGCCTTTATTGATTACAAACACGCTGCAAAATACAAATCTAAATGGGAGAATACCCTCGAATCATTTTTCGTGAAGAATCTAGAAAGCGTTCAAGGAGACGAACGTGATGCTATCTTTATTTCCACTGTTTACGGCCCAGATAAAAACGGAACCGTAATGCAACGCTTTGGACCTATCAACCGCACAGACGGTTATAGACGTTTAAACGTTCTCTTTACCCGCGCAAAGAAAAACATGTTGGTTTTTACATCACTTAAACCTGAAGATATCAAAACCAGTGATAATTCCTCTCAAGGCCTAATAGCTTTAAAAGGCTTTTTAAGCTATGCGTCCAAAGGCATGATAGATCAAGGTATAGAAACTCAGATGGATCCTGACAGCGACTTTGAAATATGGGTCAAGGAAAGACTAGAAAGCATCGGTTGCGAAGTACATCCGCAGGTTGGAGTAGCTAAATACCGAATTGATTTAGGGGTAAAGCATCCCAAATATCCATACGGTTATTTGATGGGCATAGAATGCGATGGTGCCACCTATCACTCCTCTAAATCAGCGCGAGAACGAGATGTGATCAGACAACAAGTTTTGGAAGGATTAGGGTGGCGCATTTACCGAATTTGGTCGACGGATTGGTTTTCTAACCCAACGCAAGAGTTTGAAAAACTTAAAAACTACATTGAGACGCTTCTAAAAAATGAGGGTCTTAAAAAATAGAAAACTGATAATGATTGACTAAACATTAGAATAAGAAACCTTTACTTGTATTTTTTCAGAAAACGTTAAAAAATTCTATAGTTTGATAGCAACATATGAAAATTCATTTTAAGTTAATAGGGGAGGAGATAAAAAATGTTGGATAACCCCATGCACCCGAGAGAACAAAGAAGGGAGCAACGGCAAGAAGCTTTGGAACAGGCGATGAATTCAGTTAGGTGTGGTGCTAAGACACGGCAAGGAAGAGCCTGCCAATCTCCTGCAATGAAGAATGGCCGCTGTCGCATGCATGGCGGAAAATCATCGGGGGCACCTTTGGGAGGCGCCCATGGCAAATTCAAACATGGGCTCTATACGAAGACGAGCTTGAAGTTTTATGAAGATATGAAAAAGGTTCTTACGGAGACATTTACTTTAATTAATAGGTGACAGAAAAAATATTGACAAAAATAATTATATTATATATAAAAATACCCATTATTAAATATGTAAATTTGTCATTAAATGAAAAAAATACTTAAAATAAAAATTTCTTTCAGTGTATTGTGGTGCATCATAGCACTACTTATCTCTAGCATGGCTGGGGCATCTAATTCATACATCGGCTTTAATCTCTCTTCTTTTTTAATTTTCTTTATCCTAATCAATTTTCCGATTTTAATATATTGGTTGGGTTTTTGGATATGGGGCGACGGTTATTTGTTGCGTATACTATTACTTCCAGTACGCCTATATTTTTATTTCAATCTAAAAAAATACATCCCACAACGTTGGTATGGCAAACTACCATTTCATAGGAGCTATTGGATTAGCCTCCTTTATGCAGCCCCTATTTTTCTAGGTCTCTATCTTTTTGCTGTAAACAAAATGGCACAAGTCGACACACAGGCGCAACAAGTTACTTCGGTTAATCAACAAGGTAATTCATATGATTTCACCCTTGATGACTTGCTTGCAGTGGATGGAAACGAACCGCAAGAGGTTGAAACATCGAAATATGATTTCACCCTTGATGATTTATTAGCAATAAAATAAAAAAATACAGGGAGTATTTAAAATGGGAAAAATTGGCACATGGTCAACGACGCCCTCATCTAACAACCAAACGCCGCCTCATGGCTGGCCCGAAGAGCAAGCGTCATCAACTTCTTAATACTTTGCATGAGAAAACATTAGGCACTTCACCCTACCCCCTCCCGACATCACCAACAATAGCCTGCGCTTTATCATTGATATGGATATGTTGGACGGTAATTTTTTGCTCATTGCCTCCCTTACCACGGCCTCTTTCTATGCTCTCAACAAGCGCCGCATAGGAACGAACGAGCTTATTGGCACCCCCAAGACTCTTTTGCTGCTCTTCAAAGCTGTAATTGGGATTGGCAGCTCTCTTAAAGCACTCCATGGCCGCATTGTGCGTTGCTACTAATTGGGTAATCAACATCCCTTCAATTTCATTTTTTGGACCAAGAGCTTCTAGGGCATCAAGGAAACTTTCTCCGCTAACAAGGGCGTCTTTTTCAGAAATGCCCTGTAGGTTCAAACTTTGCATCATTTGGTTTACAAGGTTTTGAGTGAAGCCACTAAACTTTGAACCTGTTAACTTATGGATTTTTTCTTCCTTCAATGCTGTTACATTCGTTTCTTTGAGGTCTTGAGTCATAGGTTTTCTCCTGAGTTGTTTAAGATTATATTTTGAAAGGTTTCTAATATGGTTGGGTGCGTCTCTTCCATGTAGATCAATAGCGTTTCTTGATAGACTAAACGCTCGGCTTCACTTTGAGAGAACCCCCCATCGTATTGAAGAATGCCCGCACGCTCATGATAGAGATAATTGATATCTTTATCGTTTTGAGTGGGAACACCGGTAACAGCGGGAACAACGTCTCTAGCCTTAGGTTCTACAGTTACCACTGCCTCTTTTTGGGTGGGAATAGCCGGTAACAAAACACCTGTGTTGTTTAATACATTACCACTTGTTACCGGTGATGTTGCATGGTGCGGTAATACATATATCCCCTTGGAATTGTTGGTATCATTGCCCTTAAAATATTTATTACCGGTGCTCCCGCTGTTCCCGGTGTTTTTTTAAGAAAGTCAAAATAGGGACTCATTCCACTTCCTCCACCGCTCTATCAGAGCTAATGCAAATCATTTTTGCATTCTTATTCAAATGAGGTAGACGTGTTGTTTTTGTATATCGCCCGTCAGAATCAACCTTTAAGAGACCCTGCTTCAAAAGCTCCTTTTTAACAAATTGAGGGTCAAGCCCTTTGCAAACTTCTTTATTAAATAGGTCTGTGAAAAAGAAGAAATCATAGGAACCATCATCTTTTTTACGCCTATACCCCGCTTGATTATAAATTCTTTCTTCAACAACATTTTCGGGAATACCTCCTATTAAGGCAAAGCGACTTAACTGGTGAGTTTCAATGAAAGCTTGAACTTGCTTTACGGCTTCATCGGCTTCATGGGAGCCGCTCCCTCCCCTTGCTTCAATGAAGCTCAAGAAACACTGCAAGATGCCTTGAGTAGCCTCACCCTCTTCATAAGGCAAAATCCCTAATTCAATAGCAAGCTCTGCTGCATAGGCCACCAAAGCAAAACGATCCGCAACACGCTTTACCTGTCCATCTGCTTTAGGATCAACATGCTTTGCAATGAAATCCTTTTTAAAATCTTCGTAAAATGTAAGTATCTCATTTTTATGTTGGCTCACATGATGCAAGAACGCTCTGATTGGTGTGCCGTAATATTGGGCTGTTGTTTGTTTAAGATGATTTGCAAGCTCTCCTCCGTCTTTAAAGCCGTTTAAGGTATCAAAGAGACGATGATCTTTACCCGCATCAGCCAAAACATCCGCCATACGCGCCAACATTCCGGCATTTGCTCTTTTCCCTGATTCGTTCACTTTGTCGGCCAAAGAGATTTCTCCGGTGCTGAGAAACAACAGTTTCCATGTATATTTTCTACGCAATCCCCCTTTGGCTTTGAGCCTGTTTTTACCGGACTCATTTGCCAGCATATAAGCGATTTCACCGGCTTCTTTGCCATCCACTTGCCCAAGCTCATCAAGACAGAGCAAAGCATGATTATGAGACTCAGCGACCGCTTCCAAGGCATTGCCTGTCGTCTTCCATTGTTGGATAAATTGAGGGCTTCCCCATACGGAGGCCGCAACCGCAAGAGCCGTACTTTTGCCAATGGAGCTTGACCCTTTAAGGTGAAAGCCACCACTTTCCGCGTTAATAAGAGGAAGCAGAGGCGCTGCAAACGCACATCCAAGGGAAAAGATCAGACGGCTATTTCCTCGGCAAGGTTTAGCAACATGTTCTTTCCACTCTTCTAAGGTTCCCGCCTCCTGAAAGCCTATAAAATTACTTGTGCTACTTTGCAGATAAACCTCATCGGACTTTGGAATTGATCCGTCTGGCAAGATAAAAGAATCCTTATGCCAGCCAATACGGGGCACACAGAGCACTTTCTTGGAAAGGGGTGTGTTCTGAAGATAGTCAGTTAGTTTGTTACGCAGGCCGCGTTTGTTGGTTATGCGAAGCCCTCGAGAAAGAAGCATACTAAAAAGATCGGAACAATCACGAGCAAAAGTATCTAGTGGGATCGTCAACTCATGACAGTGCTGATCAAGATCAGAGAATTGAACCAACCGCCCCCAACTCTCGCTATTATCATCCCGTGTGTGGGCAAGGACTGTGATGGGAGAAGAAAGCCAGTCCTCTTCAAAATAAAGGCCGTCTTCTTTCAATGAGAAGCCACTTGGTAAAGAACCTTTTTTCATGATTGCGCCCCTCCCTTTAAAACTTGCTTTCTAACGGCATACAGTCCACCCAAAACATGAAGGTCATTAAAGTCTGTTGGTTTAGACTCTCCCCTGATAGCGTCTGAAAAGTCCGGGTAAATTACTTGAGCGCTATGTTTCTTTGCAACTGCTCGGGCAGCGACTAAGCCAGTATTAACCTCTTTCCATTGATCGTTATCCGCTGCAACGGTAATAGAGAGATCAGGATATTTATGCCTAATAGCCTTTACTACAGGCTCAAGGTTACCCGCATCAAAAGCAACCACCGTGGTAACCCTTGTCGCTTCATAAAGACTTGCTGCTGTCGCATAACCCTCACAGACATAAACCTGAGAGGACGTATCTAAAACGCCTAAGGTATGGAAGCAGCCTTTCTTCTTACCGCCGGACAAAAACTTCTTATCTCCTGTGGACGCAATAGTCTGGAGACTCCATAACTTGCCAGAGATATCGCATAAGGGCACCACAAGGGATTTAATGTTTCCAAATCTCACGCCATAGGCTTGCACCTGCTTCTTTTGCAAATAGGGAGAAGTGCCATTTTCATTTAGACCTTTCCATAGATTAGAGGCCTCCAAAAATGCTTTGTCTTGACGATCCGTGGTCTCTTTCTTGTGGAGCTTTTTTGCTGCTTCAATACGGAAGTCTATTTCCTGTTGTTGCTGTGGCGAGGCGGTTCCCTTGATAGAAGACCACTTATAAGATTTTCCTGTTTTCCAATCACCATAAACACCACCATAAGAGCCCTTAGTGTTTTCATATAAGACATACCAGCCGTCTTTATTGCGCCCCCCATTGCTAGAAAATCGATGAACTTTCCCGTCCGTAACAATATCAATCGGACATTGGAGACCCTTAGTACTCATAGCCTTCTTAAACTCATTAAACATCTGCACCTCCGTTAGGGGTGTGTTCTTTACTTTGAGGGGAATCTTCTACACACACTTGAGATAATGGCTCTAAAGGGTGTTCCCTTGAAGGAAACATAGCGCCTATGCGCAACCCTAATTTTCCTGCAGAAGCATATTGCTTATGGGCGATCTGAGCCTCTACATTGAAAACTAGCCTTGAAACAATATCCCCAAAAGACCGGCAGTTATCAACTTGTGATAGAGGGGGGAATTTGCTATTTTTCACTTGAAAGTCATTGGTTTGCTCGTCCTTACAGGGGGCGGGCATTTCTTTTGGGCTCGTCATTATTTCACCCCTCCCTTACAAGATTTAATCCATTCTTGGATGTCAGATTCAAGCCATCCAACACTGCGCTTTCCAATCTTTATTGGCGAGGGAAAAGAAGCCGCTTTAATATAAAGGTAAATGCTAGAACGGCTTAATCCTGTAAAAGCCTTAACGTCAGGTAACCTTAATATTTTATAACTCGGGTTGTTTTGGGAATTGTTTATGTTCAATAGAACCTCTCCTTGTTTATTAATGTTCTATAAACAAGAAGGCCATAGGCGTTTTTTGGGCGAAACACTAAAAGATATATAAAAATCATTTAGAAAATCCTTGCAAACCATTGATTTGCAAGGAGAAAACTTATTTTATTTTTGGGCGACTAATTTTATTTTTTTAGCCTAAAGCCTAATCGAGGTTTTATTTCATCTTTCCACCCCAAATTACTAAGGTGCCTCTCAATATTTTCTGATGAGCTTTCAGAAGCATCTAAAATGTTTAATGTTACTAGATAAGATAAAAAAGCTGATGCCGCCTTTTTTTTCGTGTTTAAGTTTTCGTCTTTAGTTTTACTGCTTGCTATGAAAGCATCGAGATTTTCCTTTAATATTACCTCAATATTTTTTGTTCTTTTTTTGTTTTGAAAGACCCTAATGCCTGTAAGTTTCGAGGAGCCTATTATTCCCGAAGAGTGAACAAAATCTATTTCATCATGCTCAATCATTCTTTGAATATTTTCAGGGGCTATTCGTTCCCTAGTACGAATAGCTACATCTGCTTCCATTTCCAGTGTCCCATTCATAAATTTTTCAGCAAACTTTTTTTGAATTGAAAGCAATCTAAGATTATATAACGCCTCCATGGGATGTTCAGCCGGATTAATTTTGCGATAATTAAAGTTTCTTTTAGCTATATCTTTGAATCTTGGGATTTGTCTATAGGTAGATTTTAAATTTTTTATTTCCTCAGGGTGTGAGAAATACTCAAAAGCTTGATATAGAGGTAAGCGTTGTTTTAACGCGAATATCTCATAGTCTTGTCGGCTAATTAAATGTGACCAGTCTCCTGACATTATCATTTCCTTACGCTGTTTTTTGAAAATTAACTAATGTAACGTTGTCTTCTCTTGAAAGAGAGGCTAGGTAATCAGCCCACCATTGCATCATGGCTCGCCTTTCAGTAAGGCGCTGTGCGTGGTTATAAGAGGCTCTGACTTTATTGCGTTCGGCATGGGCCAATTGCAGCTCAATAACATCTGAGTGAAAACTATGTTCATTAAGAATCGTAGAGGCCGTTGCACGAAAACCATGGGGCGTTGCTCGGCTGTGGTAACCCATACGGTATATGGCATATAAAATTGTATTTTCGCTTATGCATGTCATCGGCTTATTACGATTGGGAAAAATGTGCTCTCTGTGCCCGCTAATGGGTTCAAGCTCTTTTAAAATTGAAATGGCTTGTGTGGAAAGAGGGACAATATGGGGCGTACGCATCTTCATTCTTTCAGCAGGAATGCGCCACTCGTTTTTCTCAAGGTCAATTTCTTCCCACTTAGCTCCACGTAATTCACCGGTACGCACAAACGTTAAGAGGAGAAGCTTAAAGGCGAGTTTTGTTTGCAGCTCCCCGTCATAATTTTCTAACTTTGAAAGAAAATCAGGCAATTCTCTTGCTTCTAAATAGGAATAATTTTCTTTTTTACGTGTTTTTAAAGCGCCCTTTAAATCACTTGAAATGTCTCTTTCGGCTCGTCCTGTGGCAATAGCATAACGAAATACTTGCCCCGTTGTTTGTAAGGCACGCTTAGCTATATCAACAGCCCCACGGCTCTCAATCTTTTTTAAGGCTGCCAGTAGTTCAGGAGCTGTAATATCTTGAACGGCTTTAAAGCCAAGAATAGGGAAAATATCTGCTTCAAGCCTCCTGAGGACATACGTTGCATGGCGTTCTGTCCAAGCCGATTTACGATCGGTATGCCATTCTCTGGCAATAATCTCAAAGGAGTTGTTTGAACTAATGTATTGAGTAAGCTTTTTTTGCTTTTTTAATTGGGATGGATCTTGCCCGTCTGCAAGGGTCTTGCGGGCTTCGTCACGTTTTTCACGGGCTTCTTTAAGAGAGACTTCAGGATAAACACCAAAAGCAAGACGCTTCTCTTTTCCGCTATAGCGATATTTCAAACGCCAGTACTTGCTTCCGTTAGGCATAACCTCAAGATAAAGACCGGCTCCATCAGAGAGCTTTCTTGACTTCGCTTCAGGCTTCGCGGTTTTACAGACTATATCGGTTAAAGACATTTGGGGGCATTTCCATTAGGGGCTCTATTGATGCCCCCATTTGTGCCCCAATATGCCCCCGGCTGTTATTAATTTTAACGGGACGTTATTGGACTAATAATATCAGAAAGGTAAGCATTGTCTAGGGATTTTGGACTTTATGAGACTTCTTTAAAACCCAGGATGGCGGATGGGGTGGGATTCGAACCCACGAAGAGCTTTCACCCTTGCCGGTTTTCAAGACCGGTGCCTTCAACCGCTCGGCCACCCATCCGGAACATCCTGGTTTTAAAAGTAATGGGGCGAGTGATGGGAATTGAACCCACGGCCTCCAGTGCCACAAACTGGCGCTCTAACCGACTGAGCTACACCCGCCATATCCAAAGCGCATTTTTAACGCACACTTAAAGATATTATTTGTTTGTAACGCTCTTAACGCTAATCGTCAAGTAAGAAAGCGGCTTTAAGACTAGAAAAAAGCTTGCAAAAAACCGACCCTGATAAACAGAGCCGGTTTCCCAACCCGGCAGTACCGTAAAGGTAAGGCCTTAACTAGTGTCCCCTCAAACGCTTGTGCTAAGGCGGCCGGGTTGTTTCTTTATGCATATCGCACTTCATATTGTCCCCGAACTTCAATCCGAGCCTAAACTATAAGATAGTTTCCGGCCCTTCTTTTAGATCGATCTGCAATATAAAGCACCCTAGAGTGTATGACACTTTATGCAAAACACGTGAAACATCAAAAGCTTTTCAAAACAAGCATGAAAAATCCTCAAACAGAATACGATTAGATTCGGTAAGAGCTACGTCATGCTATTTTAAAGAGGTACGAGAAAGAGAAATCGACACACGTTTAGAAAGTCCCTAGGATATTCCATAGAACTTTTAAATTACTGATTTTTTTTCAAACTCATAGCCCTAGAAAAAGTCTTCTAAAACATTTCTATTATATATATCGACATTCTTTCTCATATGTCAAACTTTTTTTAAAAAATAATTAAAAAAGAAGGCAAAAATTATTATAAAAAGGATTCTACGCCCCTATTTTCTCAATATCTTGTAGCTTGGCGGAGGCCTGTTTTTTGAAGCGATTGTACAAAGAAGTCGGTGTGGAAGAATCAGCAGAGCTGATTGTACATAGAAAAAGACAACAAGCATCAAGCCCGTTGCCTTTAAAGCATTATATAGAGAGCAGCCCGCTACACCTTAAGCAGCAGCCGCCGGTGTTGGGGCTTGTGTAATGACTTCATCCACAATACCGAACTTTTTAGCTTCTTCGGCGTTTAAGAAATTATCGCGTTCCATGGCATCCTCAAGCTCCTTAACGGTTTTACCCGTATGGAACGCATAAACCTCTTGCAACTTCTTTTTAAGAGTAATAATTTCGCGGGCATGGATTTCAATATCCGTTGCCTGACCCCGAAAACCGCCAAGGGGCTGATGAATCATTACCCGAGAATTAGGTAAACAATAACGCTTTCCTTTTTTACCGGCCAACAATAAGGTGGCGCCCATAGAAGCGGCTTGGCCAATACAAAGTGTTGCCACGTCAGGGCGAATATATTGCATCGTGTCATACATAGCAAAGCCGGAAGACACAACACCCCCCGGAGAATTGATATACATGTAAATGTCTTTTGAAGGGCTTTCCGATTCAAGGAACAAGAGTTGCGCACAGACAAGAGTTGACATCGCATCGTTAACCTCACCCGTCACGAAAATAATTCTTTCTTTCAACAAACGTGAGAAAATGTCATATGACCGTTCGCCTCTGGGGGTTTGCTCCACAACCATGGGAACGAGTGTATTTTGGAAAACGTCTAATGAATCTCTTGACATCTAAGGCTCCTGTATAATTTTTATAAGCTGACTTTATAGTACCCTACTCTGCAAAGCTCACCAAAAGGTTTTTAATGTTATTCATAAAAAAAAGAGCGCTCAAAGCGCCCTTCAGCTTTACTATTTCGGTTTTTAAAGCTTAAATTTCTGCTTCGGTAACGGCCTTGACAGCTTTTTCCAAAACCTCTTGAGAGACTTTCTTCTCTTTCATATCGGCTTTTGATAAAATCAAAGCGATGACTTTATCTTCAAAAATTGGCGCCCGTAAAGATTGTTGAGCCTCTTTATTCTTTTGGAAGTATTCCATAACTTTTTGCTCTTCACCGGGATAGCGGCGGGCTTGGTCAATAATGGCTTGTTGCAGTTCTTTGTTGGTGACTTCAACGTTATTTTTATTACCGATATCGGCCAAAATTAAACCGAGACGCACACGACGTTCTGCAATTTTATGCATTTTCTTTTCTTCGTCTGTCTCTTTTTTAGATTTCTTCGGGGCTTTTTTATCCCCTTCATCGCCAAGATCTTCAGAAGACCTTTCAGGGAGTGTAATTTGACGCACCTCATTTTCGACAAGACTCTTGGGAAGATCGATTTTCTCGCTATCAAGAGCATCTAAAACGTCTTTCTTAGCAACTAAAAACGACATACGCTCATTTTCGGCAACCAATTGAGCTTTAATGGCATCTTCGAGTTCTTTCAAGGTTTTAAAACCCATCTTCTCACAAAAAGCATCATCAATTTTTGGCACAATAGATGTATGGATATCTTGTAAAGTACAATCAAATGTTGCGTCTTTCCCCGCAAGATCAGCTGCAGAATAGTCTTCCGGGAAAGGCACTTCAATTTTCTTGTTTTGTCCTTTTTTCATCCCTTCAATTTGTTCTTCAAAACCGGGAATAAAATAGCCGGAACCAAGCTCAAGACTCACTCCCTTACCGGAACCGCCGGAAATAGGGCCGTCTTTTGTACGTCCTTCAAAATCAATAAAAACCGTATCTCCCTTTTGGGCAGCACGCTCTTTTTTAAGAGGTTCTGTGGTCTTATTTGTGGCGGCAATGCGATCAAGGGAATCCTTAACCATTTTTTGCTCGACATCACTGGTTAGTTTTTCGAGTTTCACTTTTTTCTTAAGATCAATCTCTTGAATTTCAGGAAGCACTTCAAATTCATAGGTGCATTCAAGGGCTTTATTCACATCATAAGAATCAACAGTAATTTGAGGTTGACCTGCCGGACGCAATTTTTTTTCAACCAATAATTTGCGATAGGACTCATCAATCAGCGCGCGAATAACTTCAGGGCGAACATTACTTTCATAACGTTGCTGCAAAATTTGAAGGGGAGCTTTACCCGGACGAAACCCGGGAATTTTAGCTCCCTTACCGGCTTCAAGAATACGGCTTTTTACACGCATTTCAATGGCTTCGGGAGCCACGGACACTTGGTACGTATGTTTTAAACCGTCTACTGTATCTTTTTTGATTTCCATGGGGAAGTCTCACTTTTATTGTCTGCTGATTAATATCTTTTATCAAATTATGGTGCGGGCGGAGGGACTTGAACCCCCACGACGCAAGTCACTAGAACCTAAATCTAGCGTGTCTACCAATTTCACCACGCCCGCAGAAACTTTACGCTACAATGATAGCTTTTCCTTTTAATAGCTCTTTTTTTATCCGAAGGCAATGGGTTAAAGCGTTTTTTTTATCATTATTCGTCCTTTAAGGGAATAATTTCACCTGCTTCTTGCTTTTCGTGCTCTTCATCCCCGACAATCACGTATTTTCCCGTAAACCAATTACCAAGATCAATGTCTTTACACCGCTTTGAACAAAAAGGACGATACGCTCGAATGGCTTTTTTCTTACATAAGGCACATTTTTGGGGTAATTCTTTTTTACTCGCCTCCGTATCAATCATTTTCTAGCTCCCCCCCTCAAAAATTTGTTTTAAAGACATTTCATCTTTTCGTTTTGTCATTTCCAACAAGCCTGATTTGGTCATCCCCAAGACCTGAAGGGTTGAATCCTCATAGGATTTTGCCATTTTCAGCAAGGCCTTTTGATGCTTCAAATTAGAGAGCCTTGGCAAATCGATAAGCACAATACCGCCGATCTTTCGCAAATAAAGATGTCGGACGGACTCGTTTAAAGCCGATTGTGCAAACTCAAAACGCTCATTATCGGAGGTCAATTTCACACCGCGTGTTAACCGTATATCTCCCGGAGCCGTCGTATTTACATCAATAGCCGTTAAGGTATGACCTTCTTCAATAATAAGATATCCGCCGCCCTTTAAAGGCACTTGCTCTTCAAGCAGAGAATTTAACCTTTCCGTAAAAAGCGTTTTCCACGACGGTTTTAAAGAAAATTCAAGACGTGATTCGGAAACATTTTTTTGTTTTAGAAAAATAACAAGATCGGCATTATCTGTGAAAATAAGCTCTTTTTTATGTTCTAAAACATAAGATACCCAAGGCGTTTCTCCTTGGTAAATGACTTGCCCTACCTTTTCTGCAGCTTGATAATTCTCTTGAATTTCCTGCCATTGCAAGCGCACATTGTGTAGGTCTTGTGTAATATCCGCTACGTCTTTTCCATAGGAAAGACCTTTTAAAACAATTCCTTCTTCACTTTCTGCAATGGCGTTTAACGATTCAAGCGTAGAACTCCGCCAATCTTTATCTCGAATTTGAGAAGAAAAATAAATGCCTTTTTTACCCGGCGTGTAATAAAGAAAATCCCCGGGAACAGAAATCGCATCGGATACTTCCGCATTTTTAATAAGATATTTTTCAACGAGAGGCGGACGCTTAAGCTGAACGAGAACCCGCTGTCCCGTTTGATAATTTTGTCGAGGTCGTTGTAAAAGAGCCGGTTTTTGAAGGCCGATATGCACCCAGAAGGAAGGGCCGTCCTTTGCCGTTACACGCCCTACATAAATCGTTCCGACCAAAGGCGCTCCCGTCTCTATGAGCACATCTAGGGTTTCCCCCTCTTCTATATGAAGGCACGCAAGTCCTTGATCCGTCTTTGTGATATAAATACCGTTTTCCACGACTGATTTTACTTTACGTTTATCGGGCTATTTTTCACGGAAAGTAATGCGACCCTTTGTCAAATCATAAGGTGTCATTTCAACGGTCACCGTATCTCCTTGCAAAACACGGATACGGTTCTTGCGCATACGACCCGAAACTTGTGCCAAAATTACATGGCCGTTTTCAAGTTCGACTCGAAACATCGCATTGGGTAAAATTTCAGCCACTTTACCTTGGAATTCAATTAAATCTTCTTTTGCCATTTTCTCTTTTACAATTATTTATATGAAATTACCTAGTGAAGGCCGTTGCAAAAAGCTGCTTTTTTAAAAAGATTTTTACAACGGTTTCTATAGTGACATATATAAACGAATTTTATATAATAACCAAGGAGAAAGATTTTCCAAATACCCCTTCACTCTTATCGCCACCGCAGGATTCAAATGGATTTAGAACTTTTCTTTCTTAGTATTAAAGACTTTATCCAAACGTCTCCCATGGATTTGATCGCCCTTGGCTGGTTCCTTTTTTGCTGGATCGGTTACAGCCTTATTGTGGATAATTACGTTCACAGCTCTCGGGGTTTGAGCGCCCGCATGTACCTTTACCGCATCCAATGGATGACAAATGTCCTCTCGCGGGAAAACCGTGTTGTGGATGTCAATATTGTCAGCAGCCTTCACCAAAGCATCGCTTTTTTTGCTTCTACGTCTATCTTGATTATTGCCGGTATCCTTGCCATCGTCGGTGCTTCTGATGCGGCTCTTGATGTCATTCGCGAACTGCCCTGTGCAACACAACCGACTATCGCTATTTGGTACACAAAATTGGCTTTAATGGTTATTGTTTTTGTCTATGCCTATTTCAAATATACATGGGCTCTGAGACAATTAAATTATGCAAACATCCTCATTGGTGCTATGCCGCAACCTAAAGAAAATATGGATGACTATATCCCCGCAAGCCGACGTGCTGCCATGGTTTTAACGATGTCGGCGAAACATATGAACAGGGGTCTGCGCACTTATTATTTTGCCCTCGGCGGCATTGCTTGGCTTCTCAATCCTTGGTTTTTTATGATTGCCACCGGCTGTATTGTTTGGATTATTTACCGTCGCGAGTTCAAATCAGATATTGTGACGGTTCTCAATATGCCGAGCGAAGAAAAAATCCTTCTGTCCGAAGCGCAATTCCAATCGGATCTCAAATCCGAAAAAAAAGCCCCTGACCGGAGCGGCGAATAACTAACCTAAAAAAATAAGTAAAAAACAGCTCTATAAAGAATTAATCTATTATTAACACAATTGTGATAAATTTAATATATAGTCGGTTCAAAATGTTTCGGTCTAAGCGCCATAGACAAAGCCTGAGAGCGTTTTGAACCGATTATAGAAGCCTCCAAAAAGGCTAAGCTCGGCGGTTTTGGATGAGAAAAAAGTGAAGAGAAGTCGTGGAAACGTAAGCATACATTTGGTGTGTGCCTCCCGCGAAAGTCAAGAATTTTCTTTTTTATCGCCGAAAGAGTTTTTTGCAGGGGCTTCTATATAATAATAAAAGTGGGATTTATTCTATATGTTAAGCTATGTTGTTATGATTCCTGCTATTACTATCCTCCTTCTTATCATCGGGGGTATCGCAGCTCTTTTTATCAAACCTGTTGAATTCAAAGATTCACGAACTTCTGTTTTTATTTCAATTATGGGTAGCATTGCCGTTGTTGTACTGTCCTTTAACGTGATTCTGAACACCTTAGGACTTGAGTCACAAAATTCCATCAATAGAGCTAAATTCACCAAGGAAGCCATTGATAAATTATGGCTTTTTCCCAACCAACTTTTAAAAGAAGCCGAGCATGCCCGCCCCGAATTCATTGCAAGCCTGTATTACAACAATGCGACTTTTTATAAGTTAACAAATGGAAAAACAACGCCCTCAACCCTGCGCTCCGAGGCAGAAGAGCAATACATCACCATTGTCTTGATTCAATCTTGGGAAGATTATTTAACCCTCCGAAATCTAGATCATACGGGTGAAATTGTTTGGCTTCATAATTTTATACAATGGGCTCAGAGCCCCTATTTAAAAAAGAAATACGATGCCATAAAATATAATTTCTCCCAAAGCACCATAGATTTCGGGGACCTCTTATTTGAATATGCCGCCCGTATCCCGGTTCCTTCAGAAAATCCTACCGTCTATAAAGAAACCGTTGAGAAACTGCTCAAAGATACCCGTTTGCAACAGATTTTTAAAACCACGGGACATTAATAAGCATAACTTTTCGCCGGCATCAAAAAGAAATAGTAAAATAAAAATTGACACCCTGTCTTTGATAAGATACGATTTTTGAATGATGTATTTATCTTCACAACTCTTTTCTACTGATCATATAAATTGGCGCCGTTGGCGCTAAATCCCTTTTTGCTAACCTCTTGTTAGCCGCCTATACTTAAAATTTTTTCCTCGTTATAGTCATGTGTGATCAAAATCATGTTAAATTTTTTAAAAACTTTTATTTTTCTAACCGCCTTAAGCTCTTTATGTGTGGCTTCAACCTTAGGTACGGAAAACCTGTCTCGAGCCCGCCTTTTCTATAATACCCTTAAGCCACATATTCTAACCTTTGATATTGATGCCCATGCCACCGGAGACCTCGGCCGAACAGATCTCTCACCCACCGGCACAAAACAGCTCTTGGAAAGTCTTGAAGACCTAATTAAAACGGGGGAAGAGATCCATTTCCTTTGCCTCGCCTTCCCCTTCAAATCATCTAACAAAGAGTTTTTCGTTGACGGAAGCCTACCTGATATGGCGGAGTACCACAGCTTAGAATACTTACAAAATGTAATCAAAGAACTCAAAGATGTTTATCCGAAGGTTTCTCTTACAATCATGACCGACGGTTTATTATTTAATGATCTTTTTGGCATTCCTGATAAAGACGTTATCGCCTTTGAAAGCCGTCTAAAAACAATCATTCAAGAGTTTCCGAACTTAAACCTGCTCACCTTGTCACAAGCTTTACAAAAAGATGCCATTTCTCTCAAAAATTTTAAAAAAGCCGGAGCAGAATATAAGCTTCCAAAACCCCTTCCCGCTTCACGCCTTAAACTCCTTAAAAAACGCATAAGACACGAAATAAATCATAAAGCCCACTCTTTTCCAAACCTGTCGCCTGAGCAACAAGATATAATGCTCACAGATTTAGCCATGCAGCTCATCAAACGAGACGAGTACCTCAAAATATTTGTGCAACGTTCTCAAAGAAAACAAACGCTTCGCCTTTCTATTCATTATCAATCGGACCTATCAAAAAAAATTGGTCTCAAAATAACCCCCGCTTCTCTTATTTTTCCTTGGAATGGTGTTTTTGTCGTTTCTCAAAATGGCCAAGGCCAAATCATTCCCAAAAGCCAAGTAGATACAAAATACTATCAAAAAGAAACGAGAACCATCCGGGATCTTCCCCTATCTTTTTACCGATGGCGATAGAGTTTCTTTAAAACTCTATAAAACCAACCTGCCTCACCACAGTACAATTTATAAAAAAACTTAAGACACTAAGGAGATTACCATGTCTAAAAAAAATACTTGCCTATTTGGCACGCCAATCCTGCTGGCTTTTTTTCTATTTTTTAACATCGAAAAAGCGAGCGCTTCCTTTGAAATTGACGAAGAGAGCCCCTCTGAAATTGAACGTCTCATTTCGCATTATAAATCGACACTTCCCACGATTGGCAACAACCTAAGTCCCGAGACTATTATTGACTTTCTTCAGCTTTTTTCACAAAAAGATGAGGTTGACGGTAGGGAAAAACTCATAAAAAAAACAAGGAAGCTTATGAAAACAAATGCCCCGCTCCATTTTATCTTACCGGGTTTTCCCTTCAAATCTTTCAATGAAAAAAAAGTAATATCCCCGGGAGAAATTGACTTAGCCGACGTCTTAGCTTTGACAACTCTTGACCATCTTTGCCAAGAAATCGGGAAGATCTATGAGGCCGGAGCTTGCGTTACAATTATCCCCGATGCTATCCGAATTAGTTGCTTTTTAGGTGTTCAAACTCAACGTGATGACTATATTTCCAATCTTCGCAACCTTTTGCCCTCAGAGTGCCTCCATATTAAAGAGATTCATGAATTTGAAAGTATGCCCACAACAGGAAAACCCTTAGAAGAGGTCGCCCTTTTTCTGTCCGAAAGAGACACCGACGGCATAGAAAAGGATCCTTATATTCCTTTTGTTCGTCATGAGTTAGATTGTCCCTTTTATTATAAAAAGATAAAGGAAGAGATCCTAGCAAAGGTTCGCACACAAAGGACTTTTCGAGACAGTTTCCCCGAAGAATTAAAAGAGAGTGTCCAAGAGTTATCCTATGATGAATTTGCGCTCTATTTAACAGAAGCAATCCAAAACAATGATGAAAATCAAGAAACATATAAGGCTTTGATGCGTACTTTAAAGACACAATTTAGTCTTAAAACAATGATTAAAAAATGTGCCTTAATCAATGCCCAAGAAGCAAAACAACTTTCGGGATATATAAGCGACCTATTTGAAGGTTACGAGAATTACCTCCGCTTATCCGTTAATCAACACCACAAAGATATTTCACAGAAACTTCCTTTTCAAATGATTCTCGGAAGCCACATAACACCTTGGCATAATACTCTCTTTATAAACTCAAAAGAAGAGATTCTGCTAGCCTCCCGCAATAAATTTGAGGACGGTTACCTTAAGGAAGAAAGCTACCGAGGTGTGAGTATTAAATGGATTTCACAAAGTAAATAACAAATTGCCACGGGGAATTCTCCGTGGTCTTTTTATAGATTCTTTTCAAGTAAAAGAGGCACTGCAAAAGAGAGTCATTACAGTGTTTTTTGCAGCCCTGACAAGAAAAGGAGAACGAGCCTAAAGGGGCTTATGCAGAGGATTCTATAATCTTAATTCTCTTCATGAACAGAACTAAAAGAGTCTCCGCGACGCAATCGTGCGGATATTGTATCAACTTTAATAGACTTGAGCAAAGAACTGCACTTTCAAGACTAAGTCAAAGGCCGCCGTGACTTCTTTTAAGCAACAGACGTATCACCGGGCGCATCAAAATCCATACTTTCTGCGTCTAAATCCGTATCTGCCGCTGCCTTAGTCGTTTCGTTACCGGGCTTTTCTGTGATCGGTGCCGATTCCGCCGGTTTTGACACAGGTGTTGAACCTGTCGAAATACCTTGCCCTTGGAGCATTTTTTCAATTTGCTCGGTCACAAGCCATTTTACAAGAGACGGTAAATGGGTATCCAGCCAATCTTTTAGCATCGGCCGTAAAAGTTCTCGCATTAGCTCTTCAACGGTATACCCCCCGACACGCTCCGGCGTCACAGGACCCGAAGGCCCGTCACCACCACCGCCGCTTTTTGATTTAGAGGAAAGACGGCGCGCAATATCTGCAAGTTCTGAAAAAGCGGCAGCAGATTCTGCCATTGTTTCCTTTGAAGCAAGGTCTTCCACAGGTGCTTTTGTGGCTTGCTTCAGTAGATTTTCCACACCGATCTCGAAATTACCCGCAGGTGCTTCGGGCGCGCCGACGGTCTCCGAGATTGCTTTATCAAGAAGCAAGGCTTCTGCCTCAGAGAATTTAGGCGCAGGCACACCTAGTTTTTTATCATCGGCAACAGAGTCTTTTTTTGCAACATCTTGGGCGGGCGCTTCTTGTGCCTCCGCCTCTGCATCCGTTTCATTAACAGGGGTTTCCGGCTCAGGTACGACATCACCTTCTTCAAATTCCGCAACAGTTTCTATCGTGGTTTCAGCTTCTGCAGCATCATCGTTTTCAGAGGTATCAGGCGCGTCAAGCTCGGCCTCGGGCTCGTCCGTAGCGACGACATCTTCTTTCATTTCTTTTTCTTCACTCAAACGCTTTGGTGCATCTGCTTCTGCTTCCTCTGATGCTTCTGCTTGCTCTGAAAGTTCCTCTTTTTCAGCAGTTTCCGAGGCCGCCGCAGACACAGTTGCACCGCCCTCCTTTTGTCCCTCGTCAACTTGCGTTAACTCAATCTTCTTTATGTCAGATTCTTCAGTTTCTTCTGATTTTGTATCCGAAATTTGCGCCCCTGTTTCTTTTTTAGCAAGATTCGTAACAGAACCATCCTCTTCTAAAACTTGCGTCAAGATAAAAACATCAGCAGAACCGGACGGTTTTTTCAAAGAGGCATCCTTCCTCTCCGACTCTTTAATCAAGGTTTCTAAACTCTCTTTGGTTTTTAGGGGAACTCCCTCAGGAGCATGTTCTTTTTTAAAAGGATATTCCGCTTCTTGTCCTTCAGCTGCTCCTTGCCCGCTATCCCCCTCATTTTCCTTTTCATGAGGCTCACCAAAGTGATCAAAACCTTGTTCAAGATTTTGTTTAATCACGTTTCGAATGGAAGAAAGAGCTTCAGATACCTGTTCGTCTGTTTGGGTCTCAGGCTCTTTTCTTAGGGCATTTTGAGTCATAACTATTCCTTTACGTCGATAGATTCGGGAGCCCTAAGGTCACCGGTTCCAATCAATTTAGTCGATATTTCATCGGTATAAAGAGCCACATTATGGCGAGCAACGGGTAAGCCCAACTGTTCGGGCAGTAACCCGCCATAAACGGAAATCAGTTGATAAACCGCCACTTGATAATCCCGCTCTCTTTCAACAAGTTGCACCTGAGCATCCACAAGACGTTGCTCTGCAATTAAGGTATCTGTTAGGGTTTGCTCGCCCACAAGATACTCTTGACGTTTACCCTCAAGGCTCAACTGAGCCGCTTCAATTTGAAGTTCTGTTTGTTTAATACTATCTTCTAAAGAGATAACGGATTGAAGGGTTGACCGTGCAGTTCGCAACAATTCCAAACGCGCCTGTTTAACCGCATTTAAAGCTTGGTAACGTTGCTGATTCGCCCGACGTACGCCGGACCATGCCGTGCCTGCTTGATACAAAGGCACAGTTATACTAACCCCGACGGTTCCTGTGTTTGTATAACCGAATCCGGTCTGTTTAGCAGTCGCTCCCTCATGGAAAGCGCTATTGGTTTGCGTGTTACTTTTTTGACGAGAACCTGTTGCCGAGAGGTCAACACTCGGAAGCAACGTTCCTTCCGAGACGCCGACAGCAGCCCTTTGAGCCTTTTCAGCAAAGATCGCCTGTTGTAAGCCGGGAGCCTCTTTCAAAGCCAAGGCATTCAATATCTCTAACGTTTTCGGCAACTGCTCTTTGGGAAGGATAAAGGCCGGTTTTTTAAGAGATTCCGGAACATTAGCGCCGATAACTTGTGCGTAAGTTGCTTGCGCCGTAACAAGAGCCGATTCAGCCGTTAAACGAACAGCGACAGCCGCCGCCAACTGGGAACGCGCTTCGGCAACATCAGTACGTGTTTTTTCACCGACATCCTCTTGGGCTTTAACCTGAGCGACAATACGCTCTCGAAAACTCACACTGGCTTCCCTGTAACGCAAGATTTCATATGCTTTCCAAAGATCCAAATAAGCCCTAACAGCGCTTAATAAAACGTTTTGTTCAACACCCACGAATTTCATATGCGCCGCACTCACATCAGCTTTTGCTTTGGCAACGGCATAGGAGGTTTGTCCGCCCTTAAAGAGATTTTGTTGAACAGTCGTTTGAAGACTTAGAGTATCGGTTGCCGTGTTACTACGACCCCGTCGAACGGGCTGTATTGCTGTTGACTTCCCGTTGGAAAGCGCTTTTTGATGCTCTCCCGATCCTCTTAACGTAATGGTCGGCAACCACCCGGCTCGTGCTACAGGAATAGCTTCAACGGCAGCATAATATTCCCGAAGCCCCACATGAATATCCGGGTTATTTTGATAAGCCTCAGCAAGCGCCTCTATAAATTGCCGGTCTTTAGAAGACGCCTCCTTCGGCAAAGGCGTCGGGGTAAGCGCTTGTTCAAAAGCATAGGTAGGCGTTCCGGAGGTAACGCAGGCTAGGAAAACGGCTAAGGTACTCTTTTTAAACATTAATATCTCTTTATCGTTGGATCTATTTCTTGGGCCCATGCATCAATACCGCCCACCAGACTTCTTACTCTAGCAAATCCATACATCTCTAGCAATCGGCAGACTTGAAAACTTCTAACGCCGGAATGGCAATAGATAACAATATTTTTATCCTTCTGCAATTCCTCATAGCGCGTCGTCACGTCTTCCATAGGGATGTGGCGGCAATTATAATTTATTTTTGCAATGTCACGCTCGTTTTCCTCACGTACGTCCAAAAGGATAAAATCTTCATGCTTATCCATCATTTCCTTTAAATCAGAAACAGTAATTAGATTTTGTGACATTATAAAATACCTTTACGCTTTATTATAAATGGAATTCGTTTTTTTTATTAAAAGCTGCCAGCCTTGGAGCAACGGCTTCAAATAAAGATATTTTTGTATATGTTTTCCCGTGTCGCTCAAAATAAACAGCCCGTGAGGTCTGTTGATCGGAGGACTCAAAAAGCGGTTCATAAGTAAACAGCCTGCCTCCTTCATTCAACTGCTCCAATATGGAAAAAGGTATGTCGGCTACGGCTCCTTCAATAAAAATAAAATCATAGGGGCTGTGCAGGGGGACGCCTTCAACCAAAGCCCCTTTCGCAGGCGTAATAGAGGTAGAGGAAAACTCTCGGATATTCTCAAGAAGGATCGAATAGAGAAGGTCGTTTTCTTCAAGACACACAACCGATCTTGCAAGATAGCTCAAAATAACCGCTCCGAATCCCGTCCCGCCGGCCACATAAAGAACACGATGTTTTTTTGTCACATTAGCCGCTTGTAACAAGCGCATTAAAGACAGAGAGGATAGAGCTTCTCGTCCCTCAACAGGCAACTTCACATTTTGGTCACAATAGGATAGAAAGCTTGACGGAGCGGGGATAAACTTCTCACGCCACACTTCTTCAAAAGCATGGAGAAGGCGTTGATCGGTCAATTTATTGGGTAAAAACTGCCGAAATAACATATTTTCATGGGCACGTTTAAAATCTTTTACCATAAGTCTTTGGCTTTCAAATTAGAAAAAAAATTAAAGTATTTGTTCATTCTAACCCTAAAATAACCCGAGGAAAACAGCTAAAAAGAAGAAAAAGATATTGCTTGTTTAACACCTTACAAAATATTTTTACCCGTTTCCGTTTCCCCTCCCCGATTAACGATTGTAAAAAGCGTCATCGTGCTCAGAGCAATAAAAACCATAATGATCATACCGACGTTGCGAAAAGAGTCTTGATAAAAATAACCGGCCACTTGAAGGCTTAAAGCAGCAAAGAGAAGGCGTCCCCCTTGCATTAAAGCAGCAATACGTCCTTTTGCCCGCGGCATAACCTCTAACAAAATAGGATACAATATTGCACTTGGGGCGATACTCGCAATCACAAATACAAGAAAAGCAAGCGTAATCACAATAGGGTCAAAACTATCTAAAAAAGAAACCGTCCCAAGGCTCATAAACCCGAAAACAAACATATATCCGGAAATCTTAAGCATCTTTAGCTGATCATACCGAGCAACAACCATACCGAATAAAAGGCTTCCGATCGCAAATACAAATGCTAAAGCACCTTGGTAATATCCAAAATGCTTTAGGCTAACACCCAAAGCCCCCATATATAATAAAGGTGACATACCGACAAAAACCCAATAAGGCGTAAATTGCAGGATAAAATGCGTTATACCCAGCCTAAGAGGCTCCGATCTAAGTATGTTAAAATAACCCTCCCCGGGAAAATTTTCTTTTGGCTTGGTTTGCGGGTATAAGGGAACAAAAAACAGAGCCATAAAGAAAGCGAGAATACCGAGTATAAGCAAAGCTGCAAAATTCCCCTGCCAATGAAAATAAAGAGTTATATAGCTTCCGATCACAGGGGCAACCCCAACCGAAGCATTCATAATTCCATTAAGAATCGCGAATAAAGATTGTTGCTTTTTCAAAGGATATAGATCCGCGATGATCAAAAAACTTAAAATAGCAGGGGCGGCAATTCCCAGCCCTTGCATAAATCGTCCCACAAGCAAAAAAGAATAAAAAGGAGCCATCAAACATAAAACACTCCCGACGATAAAAATCATGAGGCCGACGAGGATGATAGGTTTGCGCCCATAATAATCAGCTAATTCTCCGACAAAAAACAAACTCAAACAGTAGCCTAAGAAATTAACAGATAATAAGCTTTCCACCAAAAAAGGCGTAAGATTGAAACTGTTTTGCAACTCGACAAAACCGGGCACAAATAAATCAAGCTCCATACCTGCAAGCATATCCGTTAAAATAACGGCACTTAAAAGCAACATCTTGGAAAAAGCCTGTTTCATGAACTTTCCTTACTGAAAAACTCTCCAAGGTATATTATGGAATTCATTAAATAATTGAGTATGGCTTCTCATACGGCCTAAAAAATATCAATAAGAAAACGGGGTCTTTCAGGCAATATGCAAAATTAAGGCGTCGTTGGATTAAAAGCCCGAGGAAGCCATTGGTGTCCCTGACGGGGTGTTAAAGCATAGACTTGTTTTCGAGCGGGAAAAGCGACAACACCTCCTAACTTTTTGGAGAACAAGGGGCCGTATTTCTCGAAGGTAGAAGAAAATTTCAAAGTTAAAAGACTTGTACCGGGAGGAGCATACAAACAATAGCGGGGTTTTAAGGGCATAAAGTTTGCCCGTTCAAGAACATCATACAATTGATGCCCCGTATAAGGCGTCCCATAACCGAGAGGGGTTGTGGTTGTTTGCGCCCACGCAGAACGTCTGTTGGGCACAATCACAAGAAGCTCGCCTCGATCACTTAAAACCCGCCAACACTCCTCAAGGATTTTTTGCACCTGATCCGAATACTCCAAGGCATGGCATAAAAGCAAGCGATCTACGGACTTGTCTTGCAAAGGCCATTGCGTTTCTTCGACAAGAGCCGTTAAATTCTTTTTGTTTTTCGGCCAAGCTCGTGCTCCTTGGGGAGCCGGCATCAGGGATAAAATACGCTCTGCTTCTCCTTCAAAAAGACCCAAATAAGGATGGCAAAAACCGAAACCTGCAACAACTTCTCCCTTAACATCGGGCCATATTGTCTCAATTGCGGCTGTGATTTTACGTTGGACGAGAGTGCCAAGATTAGAGTGGTAAAAGTTTTTTAAACGCTCGGCATCTACCCACATAAAGAGACTATCCTTTTATCTTTCCGTCAACGGTATAATCCACCCGCGCTCGCACAATTTTACCTTGTTTGTATTCTGTTTCCGATCTCAACGCGCCATTGGGATAATAATCTCGATCCGTTCCCACTTTCAACCCGTCATCGTATTCTTCAATTCTTTGCAATGCCCCGTCGGGAAAAAAGATTTTCTGAAATCCATGTTTAATCCCTCGCACATATTCACACGTTTTGACCAAATGTCCAAGCTTATCATAATGCTCTGCAACGCCTTGTGTTTCACCAAGAACCTTGGGGAATTTTGTAATAACATTTCCTTGGTTATCATATTCAATGCTCAATCCATGGGGTTGATTATCCTCATACATCGTCATAGAGGTAACCCGACCTCGCTCATAGGCTTCCACAACGCCATGCATCACATCGTTGCGATAAAACACTTTACGAGCCATTTCCCCTTTGACATTATATTCAATGGCAGGCCCGTCTTTTACATCATTAATATAAGTTGCCTTAAGGTAGATCACCCCCCCGAGATAAAACTCGCAAATCCCGTTGCGCATGCCGTTTTCAATGACAAGTATTTCTTGTAACGCCCCCGTATTCTCATCGAGAATCTGATGCACACCGTCATCCAAGGGTCGTTCTGCCTCGGCCTTGCGCCGGGCATCTTCATCAGCAATGGCTTTATCAACCTGCGCCGTAATCAAAGCGGCAAGAGCAACGGCCGGAGGGACTTCAGGGAGCGTTTTTGACTCGGGAGCAGCTTCATCAGTCACTTCTTCTTCTTTAAAATTCATATCATGGGCTGATTTTTCAACCATATTTTTCACCTTGTTACGTAATAACTGTAAAACTGGAAACTGTGAATGTGGTTGCACTCGCCGTCACAGTCATGGAACCGCCGGAGGTTATCGTGTGACTGCCGCCGGAGGTTAAGCTAATGGAGCCGCCGGCCGTAACAGAAGTTGCCCCTCCCGAAGTCAAACTAACGGATGATCCTGCGGTTCCCGTTATACTTGAGCCTGCCGTAACGGAAGTGCTTGAACCAGAAGTCGTGCTGATGCTTGAACCGGCTGTAACACTCGTACTACTTCCCGAGGTTGCGGTAATTTTTCCACCCGCCGTCATAGAAATGTCACCGCCCGCTTTCACACTAATATTACTGGCAGCCGTTACATTAATATTTGCCCCGGATTTAACATTTATGTCATTTGCGGCCGTTACATTAATATTATCTTTACCCACAATGTTAATGTTACCCGTTACTGTTAGATTATAAGTCTCGGTATAAGTTCCGTAATAATGTCCCGTTACATCTTCCGTTTGGTTTCCCGCTTCAAGGGTCAGGGTTGAATTTCCCGATTGAAGGGTTATAATACGATTACCCAAATCAATCATAAGGCGTTGATTTCCCTTTTTCAAACGGGTAACTTCATTTCCTTGATCGATCAAAGTTCCCTTATTACCGAGATCAATTTTAAGCTTTTTATTGCCCGTCTCGATACACATAAGATGATTGCCCGTATGAATATACGTTTTATCATCTCCGGTAATAATTTCATGGGTATTGTCACCTGTTGCAATAACCGTATGACGGTTTCCTTTGATGATTTTATGGAAATCATTTCCTTCTTTAAGGACAACTTCACGGTTTCCTTTAATGATGGTTTTGCGATCGTTACCCTCTTTAAAAACTCGGGACATCGTTCCCTTATCGTGCTGGTATTCCGTTAGTCCTTCTTTGATATAAGTCGTGTCCCGAATGGGTCCGTTACCGCTCATAAAAGAGGTATAGCGACTTCCGGTTGAAAGCTCTAAGATATCGTCTCCGGCACCGGCGGGAAGATCTTGCCCCTTTGGCGTGGTTTTAGGCACCGCAGAGCCGCCGCCTTTCAAAAGGACGTTACGGTCTCCATGGTCAAGCACAAGCCACTTAGACCCTTTTTCAATATGCTTTGTTTCCGTTTCAATTGTGTAGCTGTCATCATCTTTTTCAGCCCGTTTATAAACTTGTTCTTCACCGGTTTTATCCTCAAAACGGTGTTCGTTGAACTTTTCGGGTCCCGCAGGAAAAATACTGGATTTTGTTTTAAAACCGCTTTTTGTCGGTGTGAATTCACCGGTCACGCGTTCCGGCAAATAAGGAGGCATATTATCCGAGTTATATAAACTTCCTGTAACCACGGGACGGCTCGGGTCACCGTCAAGAAAGTTCACCATCACTTCCATACCGATGCGAGGCGTAAAAAGCACACCCCAGTTATTACCGCCCCAGCCTTGTTGCACGCGAATCCAACAGGAACTCGTATCATCATTAGGCCATTGACGATCCCATTTGAATTGTACTTTGATACGGCCGTATTCATCGGTCCAAATTTCCTCACCAACCGGGCCGGTTACAATAGCCGATTGGATACTCTCAATTTTCGGACGCGGGGTTTTTCGAGGCGGGCGATAAATAACGCTATCCTCAAAAGCCTTAAAACTATTGCGGTATAAATAGCTCCGTTCTCGAATATCCCTGTCTTCATGGAGATCCGGTTCCACGCCGCTTTGCACTTCATGGGTGATACGATGAATCACATACTTTTTACCCATCATGTCGGCGCGATGGTGTTTGGCCAGCAAAAAACTGCCCCCGTTTGTCAGATAAGGCGCAATGGATTCGCCCGTTATATATTTTTGCAAGGCTTGTGCTTCTTCAAGACGCAGTTTTATTAAAGCCTCTAAGCGTCCTTGAGCAGGAATGTCTTCATGATCGACCTGCCCCGGATATTCATATAAATCCCCCTTCAACGTTTCTTGGACAGGGCCGGCCATATCCATAGAATACAACTTCATGCTCGCCGTCTTCATATTATAATCGTTGGCTGCATGGGATAAAGAAGCAACACGTTCGCTAAAATCACATTGATAAAGGGTATTTAAAAAAGCCTTGTCGGGAGAAGAATCCGTATAGCTTAATTGCTCACTACCGACGCAAGGTTGAAAAGCCGTCGGAGCATCTGCCAGAATCAGGGTATGTTTTCCCTGTTCATGTTTGAAAAAATAAAAGACGCCTTCCTCTTCCATTAAACGACACACAAACTCAAAATGTGTTTCATTATACTGCACGCAGTATTCCCTTATAACCTGACCGCAGGTTGTGGTTTGAAACAAAACATCCGTCACACCGTGTTCCGTTAGAACCGTTTTAATAATATCCAAGGGTTTTTCATTTTGGAAAATACGACAATCGCTAGAAAGCGTTAAGAGCCAAAGTTTCGGGTAAACCTTTAATTCATACCATGTAACTTCATTCGCATTGGGGTCTGAAGTTGCATACTGCATAAAATGCCCGACGATCCCGTGGAAATAGCGGTCTCCGTCCTGAAGCTTTATGGCAAAGGTGACTTCTTTTCCGACAATACTGTCAAAGCTAATATCAGGCGAGGGTGAAGCCACATGAGCCTCGATCACAAACAGTTCGTCAATACCTTCGTGAACCTTCATACGCCGCATATTTAATAAATCGGGATCCCCCAAAGGATGATCAATGGTTATTGTTGCCTCAAACTGTGTTAGCTGTGTTCCTCTTATGCTTGACATTGTTAAAAAGCAACCTCCAATTCATAATGAGTTCCAGCAAAGGATCCCCCGTTAAACTCGCTAAATCCGCTATTTTTAGCAGGCTTTTTAAATTTAATTTTGATCCCCCGCATGAAAGATTCACGCAGTTCTTTAAATCTTTTACTATACTCTCGGTCTAATTGAGTAAGGCGTATGTACTGCCCTTCTCTTTTTACAAGGGGGTTAAGCCCGCGAAATTCCGGTTTATAAATCTCATCAAAATCCGCTCCGTCGACCACACTGTAAAAACGGAAGGGTTGACGACACTGTATTAATAATCCGTGAATCACCCTGTCCTTTATCTGCATAAGTTTTTGCAGCACGGCTTTATCCGTCCCAAAACGAATTTCTTTCACGGTTAAGACATCCAAATCAACGGCTCTCTTCATCGCAGCCGCAACCCAGCGATTCACAACATAATTTTGAGGAGCGCCCCAATACCGTTCCGTAAAATAAAGAGACAAAGCACCTAACTTTGCAGCAGACTTTTCCGTTACAAAAAACCATTTTCCTTCCTCGAAACGCAAATCATCCATGATCCGCGCAATTTCCCTAAGGGTTAGTAATTTATAAGAATAGGCCAACCTTAGCGTCATTTCAATTTCAATGGCAGAGAGAAAAGGAGGGTTTTGGTAAAGAGCACCAAACTCCTTATTAAGGGGATCAACATCTTCGGCTGATATGTTGGCCTTCATTAACCAAGGCTCAAGTCCTACGGTTTTCAAATAAGCGCTATGAGCTGCTAAATAATAAGGTTTGTCGGAATTCTTAGGACGCAAAAAAAGCGTTCCTTGGTGAGAAAAAACAGAATGTGCAACCGGCTCAAGCATGCCGGAAATTTGCTCTTTTAAAGGGCGTTTAAAACGCTTTAAAATCACGTAGACCCCCAAAGCATGATCAAACAAACTATAAGCCGGAAGAGATCTGAAATAGCGACTGGGTCCTGCATTATCTATAAAACGCATCCGTTTTATAGCGGGATGATTAATTAAGGCCTTAACCAAATTATTATCCACGACGACATCCCCGTAAAGAGACGTAATTGTTGATTGCGTCTTATTTTCTTGAGGAGCGGTGGTTTTTACTTCCTGAACTGTAAAGATCAAAACGAAAAAGGTGCAAACAAAGCACCAAAAACCGCGATGTTTCTTTTCTGTGAGCCTGTGATTTTGCAAACGTAACAAAGCAACCTCTTCCTGTGTTCTTTTACCGACTCACCCTTTAAAGTGCGACTCCTTGCCTATAGTGTGCCACAGGATTCCGAAATCACAAAAGCACAAAACGTTGATTTTTGAAAATAAAACGAACAAATTGTCTTTCCCACAAATCAAAAGTCTTCTTACTTATCAATTGCTTGACAATAACTTCATATAATTTTAGACAATTACTTTTTATTATTAAGTGTTTTTAAATTGTAAATTCAATATTCATTAGCAGAAAACAATTAGCATCAAAATATAAGAAAAAGTAAACAGGAAGGGAATAGGAAAATGAATAAAAAAATGTTTGCAATATCGTTCGTTATTTTAGCGCTCGCAAGCGGTTCCGGTTTTGCCGATTATACAAAAAAAGAGCTCCCTACCCCCGAGAATACGGAAGAAAAACCACCGCTTACACAACAACCGCTTACTTTACCCTTTAATAAATTATCAAATGAGATCGTTCATCGTTATGAAGCACGCCGCAAAATCATAGACGACAGCAAGACTTCGGAAAATGAACAAGAACGCCTTCAAGCCTCCAAAGAGCGCTTTAAAAAAGAAAAAACCTATCTTTTAAGCGGCAAGTTCTAGGGATCAAAACATCCCTCTTAAGTTTTTACAAAAAACTCATAAGGGTGTCCTGTGATGTAAGTGTTCATTCGCAACCGTTACATGCGAACACCGGCAACAAAGCCTATGTTGTATAGGTTAGAGCACAGCAATAATGTCCGAGTTTTTTTTAAATCGACTATATAGTGGAACTCATGGCACAGATCGTCTATAGTGCCCGAATGTTAGATTTTGATTGGCGTACCTTAGAACTTGAAAAGCGAGACACTCGCCCTTGTGACCATCTTGGCTGTGACCAAGAGGGATTGTTCCCCGCACCCAAAAATGTGCACAACTTAGCGTCACGCTATTACTTTTGCCTCGAGCACGTTAAAGCCTATAACGATCAATGGAATTATATTGATCAAATTAGAAGCACGGGCAGCTCACCGGATGAGGCCGATTGCCGACAGCACCATCCGTTCAAACGGCACGGTAAGCCCTTTTCACGTTTCTTTTACCAAGCCCCCAATGATCCTTTCGGCATGTTGGGCGATGATGAAGAAAACGGCCATACGCTGCCGCCGACTCAAAAAATTATTTCCCCTAAAACGAAAGAGGGCAAAGCCTTTGTTGCTCTGGAACTTTCTTGGCCGTTTACGGAGGCAGACCTTAAACAAGCTTACAAAACGTTAGCCAAGAAATATCATCCCGACCTCAATCAAGACGACCCCTCAGCCGTTGAGAAATTCAGAGAAGTCAAAGAATCCTACGAACTCCTTAAAATACTCCTTTAGAAAATTAAAAAATAAAGAAAAGATGCAACTAAATATGAATAATAAATTCATATTTTTTTAATTTATTGCGGTCAATGTTAAGAATACACATCACTTAAAAAGGAATGTAATCATGAGACGCCGAATAACCTTTACCTTCTTAAGCATCGCAGCCCTTACTTTAGTTGTTCCGCCCCATGGCTATGCCAAACAACAGGCCTGTGCAGATTTCGAAAAACATTTTAAAAAGCTCGCCGACCTGGAAAAAGAGTTCTCCTCCCTCAAACGCCAAAAATTAGACATGGAAGGGTCAAGGGCTCTTATCAAAGAAGCAGGGACTGATTTGCTCGAGCTTCGCATTCCTTTAGTGGCCATGGATCCTCCAAAAGAGCGTCCGAACCACCTTGAAAAATGTCGCAGCGCTTCGGAGGAATTCACCAAAGACCTTCCGGACGCCCAAAAATCCTTGGCGGAATTAAGGGCATTCGGCCCCATGTTAGGCTAATTAAAAAAGTACCCCTAATACGGCTCTTATAAGCTTTAAACCCACAAAAAAACCAATAATGCTTAAAGAAAAAACAAGAACGGCAAATAAAGAAGCCATACCGTAATCATTTTTTTCCACAAAAAGAGCAAACTCTACGGAAAAGGCAGAAAAAGTCGTAAAACTCCCTAAAAATCCGGATACTAAAAAATAACGCATATTTTGTGACGCCGGCCAATAAAAAGCCATAAGCTCTGTCAAAAGACCCATCATAAAACAGCCGAAAATATTCACAAATAAAACTTGAGCCGACATCCCCATAAAAAGAGACGGTAAGAATTTTCCAACGGCAACACGCATAACAGCGCCTGCCGCTCCCCCCAAAGCAATCACACTATAATTCATAATCATCTGAAATTCCTAATCTTTTCCCGATCAAAAAGTTTACAATATTTTTTGATAAAACCCTTGTGTATTTGCAAAAACTTTAAATTGACTCGAAAGACTTAGAAGAGCATCTCCAAAGCCTAGAATTAAATAGCCGTGGGGCCTGAGTGATTTTTCAAAATTCTTAATAATTTTCTCTTGAAGGTCGGGCATCCGGTAACTTAATTGATTACGAAACACCACAACATCATAGGCTTCCTGAGGGGGTTCCGAATCATAAAAATTCGTATTTTGAAAGGTAATGAGTTCTCGTACCTCGCTTCGAACACTATAATCATCCCCATTCCTCTTTAGTCCCTGCCCGTAGAGCCCGAAAGTTACCTCATCAATCTGATCGGCGTCAAAGACCGCTGTTTCGGCTTGTTCAAGAGTGCTATTACTTGTATCCGTTGCATGCACGTGAAGTTTCCACCCCCTAAGCTCTTTTCTATGGACATTAAGCAAAAGAGCCAAACTATAAGCTTCATAACCCTCTCCGCACCCGGGGACCCAAACAGATATTTTTTTACGGCTACTATTTTGGTTAATGAGTTGAGGTAAAAGAGTGTTTTCAAAAGCTTTGCACATACCGACGCTTCCCAAAAAAGTCGATTGCGGGCGCAACAAAAGAGATTCAATAGCCGCAATAGATTTTGTATTTCCTTTAACGGCCTGCTGCAGGAGCTGATCTCCGCTTTCCAATCCCAATTTTAACGCTATTTTTTTAAGTCCGTTCAAATTTTCAATAATCATTTCTAAGGAGAGGCGTGCGTGTCGTTCCTTATGAAAAAAATCAACGCACTCTTCGGCAGGGCTCTTTTGTTTAACAAAAGAATTTTGTGTTTCTTGAGCTTGCGACATCTCAATCTTCCTGTTTATTGATATATAAAAGCATATATAATAAAAATATAATTTATTTATGATTAATAAAAAACAAAAACACTCGGAAATAAAACAACAAAACAGCAACACATTGTTTTTCCTCATAAAAAAACCTCTCGCTATTTTGAGAGGTTTTTAGAAAAAGTTAGCGTAAAAACAATCAAAACGTTTTTACGCTTTCAAACGCTACCGCTACAAAGGCCAAGTTTCTTAGTTGCCGTCCCCTGCGCCGCCCTTACCTATTTCGTCATAGGTTTCACGTTCCGTATTATCCGGATCGATGCTAACCGTATTAGGCTCTATTTCAGCGTCAGCCCCTCTTTCGACCTTTGCAAGACATTCGCTCATTTCCCGTTTACTCAAAGAAAAGTGCGCTTCACAATTATTGCCCCAGTCCGGCTGACGAGATTCACAGCCTGCTATAAACAAAAGGGAGGCTACCGAGGCCACGGAGAGTGTAGACGAGAAGTTAAAAGTTATTCTTTTCATGAGGATATCCCTATTTAGTGAACAATGTTATTCTCTAGCAGGATATGGATAGAAAGAAAAATTGTCAATGGACTTCCAAAGGCAAAAGCAGGATAAAGAGAAAGAAACACCAAAAGTAACAACGTCAAAAGGAACAAGGGCTGCAAACAGAAAAAAGGCGAAAGGCCGAGATATGGTAGCGAAGGAGGGACTCGAACCCCCGACACGCGGATTATGATTCCGCTGCTCTAACCAACTGAGCTACTTCGCCAAAAGTGGATAGGGTAATAAATAACCTCCTCTTTTTACAAAGTCAAGTCTACAGTCTGCAAAAAACACATATTTCGTCAACAATAAATTAACGATAATTTAAACTATTAATGAAATACTAAAATAGTATAATAACACCGGAGTTCTTTCAAATGGCCATATCATCAACTAACAATATAAAATTAGGATTAATATTCATAAAAGAGAATTTTGGCAGTATTTGGCTTATGACTTTTAAAGTCATGCTAACTGCAATCCCCCTCTTTTTCACCTTAGGCTTTACTGTTGCAGCCCTAGGCGGGCTTGACCTCTTAACAAACATAACAATGTCGGGAGAACCTCCCGCCCCCGCAATAGGTGAAGCAATCGCCGGCCTTAGTACCGGCAGCATACTCATCGCCGTCCTTATTAACGGTATTGCACTGCTTCTCCCCCTACTGGCGACAATGGCTATGATGGTCGCGATCATACGCAGCATTGTTTTTAATGAAAAACTTGATAGGTCTATTTTATCAAAGCTCTGCAACAAAACGGTTCTAAGGGTTTTCGTAACAGAAATCATCATCGGCCTTCTCTTCTTAGTTATTGGTGCGATCCTTATAGGGATAACCTCCTTGGCTTTTGCGTCGGTACTCCAAGGCTTATTCTTTAGCTTTATGATCATGGTTCCGGTGTTTATTTACTTGCTCCTTCGCGTTTCCCTTATCCCCATTGGCGTAGCCGTCGGTGATATTCAATCGGTATCGGAAGCTTTACCCAAGACAAAAGGACAAATTTTCAATGTCTTTAAGGTCTTTGTATTATCATTCTTGATTTCGATGGGACTTCAACTTTTAATACGGCTTTCAACTCTTACGATGACCATGGAAGGGACGGGAATGATGATGATCGGCGCCATTCTGCTCTTGGTCGTTTTTGTGATTATTGTGCCGTTTTACCAAATCGGAAACACAGCCCTGTCGCACTTATATAAAAAAATTAGGTAAGTAAGAGAAAACAGATCATCACATAAAAAAGCCTCCTGTCCCAAGGAGGCTTTTTCAACAGAACAAGGAGGATCATCCCTTCAATTCTCGGTAATAAACAGCAAAGAAATGTTGCGTAACGACACCATCTCCCACTGCGTCATACAAGGACGGCAGATCGGATAATTTGATACTTTCTCCCCCTTCCAACTCAAAAGTTCTATCCTCTGCCTCAAAAACGGGGAGCTCGGGCACAACGGGCACCAAAAGTTCATATAAAGCCCAATACTCGGGATCAAATGCCAAGGGTGAAGATCTCACAAATAACTTAGCCCCTTCCGTTTGCAGTCCCGCAAGCACAGACGGTCCGACTTCTTCTGTTGCCGCAACTTCATAAGTACGTTCATGAAAAACACGTTGTCCTAAAGGTGCCTCTGTGCCCAAGGGAAGGAGGCTTGTATAAACATCATTGAGTTTTGCCGTCACATCAAAACACACATACCGGCGTGTTTCTGTTTTGTATTGCCCTTTTTCATCAGGAGAGCCTTGTAATCCGCTAAAACAGTCTCTCAAGGTCGCCACATCCGCATCGACATCAAAGCGCAGAGCATCGGATCCCCCTGCCGTGCCTATAAAAAACGTCATTAGAACGCCGGCAAGAAAGGCATTTTTTTTATACTTAAAGATATTGGTCATGTTTTTCCTCCTGTTTTTTTTAACAGCCTACCCCATAATAAAAAAACTTAAAAGACCTCTCAAAAAGCAGAGATAAATTTAACTTGAACCATCCCCTGTATTAAGGTCATAAAAATGTTAGCCCACTATGCTTGCGCACTATATGTTAGCACTATAGGCACTTCAGCACCTCTGCTCGAACAACTTACCTTTTTGCTAAAATTTAAATTAAATATTGCAAATCAACACAAAAGATTTTTTAAGGCTTTTCCGGCCTAAAGAATATTTATCTTTTCAGGCGAATTGTGTACACTAAAAATCATAATAGAATAGAGCGCATGACTCCCTTTTTCAGAAGCCTTTTTTTGATTTTTTTTGTGGCGACGATTGCACAGCAAAACGCGGCCCTTTGCGCAAAGACAAAAAGGCACGGTCCTGTTTATGCCGCTATTGTTATAGACGATTATACCGGGACTATTCTCCATAAAACCAATGTTGACTCTCGAACCTACCCGGCTTCTCTTACAAAAGTCATGACCCTTTATCTTCTCTTCGAGGCTCTTAAACACAAAAAAGTGACTCTTAATACGAAAATGAAAGTTTCTAAACATGCCTCCGATCAAAAACCTTCAAAACTTTGGTTAAAACCCAATACCACCTTAAGCGTTAGAGATGCTTTGCTGGCGTTGACCGTCAAATCGGCAAATGATGTCGCGGCTGTTGTGGCAGAACATTTAGGCGGAAGTGAAAAGAAATTCGCAGATCTGCTCACAAAAAAAGCAAAAGCTCTCGGCATGCATAATACGACTTTTAAAAATGCTTCCGGCATGCCTAACCGCGAGCAAGTCACTACCGCAAGGGATATGGCGACTATGTTTCGTGCCCTACACCGCCATTTTCCCGATTATTATCGCTATTTCAAACATAAACACTTTACCTTTCGAGGACAAAAATATCGCGCCCATACAAGCCTTCTCGGGCGCTGTCACGGGGTGGACGGTGTTAAAACGGGTTTTATCAATGCTTCCGGCTTTAATTTGGTTGCCTCTGCAAAACGTGAAAACACGCGCCTCTTTGCCGTTGTCATGGGCGGAAAAACAGGCGTATGGCGCGATAGGCGTATTGAAAACCTTATTAATCAATATTTTCCCAGAGCGTTAACCTTAAATAAAAATCGTCAAAAAACAGCTCTCGAGGATCCCTTCTCCCAAGAAGATATGCTCTGGGTTGAAAACTTTGTCCCGCCCCATAAACCGCACCGATTGTCCCCCGACATACCGGCAGAGAAAGAGCCCGAAAGCCTTATGGCGGATAAGACCCGATTTGAAACCCTTGTAGCCCAAAATTTTTCGACGCCGACCTTGGAAGTCGTTAGCACCCCCGAAGCGTCCTGCGACATAGCATCCGAGGTCAGCCTTGAAACACATGACGATCAAAAGGAACTTCTTAATGCATCCCTTTCCCCCTCCGATGATGAACCGGAAAGGGTTGCGGGGCTCCCGTCTCGCCATGATGCAGCGCTTTTAAATAACATCATTAAAAACGAGAGTTATGACGATATTAGCGGCGAAAATGCACCGGTCAAGACATGGGCGGCACAATTTGGCGCCTTTACTAAAGAATCCGATGCCCAAGATAAAGCCGATCTTATTGTGACCCTCATCCCCAATTTACCGGGTACAATCACAGTAACGCCTGCTCAACATCGCCGCACCCCTCTTTACCGAGCACGCCTTGTAAATATCACAAAAGAAGACGCTGAAAAGGTATGTCGAAAAATGCGTTTCCATGATATTCCCTGTTTGCCCTTAAAAAATTAAGTTAGACAAATATACCCCTTGAAATTCTCTGCAATTCTGAGTATGTTCTGGGAGTATAAGAAATCAACATCACCCGTTTAACGGGGCAGACGATTTTTTAGCGGATAATTTTCAGCCCCTTTCTCTTATTTGAAAGACAGCAGAAAAAATCCGTAGACTTATCCGAATGATAGCCTTTAAAGGTTATACGGATGAATGTAGCATGTTGGGGTGTAGCCAAGCGGTAAGGCAGCGGTTTTTGGTGTCGCCATGCGCAGGTTCGAATCCTGCCACCCCAGCCATTCTAAAAATGATTGAAATTCATTTGCCTTCGCCCTGCAATTTTTGTTGACGCGGAGTAGGAAATTACTGTATCAGTCTTAGTACTGGTTCAATTTGAGTGAGAAACGTAAAAATGAAAACATTTTCACTTCGTAAAGAAGATGTAAACAAAGAGTGGTTTGTTGTTGACGCACAGGACGTCGTTCTTGGGCGCCTTGCTGCTATTATTGCAACACGTATTCGCGGCAAGCATAAGCCGACATACACCCCCCATATCGACTGTGGTGATCATATTATCGTTATTAATGCGGATAAAGTTCGTATGACGGGCAAGAAAACTGCCGATAAGGTTTATTATCGCCATACAGGCTATCCGGGCGGAATTAAGTCGGCAACTGCCGGTGAAGTTCTAAGCGGTAAATTCCCTGAACGCGTTTTAAAAAAAGCCGTCGAGCGCATGCTTCCTAAGGGACCTCTTGGTCGTCAAGTTTTCACAAATCTGCGCGTTTATACAGGATCGGAACATCCTCATGCAGCCCAGAACCCACAGGTTCTTGATGTAGCTGCTATGAACGACAAGAATAAGCGGAGCAATTAATTATGACTGAACAAAAAATTGGCCTTGAAGACCTAAAATCAGCCGTCGAGGGCACCGTTGCTCCGGCGACAGTCGCTCAAGCCGCTGCTAAAATTTCACAAACTTCCCCTGGGGTTCGTGAGCCTAAAATTGATGCTCTTGGTCGCTCTTATGCAACAGGTCGCCGTAAAGATGCCACCGCACGTGTTTGGATCAAAGCCGGTTCCGGTAAAATGATCGTAAACGGCCGTGATTATACACAGTATTTTGCTCGCCCTGTTCTTCAAATGATCCTTAACCAACCTTTTCAAGTTGTACGTCGTGAGAATCAATTCGATATCATGTGCACGGTTAAAGGCGGCGGACTTTCCGGACAAGCCGGTGCCGTAAAACACGGTATCAGTCGCGCTCTTACTTATTATGACCCTGAAACACGGGCAGAACTTAAAAAAGCCGGTCAATTAACACGCGATAGTCGTGTGGTTGAACGTAAGAAATACGGTAAGGCAAAAGCCCGTCGTAGCTTCCAATTCTCTAAACGCTAGTTTTTATTCGAGCGCCCTTTATATCGCTCCGAGAATCACCGGCACCATAAAAAAACCCGCCTTTTTTGGCGGGTTTTTTGTTGCTTTTTCTTATCTAAATCTTTTAAAGCATGCACTCAGAAAGACGTTAAGAGAGAGATCTTGAAATTATATAGTTATTCCAAAAAGGATCTTGGGCGTCGTTTCTGTGAGCCTCCCATAAACAAGGCCTCATTTCCGACCTCTAGCCTTGAATTTTTTAAAAAAAACTATAAAACCTGAAGAAACTCAGAAAAGAACATTAACGTTTTATTAATATTTATAGTGTTTAATAAAAACATCGATATGGATGATAATTCAATTTATTTTTAAAGTACTGCCCTATTACAATATAATAAACTCAACAGGGGAAAGAATATGTTAAAACGCACAGCTTTTATATCAACCTTTATAATATCCTTATTTTTATTAAACTCTCTCTCATATGCTCACGTTGTTCGCGTTACCAACGGAACAAACGAAAGCATTGCCTTTGACATTAACGGTGTTGCAGTAAGCGGCGGCTCAATGATGCAAGGGAAAATAAAACTAATATTCGAGCCGAACAAAAAAATATGGGACATAAATAAGGCACAAAGCACCACTTATTACAAGAATGCCGGCGCAGTGCCCCTACATGAATTTTCAAGTGTTAGAAAACCTATTCTTGAGCCGGGTCATACAGCTGTCTTAGAATTTACAGATATTGACTCAGGAGTTTGTTTTGACTTTTCTAATGTTGCCGTCGGCCTAAAAAGCAAGGGGTATTCCATGAGAGCCCGTGAAATTAAATTTGCTGACTCCGATGAATTTGGAAAAGTTATGGACTCTGTTGAAGGCATGGGAACTGATATCTCCGGCATCGGAGAAGGTGTCGGTGCATTGGGCGGTAAAGCAAAAGCTGTCGGAGCTGCGTTGCAAGGCATTGGCGGCTTATGGGGGAAAATTTCATCAGCTGCAAAAGGAAGCGGATGCCGAAATATCTCAATGGTCGTTATAAAAACCGATATTTCCGGAACACCTGAAGAAGGCCTAAAACTGGGAGATACGCTTGGTGTTTTTGTCCTAAGGTAAAATCTTAATTCATCTAAAAAAAGCCCTTTATGTAATTCATACGGGGCTTTTTGATATAGTCCTTTCAAAAACGTTCAGAGCCTAGACACCGGAACTTATGTTTATAGCTGCCGAGTGTAAGGACGATGTCCGAGATTTTTTGGAATACCGGTACTATAAATCGTATCACTTCTCGGATAGCAAAGAGGAAACACTATTCCACATAAGGCGTTTAGCCGCCTCATTGTCGATATTGTATTTCGGATAAAGCTCCATAAAGACAAGTAAATGGTGATGATAAAGTTGAAAGGAGGAGTCTCTATTCTGAATCGTACACGCTTCTCTCATGCCGTTTAGAGCAGCCTTTAAATCATTCGGCAGCACGAAAGAAGGACGGCTTTCTTCGGAATCTTCCCCGTTATTTATAGGACTGGCCTTTGTATGATTAAAAGCCAGTAAAGCTATGGCTGTGACTATATATCTATATTTCATAATAATCTCCCTCGTTGCTTATTTTTTCTGCTTTTGAAAAAGAAAGAAGCTCATGATTTTTCAAAGTCAGCACCCCTATTTTTACCTGAATAATACTTAACTGACAAGACCGCCCTTAGATCTCTCTCCTATCTTGGAGGAACAACCCATAAAAAAAGGAGCCTCGCAGAGCTCCTTTTTGATAGGTAAAAAGCTATTTAGAAGAGCAGAGAAAAAATCATTTCTCTATTAAAGCATCCGCTGATAGCCGAAAAAAAGTCTGCTGGCTACGTATATTAAGCGTATAGCCCTAAGAATGAGACTCTTTATAAAAGTGCGTTTATCATTTTCCTAAAAATTTTAATGCTGCGGCTGCCAGTCTAACCCTTTTTTCACATAGAGTTTTCTAAGCATTTTCTCCCAAGAAGATTGGGTCGCATGAAGTGCAATAACCCACAATTTATATAACCAAGCATAATCTGCTTTCGTGTAAAGACCTGCATATCTAAGCCCCGCTTGAAATCTACGAAGACCTTTCCCTCTTTTTAAATTCGCCTTTAACACAGGAGATTTTGTAAGCAGAGGATATTTTCGGGAAAGCTCAGTAATGCAATCAGCTACCTTTTTCCCCACCTCATGCGAAAGATTTCTTTCTAAAAACGCCCTCGTATAAGGCGTATGAATATGTGGTGTCTTAGATTCAATCTTATAAACAGTGCTAGTTTCTACTAAATATTTTTCAATATGCTTAAAAACATTCCTAATTGAAGGTTCGGCACTTTCTGAAGAGCTTGTGTCTATAGAAAAAATTTGAGGTTTAAGTATATATTCATATTCTGAATCAATTATCATATAAGATAGACTTTTATTACTACTGTCCCATTGAATTGCAATCGTTACTGTTTCTTCTGTCTTTACTTCTTTCATAATATTTCCTTATTTAATTTTACTAATATATTATTAATTATTACATGTTACAATTATTAATAATATATTATAATTATATTGCAATACTTTAATTTTAGTAAATGAAAACTATTTTTATAGAGCTTTCATTATTCAAAGCAACTTATGTATATATTGTTAATTATTTCTAACAACCCATAAAAAAAAGGAGCCTCGAAAAGCTCCTTTTTTACAGGTAAAAAGCTATGAAAGCTCTGAAACGGAAGCCTCTCTTAATGAGCTCGCGTCTCGTCGCCCCTTGCATGGTCTTTTTTTGAAGACGGTTTAGGGGGCGTCCACACAACAGATTTTGGCTTCCTAACCAAGGCATTTGCAAGCACTTCTTCAACGGTGGCCACAGGAATGATTTTAAGACCTGCTTTTATCTTTTCCGGAATTTCCGTTAAATCTTTTTCGTTATCCTTAGGGATTAAAACCGTTTTTATACCGCCGCGATGGGCTGCCAGCAACTTTTCTTTTAACCCTCCAATGGGTAAGACACGGCCTCTTAGGGTAATTTCTCCGGTCATGGCCACATCACGCTTGACGGGAATGCCCGTTAGCATAGAAACAATTGACGTACACATGGTTACACCTGCAGACGGCCCGTCCTTTGGTGTGGCGCCTTCAGGAACGTGGATATGGATATCATTTTTTTCAAACACAGGCGGAATAATACCGAAATCCGTTGACCGTGAACGGATATAACTGGCTGCTGCTTGAACGGATTCTTGCATCACTTCACCAAGCTTTCCGGTAATAATCATCTTGCCTTTACCGGGTAACATCACCGCTTCCACAAAGAGAATATCGCCGCCGGCCTCGGTCCAAGCAAGGCCGGTTGTGGTTCCCACCATGTCCTTAGTTTCAGATACACCGTATTTAAAGCGCGGAACACCAAGATAAGTTTGTAAATTACGTTCCGTAATTTTAATGGTTTTCTTGGATTTCGTGGTTAAAATTTCTTTGATCGCCTTACGCAATAGTTTTGAAATTTCACGCTCCAAATTTCTCACACCGGCTTCCCGTGTATAATGGCGCAGAATATCCCGCAATGCATTTTCAGAAATGCTCCACTCTTTATCGGCTAACCCGTGGCGTTCCATTTGTTTTGGAATCAAGTAACGCAGAGCAATTTGCACTTTTTCATCTTCCGTATACCCGGAAAGACGAATAATTTCCATACGATCAAGAAGAGGTTGAGGCATATCAAGGCTATTGGCCGTTGTCACAAACATCACATCGGACAAGTCATAATCAACTTCAAGATAATGGTCATTAAAAGCCGTATTTTGCTCAGGATCCAAGACTTCCAAAAGAGCCGAAGCCGGGTCACCGCGCCAATCGCTTCCCATTTTATCGATCTCGTCCAATAAAAAGAGAGGGTTAGACGAGCCTGCTTTCTTCATTCCTTGAACGATTTTTCCCGGCATGGCGCCGATGTAAGTGCGGCGATGGCCTCTAATTTCAGATTCATCCCGCACGCCGCCAAGGGCCATACGAACAAACTTTCGCCCCGTCGCACGGGCGATGGATTCTCCAAGGGAAGTTTTACCGACACCCGGAGGGCCTACAAGACAAAGGATAGGGCCTTTAACTTTGCCAACACGAGACTGCACGGCCAAATATTCAACAATACGTTCCTTAACCGTTGTAAGGCCATAGTGATCTTCATCTAAAACTTCTTGAGCAACGACAATATCTTTTTTGACTTTGCTCGGTTTATTCCAAGGAAGACTCAACACCCAATCCAAATAATTACGCACAACCGTTGCCTCGGAAGCCATAGGATTCATGGCCTTAAACTTCTTAAGTTCTGCTTTAACTTTCTCGCGTGCTTCTTTGGATAACTTGACGCCTTTCAGCTTTTTCTCGAATTCTTCCGCATCACTTAAGATATCGCCGTCTTCGCCCAATTCCTTTTGAATCGCCTTCATTTGCTCATTCAAATAATACTCGCGCTGAGACTTCTCCATCTGGGTTTTGACACGACCCCGAATGCGTTTTTCAGCTTGCATCACACTGATTTCAGTCTCCATAAACGCACAAATGGCCTCAAGACGTTCTGTGACGTTAATGATTTCAAGAACCTTTTGTTTATCAACAACTTTAATGGTCAAGTGAGATGCCAAAGTATCCGCCAGTTGATGGGGTTCATCAATTTTTGCAACGGAAGCCAAAGATTCCGGCGGGATTTTAGGATTTAACTTAAGGTATTGTTCAAAAACATTAATGGCATTTCGCATATGCGCTTCGGCTTCAGGATTCACTTCATCCACATCAGGCTTGATGATTTCTACATCCGCAACAAAATATCCCTCTTTTTTAGAGAGTTTAAAAACATGGGCTCGTTGTTCGCCTTCAACAAGAACTTTCACCGTTCCGTCAGGTAACTTCAAAAGTTGCAAGACCTGAGCAACAGTTCCCATTGTATAAAGATCTTTTCCCTTTGGCTCTTCGAGCGCAGGGTCTTTTTGCGTAACCAGCAACACCCGTTGATCCTTGAGCATGACCTCTTCAAGGGCATTCACGGATTTCTCGCGTCCCACAAAAAGCGGCACAATCATATTCGGGAAAACAACAATATCCCTTAAAGGTAAAACGGGTAAGCTGTTTTTAGTAGGGAGTTCAAGGTTTTTTGCCACGTTATTTCTCTCTTTATTCTTATAAATACTATAGGGCCATTTTTATAGGAAGCGCCTTTTGTCTCAAAGACTCTATACAAAAAGGGCCTTGCAAGGCCCCTCTTCTTTCTTAAAAAAAACAGCAGGCGCTCATGCTAGGGATTTTGCAGCTTTCTTAGGCGCTGCTTTTTCCTCTTTCTTATATACTAGCAAAGGTTTCCCTGTTCCATCAATAACTTCTGCATTAATAATCACTTCTTCAAGATCATCCTGCCCCGGGATATCATACATGGTTTCAAGCAGAGCTATTTCCATAATGGAACGCAATCCGCGTGCACCTGTTTTACGTCGGATCGCTTTTTTAGCGATCGCCTTTAAGGCCGATTCATTAAAGGTTAATTTCACACCTTCCATTTCAAACAGCTTTTCATACTGCTTAATCAAGGCATTTTTAGGTTCCGTCAAAATTTGAACCAACGCCTCTTCATCAAGATCCGTTAACGTTGTAACAATGGGCAAACGACCGATAAACTCGGGAATCAAACCAAATTTCACAAGGTCTGTGGGCTCAATACCCGTCAATAACTCACCGATACCGGCGTCACTTTCATCTCGAACTTCTGCACCAAATCCCATACCGGCGCCTTTATCACGCTGGGAAATAATCTTTTCAATACCCGCAAAAGCCCCTCCGCAAATAAAGAGGATATTAGAAGTATCTACCTGTAGAAACTCTTGCTGGGGATGCTTACGCCCGCCTTGAGGCGGCACAGAAGCAACGGTTCCTTCCATAATTTTGAGCAAGGCTTGTTGCACACCTTCACCGGAAACATCTCGGGTAATCGAAGGGTTATCGGATTTGCGAGAAATCTTATCTACCTCATCAATATAGACAATACCGCGTTGAGCTTTTTCAACATTATACTCTGCGGCTTGAAGCAATTTCAGGATGATATTTTCAACGTCTTCTCCCACATAACCGGCTTCGGTCAAGGTGGTTGCATCAGCTATGGTGAAAGGAACGTTTAAAATACGAGCCAATGTTTGCGCTAAAAGCGTTTTACCGCAACCCGTCGGTCCTAAAAGCAAAATGTTAGATTTTTGCAGCTCAACCTCGGCTGTGCCTTGCATATGATCAACGCGCTTATAGTGATTATAAACCGCAACAGAAAGGACACGCTTTGCCTCGTCTTGACCGATCACATAGTTATCAAGATGTTCTCTAATCTCACGGGGGGTCGGTACCTTATCCTCATGGCCGCCAAGAGGACTCGCTTTGTTTTCCTCACGAATAATATCAATACACAGATCAACACATTCATCACAAATGAACACATTGGGCCCTGCGATTAATTTTTTCACCTCGTGTTGGCTTTTTCCACAAAATGAACAATGGAGTACTTCTTTGTCTTTATCTGATTTGCTCATATCGAACCGCCTTTTTCTTATTCTAGTAGTACCCGAATCTTGTCCATGACAAAAGTGTTTTTTATACTTCTTAGTCTCTATAACCTTACTATGCCAAAAAGTTAATAACAAAACGTTAACAAATTCACTAAAATTTTATTTTTTTTAAAAAAATCCTTATAAATCCTCATTTAATTCACCTAAATAGAAAATTAACCTTTTTTGATTACGATAGAAATAGATAAATAAGAAAATGGTAAATCAGATGAAATTAATATTTAAATCATTTTTAACATTGGCAATATTAATCGCAAATTTCTCACAAATAGATTGCCTTGCAAAACCGGCAAATAAAACAAGCATCAATCTAATAAAGCCTGCCGATCCTAAAACAGAAACCAAAGACGAACTCCTTCAAGAACTTCTCCCCAAAGAAGAGATAACAGAGTTTGACATCACAACACAAGAAAGTCCTCTTGATGTCGTTCGATCTGCCGAAACCTTAGAAGATTATGTACAGCCCTACGGCTTTAAAAATCCTCCCTCAAAAGAAGACCGCCTTTTACAAGAAAAAGGCCTGCAAATTGCCCCGGCAGAACTGGATAGACTTTTATATCCTCGTCCCGGAAAAACACAGGAAGAGGAGGAAAGCCCCCTCGCGTCAAAAGCACTCCTGAAATTAGACTTAAAGGGACAACAAGAAAACCTCGAGCCCTTTCAAATGGCTCGTAATCAAGCCTTAGTTCAAGACCTCGGCAACGGAGAGTTTGAAGTCGATGCAAGCTTTGAGCGTCAAATCCCAACATTAATTGATATGAACAAACTGGCCTATGCCATCGGAAAGCGCGGTACGTTAGACGGAGAATACGATAAACTCATAGATAAATTAAAAGGAAATCTCAAAATAAGAGGCTGGGAAATCGAAGAATTTGCAGGCAAAACCGGCAAAGGAAACAAAAAAGACGATATCCCGGGTTTTGTCGCCTATAACAAAGAACAAAATGTCATGACCGTTATTGTGAGAGGATCACAAACACGGGAAGATGATGACGGCTCCCCCGATTGGGAAGTTAACTTTGACGCTCAGCTCATCGACTTTCCCTTCGGTAAGGTTCATGGCGGTTTCTATAATCGTACAAAAGCCATGTTGCCCAATATTCAACGAGCCATGAATCGTTTTATTGATGACTTGGATAACGAAACAAAATCTAAAATCAAAGTCGTTGTAAGCGGTCATAGCCAAGGAGCTGCCCTTGCGTCTATCCTTATGCCTCTTTTAGCGGAAATTTACACGGCCAACGGAAAATTTGGCTCCAAGTTTAACAATGCCCTGTCAAATGTTTTTCAAGGCTACTTTATTTCAACACCTCGCGTATACTCGGGAGATAGCGCCGTTAACTGGATTAATAGCGTCGTCGGAGAACATAATATGATTCGACAAAATGTCACGGGCGGTATTCTTGCAGACCCCGTTCCCGTTGGTTCTCCCGGGCGCACGATGACTGCTCTCCTAAGTCTTATACCCTTTTTCGGAGAAGGACTTGCCGAGAAATACGGCGGCGACAAGGGAACCAGATCCGTCGGCTATTTAGCGGCAGATTGGTCTGGTGATGTGCTAACCCGTCAACTCGGAAATGATGCCTTAAGCCTTGTCGCAAGACGCGCTAAAGGCTATTTCTGGAATCGTTGGGATATCCTTGTAGATGCCGCAAAGAAGCCTTGGCATCTTCTTACCTTAAAAACACAAAAGAAACTCTTTACACAACTTATGTTAGAACCCGTCAAGGACGGCCTAACAACGCTGGTGGCTCCTTTACACTATGGCTCCACGAACTCCGGGGTTGAGGAAGGAGAAGGTTTGTTTAGGCGGGATATTGTTGCAGGTTATAACGATAGCTCCCCCACCATGGCCGAACTGCTGGCTCAAGGCTTTCAAAAGAAAAAATCGGAGAGAGAAGGTCTCAGCGGCTTTATTCGAGGCGGCATTGAAGAAGCAGCCCGACAAAAAGCAAATCTCCCCGACCTTGCTGCCGTTGCTTCGGGCATAAAAACAACTGTCACAGATGCGGCTAAAACAGTAGCAGGCGGCCTAAAAAGTGCTTTTTCCGGATTCAAAAAGAAACTCTTCGGACTTTAAATTAATTAACTTTTTATTAACTAAATAAGCATGAATATACATCTGGGACTTTATATAGGAAAATAAAATGGATAAAAAATATCTACTCACAACAGCTTTAGGTCTTGTCTTTATGAGCGGTTATGTTCATGCAGCAGTTACGCCTCACCCTTGGGTTCAAAAGGTTGTGGATGAAATTACAAAATACGGGCAAAGCGAAGCCTGTGCCGACGGGCGTGCCTTAAGAAAAGGGCACAACAACTGTTCGACAAAGGACGGAGCTTCCATTGCAAAAATTGTTTGTACAACCCATGACCATATCTATCGTGAAAAATTTGAAAAAGGCCAGTGTGGTGTAAAATCAGCTAAAATGTTTGGCGGTGTTGATGATGTCGGTGCCTATTTTGAAAGGGCAATCGACCTTGGAAAAGCCGATGCCATTGCCCTTGCTTGCCAAACACCGTTGGCACAACTCAGAGGAAAACTCAAAGAAGTTGCTGAAAAGAAATGTGACGGCAACGGCGGTGTCAAACAAGCTGCGCCTGCACGCCCTGCGGCTGCGGCTCCTATGCTCAAGCCTTCCGAACTTAAAAAGGGGGCAGGGTATATGGACGAACTCATGAAAGTTCTAAGGGACGGCCCTAAACTAAAGCCTGTCAATAGAAGGCTCAGCATCGGTGGTGCGTCAAAAACAACTACTGCAGGCGCGCCTTTGACTCTGGAGGCTGTTACGATTCCGGAAATTACAGACCCTGTCGTTAAGCAAGATCTGCTTACAGCAGCCGATCAGCTTAATAAGTCACTGCAAGCCCTTGTACAAGTCCTTGATTCAGGTGAAGCCGTACAAGCTGTCGGGCTTGATACCCTTAACACCCTTACTCAAAAACTCAAAGGCGCGACAACACAACAAGAACTTGCAGCAGTTGTGAAAAAAAGTAACGATGAAGTCGTTGGGTGGACATCAGAAAAAGCCAAGAATAAACAATTGTTAGATAGCATGCGCAGCAAACCCCTCTTTGCGGAATAAGGCTCTATTTTACGATAACCTTAGAGGCAGCTTTTTAAAAGAAAGCTCTCGGCTCACAAAAAAGGCCGAGGGCTTTCGTTTTTTGGAGAGATTCCCCTCCTCTCATTCGGCATATAAATCGGCTCGTGTACCGGGGAGGCCTGAAGAGCCTTTGTCTTTGCTACGCTTGGTTGCAACCACTTGATAAAGCAAAATTGACCCGCTCCAAAAACCAAAAGAAACACCCGCTAAATAGGAAAGCCACATACGATATTTCTCAAGACCAACGGCCTTAATCGCAGCTTCTTTATTGGATGATAAGCGTTGGCACCAGAGTTTGCAGGTCAAAGCGTAATGCTCTCTCCAACCTTCCACATCATGAATTTCAAAACCGTAGGCTTCCATAGCTTCAAGGGTTGTCGCGATGGGTGCTAATTCCGAACCGGGAAAAATATATTTTAAAATCAGGCGCTTTTCCGGCGTAATAGATCGGGCACGCTTTTTATTCGCCTTAGCACGCCGCGCAATACCATGATTTAAAAAGGTTCCGTTGTCCCTCAAAAGCGAACGCACCTTCTTAAAATATTCCGGGAATTTATCTAAACCGATGTGTTCAAACATCCCGATGCTTGAAATACGATCATATTGACCGTCAAGGGTAATATAATCTCGGATCTCAAGTGTCACCCGGTCTTGCAAACCCAAGTCTTTGACCTTGGCCGTTGCATAATCATATTGCGTTTGAGACAAAGTCACGCCGTGAGCCTTAACACCATAGTTCTTGGCGGCATAGCACACCAAAGCCCCCCAACCACACCCGATATCCAAAAATCTATCTCCTTTTTGCAAGCGTAATTTCCGGCAAATCATCTCGAGCTTATCCGTTTGGGCTTGCTCAAGGGAGGTAGACCAATCTTTAAAATAAGCACAGGAATACAGCATTTCAGGATCCAAAAAGAGTTTATAAAACGCATTACTCACATCATAATGAAACTGAATAAAATCCTTGTTGTTACGCTGTTTATCGTCAAAGCCCGTTTCATCTTTTGCGTACCCGTGATCCAACCGAGGCTTGAAACTTTTCACCAATAAAAAGGGCCACAATTTTTTTATAATAAAAAACTTATCCAGCTTTTTAAGATCCTTTTTCTTAGTACTGTTCCTTAGGGTTTGAATAAAATCCATAAGATCCTCGCCCCCTTCAATGAGAATATTTCCACACGCATAATGACGCATAATAGTTTCAAGATTAGGATGCTTTAAAAGAGAGGCAATAACGCCCTTATGGGCAACGGTAAGGGTCAAATCTGATTTACCGACTTCACCTAAAGGTATTTTTGAACCGTCCCATAAAATCACCGTAATAGGAGCCTGAAGGGCTTCGGCCACATAGGATAAACAGTCCTTCAAGGACTTAATTAATTTCTCATCGGAGAAAATTGAACACATTAATCGATACTCCTAAGGGGGTTTTACGTATGGCATGTAAGTCTGATAAATACTCTATAGAAGCACAAAAAGAGCGTGTAAAGTCAAATGCAATGTCTCTTCTTATAAGCCCAGAACATTACGCATGTTATAAAGGCCCGGTTCTTGGGTCACAACCCACTTTGCCGCTCTTACCGCTCCCCCGGCAAAAACTGCTCGTTTGAGCGCTCTATGGGACAAAGTAAGCATTTCTTCTTGTGACGTAAAAAGAGCGCTATGGTCTCCGATCACACCGCCGCCTCGAAGGACGGCAAAACCGATCTCGCCCGGCTTTCGTTCTGTTTGCTTTTCTCCCCGGCAATCAAAGGAGGCCACAGAATCAAAGGGTACTCCCCTCCCCCGTGCTGCAAAATCGCCCAAGGTCAGAGCTGTTCCCGACGGGGCATCTTTTTTATGACGGTGATGCATTTCAAGAATTTCAATATCAAAATCTTCTCCCAAGAGGGCAGCTGTCTTTTCTACTAAAGCATTGAGAACCGTAATCCCAAGACTCATATTGGTATCGTAAACCACGGGCACCGCACGGGCTAATATTTCCATTAACAGATGATCTTCACGAGCCAATCCCGTTGTCCCGATAACAAGAGGCGTTTGCATTTCAAGGGCTTTTCCTAAAAAGCCCGTTGTTGCCGTCGGCAGGGTAAAATCAATCATCACATCGGCTTTTTGAAAGGCCGAGGATAAATCACTTTGGTAAAGCGCCGATCCATATAAGGGATTTTTGAGGCCAAGTGGTTTTCCCTCAAGATCGTGCCCTTGACGCACCAGTGCCGAACTTAAAAGCGTTTCGTTATCTTCACAAATCACTTTCATGAGCTCTTGACCCATACGGCCGTTTGCGCCTAACACTCCGATATGACAAACCATAAAACAGCTCCTAGTTTTGCATAATTATAGCATAACACCGTCAAAAACCCTATAAAGGATTTGATAGGAAGCGCCGGTCTGTGTTAGGCTTTTAAAAATCCCAAAAGTCCGATAGGTAAAGAGAATATCAAATGTTTAAAGCCCTTAAGATCATTTTATCCGTTTTCATTGCCCTCATAGTAACGGTTTTTGCCGTTAAAAACAGCCGTGTGGTTGCCATTGATCTTTGGCCTCTGCCCTTGCAATTTAAACTCACTTTGTCCCTTGTCCTTATTGGCACCTTTACGGTCGGAGCCCTTGCCGGAGGCCTTCTTGTGTGGATTTCCCAAATCAGCAAACGCTTTTTAAAGCCCGCTGAAAAAGAATCCCGCCATACCCTTCCCCAAGATTTAAACTAGTCTCTTGGAGTGATAAAAGGCGACATCGAAATGCCGCCTTTTCTTTTACGGTTTTAGTCTTCTCTCTATTGTGAGTGATATTGGCAAAAGACATTCCACAAACGGTCAGGCATATTTTTAGGTTGTGGCATTTTCTCAATGGGGTGAAGCCAAGGTAATGTAGTTAAATGCAAGCCGGAGTAAATAAAATGGGTAATCCCCCAGCATAGCTGGGGGATTACCCATTTTATTTAGACATCTCCCTCCCCGTTAGAACTGTAGGGGTCTCGGATCTTGCGTAAAGCCCTGATAAGCGGTTTTATCCGCCTTAGAAATGCTGGTATCTTCGTAAAAAGGTTCATCCTCATTTTCAATGATTGTTGCCCGTAGAAAAATCACCAGCTCTGTTACGGTGCGGTCATTGGATTTCCCCTTAAAAAGCTCACCCAACAAGGGCACATCCTCAATTTCAGGCACGCCGTCCCTTTCGTTACTCGAACGCTCTTCCATCAATCCCCCCACAACAACAATCTCACCGGAATTCATGGATAAAATAGAATCCAGTTCGCGCACTTGGACTTCCGGCACCAAGGATTGAAGAGCTTGATTCGAGGCAATACCGACGGCCGGATCAGGGACTTCCCTTGAGATCTGTGAAATGGTCGGGCGTAACGTCATGATAATACGACCGTTTTCGCTAATACTGGGATGAACATACATCATCAATCCAATGGGAACGGTTTTGACATCGCTTGAATAATAGGTACGTTCTTGTTTATCAAAATAACTGTGTTCCCGCGTATAATTCAGCTTGAAATACACCTTATTCTTAGCGACCTTTAAAACAGCCGGATTATTATTCATAACCGTTAAGCGCGGATTCGACAGCGTTCGAACGGTTCCAAAATGGTTGAGCAAACTCAAGAGCCCCGTGATCTTTTGCGCATTTCCTCCAAGGGTAAAAACATTGCGAGGGGGCGGCAAAGTCTCATTCAAATGCCCCGGTGTTGCAATGTCTCCCAAAGGCATTTGCAAGACAAAATCGCCCTTAAGAGCGTTCCAATTAATACCTGTTTTAAACTGATCCTTAAGATTGACTTCCACAATTTTAGCTTCGATCAAAACCTGACGCTCAATACTTTTTTGTAAAATATCAAGATAACGCCTTAGTTGTTGGTGCTTGGCTTGCGTTGCATAAATAGAAATAATGCCCGCTTGTTTATGAATACTGTATTTTCCTTGGGGAGGTTGATCGCCGTTTGCGGCAACGTCAGAAAAGTCATTTAAAATAATAGAAAGGTTATCGCTTAATTCCTCCCAGAAATCCGTCTTGGTTTCCGCCGTTAAATACGTATTCGAGCCGTTATCTTCATCGGGGCGTGTACCCCCTTCAAGGGTTGTAAAAACATCTGTTGCAATGGACAAGCGATTGCGGTTGGCCCGTGCCATCAACAAGAATTGTAAATTATAATTGTGAGCAAAAGGCGTGTCTTTTTCGATGCGTAAAATGGAATTATTAATACGATATCGCAACCCTTGAGAGCGGCAAATTTCATCCACCACATCAATCATAGGACGTCCCGTTGCATGTAAAGTTGTTCCCCCTGTGACTTGCGGATCAATAATAATATCCACCCCAATTTGCTGGGCCAGCGCTAAAAAGAGCTCTTTCAACGGAACACTATTGGTTACCGTGACGGTCACATCTTTTTTAAAGGCAAGAGGAATGGGAGGAGGCGTATAAAAGGAAACGCGTTTTTTCTTATGCCGTTTTTGGAAAGGTTGAACAGGCGCCTTTGTTAATTGATCATAATCTTGTTTTTGATAAGCCAATTTCGGATCATGGTATTGCCATTCTTTACGGGTATCACAACTGCTCAAGAAAAAAGCAGAAAAAAGCCCTAGAAAAAGAGTAAAAAATGCCTGCCTGTCCATAAAAGTGTGATTCTTTTCTTATACTTATGAAGCATCATACCACACTGTAAAAACAATCATCCTAAAAAATATAGAAAAGATAAGAAAGAAAAAAGAGCCCCTCAAAGTGAAATGAGGAGCTCTCTTGGATCGAGGTCTTAAAGACCTCTCTAAAACTATTTGGGGTTTTATGCTGTTGCTGCAGCAGGCATTGTTTCTTGATCGGCTGAAACTTCTTTTTCACCCTTAGGTTTTGCAGAAGGATCACGATCAATAAATTCGATATAAGCCATAGGCGCATTATCACCATAGCGATATCCTGCTTTGATAATGCGAAGATAACCGCCCGGACGATCCGCATAACGCTTAGCAAGCACATCAAGAAGCTTTGTTGCCGTTTCGTTGCTACCGAGTTTTGAAATCAATTGACGACGCGCGTGCAATGTATTTTTCTTGCCCAATGTAACCAATTTTTCAACAATTGGACGCAAGTCTTTTGCTTTGGGGACGGTTGTCTTAATTTGCTCAAACTGAATCAATGACTTTGCAAGGTTTGCAAACATTGACTTACGATGGGCAGAAGGACGGTTAAATTTACGACCGCTAAGTCCGTGACGCATGGTATTCTCCTAAACTCTAAATCTTAATAATTATCTTCAAGCTTACGGGAAAGCTCATCAATATTTTCCGGCGGCCACTCAGGAACCAACAAACCGAGCTCAAGCCCCATATCCACCAAAACCTCACGGATTTCGTTCAAGGATTTACGACCAAAGTTCGGTGTACGCAAAAGCTCTGATTCTGTTTTTTGAACCAAATCACCGATATAAACAATGTTCTCATTCTTTAAGCAGTTTGCAGAACGAACGGATAGCTCAAGCTCTTCAACTTTGCGAAGAAGATTACGATTAAAGGGAAGCTCTGTTGCTTCTTCCTCAATCAATTCATCTTCAGGCTCTTGGAATGTCACAAACTGAACCAGCTGATCTTGAAGGATACGAGCAGCAAGAGCCACAGCATCTTCAGGCTTAACGGAACCGTTTGTCTCAACATCAAGGATTAACTTATCAAAGTCAGTTTTTTGACCGACACGGGCAGCTTCCACTTTAACGGAAACACGCTTTACAGGACTAAAAAGCGCATCAACGGCAATATGTCCGATAGGCGAATCATCTTTTTTTAGCTGAGCTGCCGGCACATAGCCTTTACCCGTCTCAATGGTCACTTCCATATTCAAAGAAGCCCCTTGATCCAAGTGGCAGATCACAAAATCAGGATCAAGAAAAACGACATCGCCTGTTTCTTCAAAATCAGAGGCCGTTACGACACCCGGTTTCTTAACGGAAAGCTTAACTTTGCGCGGAGCGTCCGAATTCTTGCGAATGGCAAGACTTTTCAAATTTAAAATGATCTCGGCGACATCTTCCAATACACCGGGGATGGTGGAGAATTCGTGCTGAACACCTTCGATCCGAATACCTGTAACCGCTGCACCTTGCAAAGAAGAAAGCATCACACGACGCAAAGCCGTTCCCAATGTCATACCGAAACCACGCTCAAGGGGTTCGGCTATAATGGAACCGCGACGGGTTTCGTCCTTTGACTTAACATTAAGCTTATAAGGCTTAATAAGGGATTGCCAATTTTTTCTAATCACTTAACTGCTCCTAAAAAAGTCTTCTTAACCACAATGCGTGGTCTACAAATTTATTTATACGCGGCGACGGTTCGGGGGACGACATCCGTTATGGGGCACAGGGGTGCAATCACGAATAGACGTTACGGTCAAACCAAGGGCATGCAAGCCGCGCAAAGCAGACTCACGACCGGAACCGGGACCCGTCACTTCAACATCAAGGGTTTTAAGCCCGTGTTCCATGGCTTTGCGACCGGCATCCTCAGCCGCCATTTGAGCAGCATAAGGTGTTGATTTACGAGATCCTCGGAATCCCATGGCACCGGCCGTTGACCAAGAAATCGCATTTCCTTGTGCATCGGTAATTGTAATCATTGTGTTGTTAAAAGTCGCACTAATATGAGCAACACCATTACTGATGTTTTTACGCTCGCGGCGACGTACTTTCGTTGCGGATGGCTTTGCCATATTTTTAAAACCCTACGTTAGCTAACTTACTTATTTCTTTTTACCTGCAATGGCAACGGCCTTACCACGACGCGTGCGCGCATTGGTGTGGGTACGTTGACCGCGAACAGGCAATTTTTTGCGATGACGAAGCCCCTTGTAACAACCAAGGTCTGTAAAACGCTTAATATTCATAGAAACTTCACGACGAAGATCACCTTCTACGCGATAATTGCTTTCAATATACTCACGGATCTTTAGAATTTCATCGTCTGTCAATTGATTCACACGACGTTTATCCTCAATGCCGACATGATCACAGATCAATTTGGCTTTATGCGGACCAATACCAAAGATATAGCGCAAACCAATTTCAACACGTTTTTGGCTTGGGATGTTAACACCTGCTATACGAGCCACTCTCTTCTCCTTTTTAAACAATAGTTAATGACGATAAATAAGAATATTTGGGGCAAAAGTCAAGCCCTAAATGTTTTTCTTTTTACCTCACACTGCCTTTTTCGTTCCCTTAAAGGCTTTAATTTCATCTTTTATAAAATCAAAAATCTTTTTGGGGTCTTGATCCCCGTCAACGGTAAGAATCTTTGTCGTTTCCTCAAAGTGTGCCAAAAGAGGCTCGGTCATTGCCCGATAAGTCTCTAACCTAAGTTCAATGGCTTCGGCCGTATCGTCGGCTCGAACATCAAAATGTTCACCTTGACAAACATCACAAACGCCTTCTTTTTTCGTCGGCTTGAAATATTTATTATAAATTGCCCCGCAATCCTTACAGGCATAACGCCCCAGAATTCTTTTTTTGATAACACCGTCGGCAACCTCAAGTCGAATAACCAAATCAACTTTCTGAGATTTCTGAGCCAGCATTCTCTCGAGCACTTGGGCTTGATTTAGGGTTCGAGGAAAACCGTCAAAAATATATCCCTCTGCAGAAGCATCATAAGCCCCGTCTAATAAAGATATAATAACATCATCAGACGGAAAACTTCCCTTATCCACAGCCTCTTTAATAAGGCGTCCTGTGGTACTTCCCGAAGCAATTTCGGCGCGCACAAGGTCGCCCGTACTTAATTGTTTATAACCGAAGGTCTCAACAATTTCTTTTGCCTGCGTGCCCTTACCGGAGCCCGGAGCCCCAAAGAGGATAATATTCATCGGCGTTTCCCTTTTTTAGGGCGTGTCCTGCCCGTCAGCCCTTGATACTGATGCGAAATCAAATGAGACTGGATTTGCGTTACCGTATCAATGGCGACACTCACCACAATTAAAAGGCTGGTTCCGCCAAGGTAAAGAGGAATAGCATAGTTATTCATTAACACAATGGGGAAGGCACAAATGACCGCCAGATAAATAGCACCGACAACGGTCAAGCGGGTCAAAATATAATCCAAGTAGGTCGCCGTATGCTCTCCGGGACGATAGCCCGGCACAATAGCGCCTGCTTTTTTGAGGTCTTCTGCTTTCTCGGTCGGGTTAAAGACAACGGAGGTATAAAAGAAAGCAAAGAAGACGATCATGGCCACAAACAAAAGCAAATATAGCGGACGACCGTACCCCATATGAACCAAGAAACTTGCCAGAAGGCTATCCGGATCCACATTTGTTGAAAAACCAGCAATGGTTTGCGGAATCATCAACATAGCACTTGCAAAGATCGGCGGGATAACACCGGCCGTATTCAATTTAAGAGGCATATGCGTATTATCTCCGCCATATTGACGATTCCCCACCACACGTTTCGGGTAGGTAATATGAACGCGACGTTGCGCCCTTTCAACATAAACAATGAAAATGAGAGTCGCAGCAATCACCAGCATAATCATAAAGATCAAAAAGGCTGAAATTTGGCCTGTTCGCCCAAGGTCAAACAATTGTCCCAAAGCTCCCGGCATACCGGAAACGATACCCGCAAAAATAATCAAAGAAATACCGTTACCGACACCACGAGACGTAATTTGTTCACCCAACCACATGAGGAACAAAGTCCCGCCCGTTAAGCTGAGAACCGAGGAAACCCTAAATAAAAAGCCCGGATCAATTACGGGACTCCCCTGCATACTTTCAAGCCCGACGGTAATACCGAAAGACTGCACAAGAGCTAAAAGCACCGTACCGTAGCGCGTATACTGGTTAAGTTTCTTACGGCCGGATTCGCCTTCTTTTTTTAGAGATTCCAGTTGAGGCACAACGGCTGTCATCAACTGCACGATAATGCTGGCAGAGATGTAGGGCATAACACCCAAGGCAAAGATCGCCATATTTCCAAGAGCACCTCCGGAAAATTTGTCTAAGAGACCTAAGACACCGCCTGAGTTACGCTGTGAAATAGCTTGCATAAGTTCAGCGTCAATGCCCGGAAGAGGCAAATAAGCTCCAAGGCGAAACACAAGAAGAGCGGCCAAGGTAAACCATAGCCGCTTTTTCAAATCGTCTGCTTTAGAGAACGTGGACCAGTTAAAATTAGCAGCTAGCTGCTCTGCTGCAGATGACATGGTGTCTCCCTATTCTTTTTATGATTATGCAGAAGCTGCGGGTGCAGGCTCCACATGAAGTTGCTTTACGCTACCTTTTGCTTTTTCAATGGCGGCAACAGCTGATTTTGTTGCTTTTGAGACAACAAGATTTAAGGCTGTTTTTAGCTCACCGTTTCCAAGAATTTTTACGTTCTCGCGTGCAGGGCGCACAAGACCGGCTGCTTTAAGAGTTTCAATGGTAATCTCTTTTCCGGCATCCAATTTTTTAGCATCAACGGCAGCTTGCAAGTCAGAGAGATTCAACTCGCCAAAAACTGTTTTGAAGTCTTTATTATTAAAACCACGCTTCGGCATACGCATATATAGAGGGTTTTGTCCCCCTTCAAAGCCTTTGATAGCCACACCGGAACGGGACTTTTGACCTTTTACACCACGACCACACGTTTTACCGACGCCTGATCCTTCACCACGTCCAAGACGTTTTGACTTAAGGCGTGCGCCTTGATTATCTTTTATTTCATTCAGTTTCATACTGACACCTACTCTATTAGAAATTACTTCGTTTCAATGATCTCAACAAGATGTGCAACCTTGTTAATCATACCGCGAACGGAAGGTGTATCCTCAAGTTCACGAACCCGACCAATTTTATTTAGACCCAAACCAACGAGAGTTTGACCTTGATCCTTTGGACGACGAATGGCACTACGGATTTGCTTTACCGTTACTGTTTTCTTAGCTTTACTCATTGTCTTCTAATCCTTTAAGTTCAGCAGAAGCCGTCTTAGATCCGGCTTCACGACGGGTAATAATCTCACCAACTTTTTTAGAGCGTTTTAAAGCTACTTCACGGGGAGATTGAATCGCTTGCAAAGCATTTAACGTTGCGCGAACCAAGTTAGAACGGTTGTTACTGCCAAGGGACTTGCTTACAACGTCTGAAAGACCAAGAGCCTCAAATACGGCGCGCATCGCACCACCGGCAATAATACCCGTACCGACGGGTGCTGGGCGCATAATAACGCTTGCCGCACCGGCTCTCGCCGTAATATCGTGATGGAGCGTACGTCCCTCACGCAAAGGAACACGAATCATGCTTTTTTTTGCTTTTTCCGTTGCCTTACGCACAGCATCGGGAACTTCACGGGCTTTACCCGTTGCGAAACCTACGCGGCCTTTTCCGTCTCCCACAACAACAAGTGCAGTGAAAGAAAAACGACGACCACCCTTAACAACCTTAGCAACACGGCCAACGTTAACGAGTTTCTCAACGATTTCAGAATCTTGTTCAGGTCTAGTATTTTGACGTGCCATTTTTTCTTCTATCCTTTAAAACTTTAAGCCGGCGGCGCGAGCAGCGTCAGCGACAGCCTTCACACGACCATGGAACAAATATCCTCCACGATCGAAAACAACTTGATCAACGCCCTTTGATACGGCACGTTCGGCAAGCATCTTACCGACGGCAGTCGCGGCTTCAACGTTTCCTGTTGATTTAGCCTTTGCCATGGACTTGTCCATAGTAGAAGCCGCAACAAGAGTCGAACGCTTTGTATCATCTATGATTTGAGCATAGATATGGTTGTTTGAGCGGAATACGGACAAGCGTGGCAAACCGTTACGGCGGGCTGCTAACTTGTGTCTGTTACGTCGTGAGCGACGCGCTAATTTATCTTTAGATGTAAGCATGTTTATTACTTCTTCTTACCTTCTTTACGCAAAATATATTCATTTTCGTACTTAACACCTTTGCCTTTATAAGGCTCGGGAGGACGATAACTTCTAATATTTGCTGCAAATTCACCAACTTTTTGACGGTCGGCACCACTAATCGCAATTGATGTCGGTTTTTCACAAACAACTTGGATATCACCGGGGATATCAACAACAACATCATGACTGAAACCGAGGTTCATCACAAGAGTACTTCCTTGAACCTGAGCACGATAACCGACACCGTTTACTTCCAAACGCTTTGTAAAGCCCTCGGAAACACCTTGTATAAGGTTTCGAGCAAGACGTTGAGTCGTCCCCCACATTGTGAGAGAGTCCTTTGCCTTGGAGCGCGGTTGCACAATAAGGCGGCCGTCTTTCAATTCAACAATAACCTCTTCGGAAATCGGCATTGAAAGCTGACCGTTTTTGCCTTTGGCTTGAAGGATGTTACCTGCAATGTTGCAGTCAACGCCTTGGGGTATTTCTACCGGATTTTTTCCAACTCTTGACATAATTAGAATACCCTACAAATAATTTCGCCGCCAATATTTTGAAGACGTGCTTCATAATCGGGCATGACACCCTTTGACGTTGAGATAACATAAACACCAAGACCGCCATGAACTTTAGGCATGTCTTTACAAGAGCTATAAACACGACGGCCGGGTTTCGACACACGTTTAATCTCGGAAAAAACGGGGCGACCGTCGAGATATTTTAGCTCAACACGAACCTCATTTTGATTCGTTTCAGTCGGGGTTGTTTTAAATCCGCGGATATAACCTTCAGATTCCAGAACCGCTAGAACCGCTTCCTTTGCCTTAGAGGACGGGGCAACAAAATGCCCGTGACCTGCGGCTGCAGCATTACGAATTCGTGTTAGCAGATCTGCTATTGGATCACTCATACTCATGATATTGTTCCTACTACCAGCTTGATTTAGTGACGCCGGGGAGCATACCGTTAGAAGCCAGTTCACGTAAAGCAATACGTGACATGTCAAACTTACGATAATAACCACGGGGACGACCTGTGATAGCACAACGGTTACGGATACGAACCTTTGCGCCGTTTCGGGGGAGTTCTGCCAACTTCAAAGTTGCTTGGAACCTCTCCTCAGGGGCAAGATCACGATCCATAACGATCGTTTTCAAAGCCGCACGGCGGTTCGCAAACTTTGCAACTTTCTTGCGACGAGACTTATTCTTTTCGACTGCACTTAGTTTTGCCATTTGCTTCCTCTATTACTTTTTAATAAAAGGCATGTTAAAAGCCGATAAAAGCTCTTTTGCCTCTTCATTTGTATTTGCGGTTGTCACAAATACGATATCCATTCCACGCATTTTGTCTACTTTGTCGTAGTCAATTTCAGGAAAAATGATATGTTCTTTGATACCCATAGCATAATTACCGCGACCGTCAAAACTTTTTGGTGAAATACCGCGAAAATCTCTAATACGAGGCATCGCAACGTTAACCAAACGATCCAAGAATTCATACATACGCGCTCCGCGCAATGTTACCTTAGAACCGATAGCCATTTCCTCACGCAATTTAAACCCGGCAATAGATTTTTTTGCCATGGTTGCAAGAGCTCTTTGACCTGCAATCGCCGTCATTTCTTCAACAGCCTTGTCAACAACCTTACGATCGTTAACAGCTTCACCAAGCCCCATGTTGAGAACAATTTTCTCAAGCTTTGGCGCCATCATACTATTTCTATAACCGAACTTTTTAATAAGATCGGCTTTAATTTTACTCTCATACAATTCACGAAGACGTGTCATGACAACTACTCTTTATCTATCTAAACTATCTATCTAAAACTTCACCGGATTTCTTAGCAAAAAGTACTTTTTTGCCATCGTCTTGGATTTTCTTACCGACGCGTGTCGGCTTATTATCCTTAGGATCCAAATGCATCACATTAGAAACATGAATAGATCCTTCTTCACGGATGATACCGCCTTCGCTTCCGGGAGTCGCCTTCTTATGAAGAGTGCGCATATTAACACCCTTTACAGTCACACGTTCACGCTTGCGGTCAACGGCTGTAATCTCACCCGTCTTGCCTTTATCTTTACCGGTAAGAACAGCGACCATGTCGCCCTTTTTTACATGTAATTTATTACGCATTATAGCACCTCCGGAGCAAGAGAAACAATTTTCATAAAGTTCTTAGCTCGCAATTCACGAACAACCGGGCCAAAAATACGTGTGCCTAGGGGTTCAAGTGATGCGTTGAGCAAGACGGCTGCATTTGTATCGAAACGAATTTCAGTTCCGTCATCACGACGAACACCTTTTTTCGTGCGCACAACAACGGCCTTATGCACTTCACCTTTTTTAACACGGCGATCCGGAATAGCTTCCTTCACAGCCACGACGATAATATCGCCGACCCGTGCTGTTTTCTTACGTGAGCCTCCAAGAACTCTGATGCACTCTACTTTACGAGCACCCGAGTTGTCGGCAACTTCTAATCTTGATTGTTCGCGAATCATTTTAAAAACCTATGCTTTTGCTACTTTAGCAACAACTGTCCAACATTTACTCTTTGAAATCGGGCGGCATTCTTCAATACTCACCTCATCACCGGTTTGATACCGATTCGTTTCATCGTGCGCTGTATATTTTTTAGAGCGAGTAATAAACTTTTTATACATAGGATGCATAAAACGACGATTAACACTGACAGTAACAGTCTTATCCGCCTTATCACTCACAACCGTACCTTGTAACACTCTACGTGGCATATCTTACTCCTAAACCTTTGCTACTTGATGCTTTTGGTGCATCAATGTCTTAATACGAGCAACGAGCTTACGAGCCTTACGTACTTGTGCCGGTGACTCGAGTTGTCCATTTACCTTCTGAATGCGTAGGTTAAGCTTTTCTCTCTTATTTTGCAAGAGTAAATCTTTTAACTCGCTATCTGTTTTCTTTTTTAAGTCTTCAATTTTCATGATCTTAACTTTCAGCTGCTAGACGGGCGACGAATTTCACCTTAATGGGAAGCTTTGCTGCAGCGCGCTCGAAAGCACCTCTGGCAAGCTCTTCCGACACGCCGTCAAGTTCAAACATAATACGACCGGGCTTCACACGAGCCGCCCAGTGATCCGTAGACCCCTTACCTTTACCCATACGTACTTCTGCAGGTTTGGAGGAGACCGGAACATCAGGAAAAATCCGAATCCAAACACGACCGGCACGACGCAGGTGACGTGTAATCGCCCTACGAGCAGATTCAATTTGACGAGCCGTAATACGATCCGGTTGCAAGGCTTTCATACCGTAGTTACCGAAGTTCAGATCCGTTCCGCCTTTAGCCGTACCGTGGATACGACCTTTATGTTGCTTTTGAAATTTTGTTCTTTTAGGTAATAACATTTTAAAATCTTAAACCTCTCTTAAGCCGTTGCTTTAGAAGCAGGTGCCTCTTGTTGCTTTGCGAGCTCTTGAGGGCCCGTTACTTCGCCACGGAAAATCCAAACTTTAACGCCGATGATACCATAGGTCGTTAAGGCTTCTGCCGTTCCGTAATCTACGTCCGCACGCAATGTATGCAAAGGTACACGACCTTCGCGATATTGCTCATTACGGGCAATTTCAGCACCTGCCAAACGACCGGAAACAAGAACGCGAATCCCTTCGGCACCGGCACGCATTGTATTGGACATCGCTTTTTTCATAGCACGACGATAGCTAACACGACCTTCAATTTGTTGGGCAATGGATTGCGCAACCAAGTTCGCATCAACATCCGCCTTACGGACCTCAACGATATTCAAACTAACGTCTGTTCCGACAAGGCTTGAAAGCTTCTTTTTCAGAACATCAATGTCAGCGCCTTTTTTACCGATCAACACACCGGGGCGTGAGCTGTGAATATTCACAACAGGCTTTTTCGCAGGGCGCTCAATAATAACACGAGCAATACCGGCCTTAGCGTAATTCTTTTTGATAAAATCACGAATTCTGATATCTTCGATCAAAAACTTTGCATAGTTCTTACTCTCGAACCAACGTGAATCCCAGTCCCGAACAATTCCGAGACGCAGACCAATCGGATTTACTTTTTGTCCCATTTATGCGACTCCTTTTTGTTCTTGAACAATCACTGTCAAATGGCTGTACGGTTTTAAGATACGAGCGCTACGACCGCGAGCCCGTGCTCTCATACGCTTCATAACCATTGCCTTACCGACATAAGCCTCTTTTACAAAGAGATTATCGATATCAAGGCCGTGATTGTTTTCGGCATTGGAAACAGCAGACACAAGAGTCTTGTAGACATCTTCGGCAATACGCTTATGAGAGAACTCAAGCGCATTGAGTGCTTCACTGACATGCATGCCGCGGATCAAACCGGCAACTAAATTTAACTTCTGTGGGCTAACGCGAAGATTACAATGCTTCGCCATAGCCTCATGCGCCTCTAAACGACGCGGTGCGGATTTCTTACCCATGGGAAACTCTACCTTTTCTTCGCTTTTTTATCTGCACCGTGACCATAATAAGTCCTAGTAGGTGCAAATTCGCCTAACTTTTGACCAATCATCTCTTCTGACACAAGGACAGGGATAAATTTATGTCCGTTATGCACACCAAAGGTGACACCAACAAACTGCGGTAAAATTGTAGACCTTCTTGACCAAGTCTTAATAACATTTTTTCGTCCACTTTCATGACTTGCTTCTGCTTTCTTAAGCAGATAACCATCAACAAACGGACCTTTCCAAACTGAGCGAGCCAAAATACTCTCCTCTAACTTTTACTATTTCGAACGACGACTAACAATATACTTGCTAGAATGCTTCTTCTTACTACGTGTTTTGTAGCCCTTTGTCGGCACACCCCAAGGCGTCACAGGATGACGTCCTCCGGAAGTTTTACCTTCACCACCGCCATGCGGGTGATCAACAGGGTTCATAACAACACCACGAACATGAGGACGACGACCCAACCAACGAGAACGACCTGCTTTACCGAGGTTGATGTTCTTTTGATCCGGGTTAGAAACGGCCCCAACGGTCGCACGGCACTCCCCAAAAAAGCGACGTTGCTCCCCCGAAGACAAACGTAACATAACAAATCCCGTATCACGCCCGATAATTTGGGCATACGATCCGGCAGAACGAGCAATTTGAGCACCCTTAAGGGGTTTCATCTCGATATTATGAACGATTGTTCCAACGGGAATTTGACGAAGCTCTAAAGTGTTACCGGGCTTAATATCGGCATTCGGGCCGGACATTACCTTATCTCCGACGCTTAAGCGTTGAGGAGCAACAATATAAGAAAGTTCATCATCTTCATAACGAATCAAGGCAATGAAAGCCGTGCGGTTCGGATCGTATTCAATACGCTCAACCGTTGCAGGCACATCATCCTTAATTCTCTTAAAGTCAACGAAACGATAACGCTTTTTGTGCCCGCCGCCAATATTTCTATTGGTCATACGACCTGCGTTGTTACGTCCGCCGGTTCTTTTCAACCCTTCGGTCAGGGACTTAATCGGTCCCCCTTTCCAAAGTTCCGAACGATCAACAAGGACAAGGCCGCGTTGACCGGGTGTATTTGGTTTGTATTCTTTTAACGCCATGATTAAAGCCCAGCCCCCGCATCAATTGTGTGACCTTCAGCCAAAGTAACTGTTGCGAATTTGCGATCGGGTCGACGACCCAAACGACCGCGAAAACGCTTTTCTTTACCCTTACGATTCAGGGTATTGACAGCATCAACCTTAACTTTAAAGATCTTTTCGATTGCTTCTTTAATTTCAACTTTATTAGCGTCCTTTGCTGTTTCAAAAACAAACTGACGATATTGAGAAAGAAGCGTTGCTTTTTCGGTAACAATAGGTGCCTTGATAATATCATAAGCACGCTCATCACTAATATGATTACCGCTTTTAATTACTTTTCGGTTATTCATGCTAAACGAGCCTCCAATTTTTCAACAGCTGCTTTACTCAACACAAGAACATCATGACGCATAATATCATATACGTTTGCCCCTTGAGTCGGCATAGCATCTATATTTATAAGGTTTGCTACGGCACGCAAGAAATCAGAATTCACATTGTCTCCGTCAATAAAAAGAGCAGATGTCAAACCAAGATTTGCAATCCTTGCAGCCAAATCTTTTGTCTTCGCCGTTTTCAAAGAGAAATCTTCGAGAACAACAATCTTCTTTTCAGAAGCTTTTACAGACAAAGCAGATTTCAGACCGAGAGCACGAACTTTCTTTTGAAGGTCATACCCGTGATCACGAGGCAACGCACCGTGCATTGTTGCACCGCCACGCATTTGAGGCGCACGCAAGCTACCCTGACGCGCATTACCCGTACCTTTTTGTTTAAAAGGCTTTTTGCCTGTTCCGGAGACATCTTGAATGCGTTTTGTCGAGTGTGTTCCGCTTCTTCTTTTAGCAAGTTGCCAGTTAATGACACGCGCGATTAAATCTTCGCGAGCCTCACATCCAAAAATACTAGCAGGCAATGTAATCTCGCCGGCTTTTTTGTTATCAAGTGTTTTTAATTCAGTTTTCATCACTCTACTCAGCCTTGCCTGCCGAGTCATCGACAGCCTTGTTTTCTGGTTTGGATTCTACAACAGCAGGCGTTACATCGGCCTTTGCTTCAGCTTTAGCTGCTGCTTTGGACGCGATTAAACCGGCGGGAAAAGGAAGCTCGACTTTATTTTGCTTTTTAACAGCATCACGAAGCTCAATATAAGACCCTCGTGCACCGGGAATGGCGCCTTTAACGGCAATAAGACAATCTTCAGGATCCGTTGCAACAATCTCTAAGTTTTGAATTGTTACCCTTTTATTACCCATTTGTCCAGCCATTTTCTTGCCTTTAAAGACTTTGCCGGGGTCTTGACATTGACCTGTGGATCCGCCGCTACGATGAGCAATAGACACACCGTGGGAAGCCCGAAGACCGGAAAAGTTATGGCGCTTCATCACACCGGAAAAACCTTTACCGATAGATATCGCTGCTGCATCAACAAGTTGACCCTTCACAAAATGCTCAACGGAAAGTTGGTCACCAACCTTCAACAGAGCATCTTCGTTCACACGGAACTCAACGAGCTTTTTCTTCGGCTCGATCTTTTGCTTTGCAAAGAAGCCTTTTTGCGGTTTAGCAAGGCGTTTCGCCTTCACTGATCCGGTACCGAGTTGCACAGCCGTATAGCCGTCTTTTTCAGCCGTCCTCACATCCACAACTTGGCAGTCTTTAACCTGTACCAATGTGACAGAGATGTGTTCACCGGTATCGGTCAACACACGTGTCATTCCTAATTTTTTACCTATAAGGCCTGTACGCATTTTTCTATTACCTACAACTTAATTTCAATATCAACACCCGCAGACAGATCAAGCTTCATAAGAGCGTCAACTGTTTGTGGTGTCCAGTTTGTAATATCAAGCAAACGCTTATGAGTTCTAATCTCAAATTGCTCACGTGATTTCTTATCAATGTGAGGAGACCGGTTAACCGTGTAAACAGTTCTTCTGTTCGGCAACGGTACGGGCCCACACACATCAGCACCCGTACGACGGGCGGTTTGGACGATTTCACTCGTAGATTGATCAAGTAACTTATGATCAAAGGCTTTCAAGCGAATTCTAATGTTCTGATTTTCCATTATTTTACCTATTTCGATGGGGCATCACTGGTTTGGGTATACCACGGTGCCCCCTCATATTTCAATACATATTATTTAATAATTTTAGTGATCACACCTGCACCGACGGTACGACCGCCTTCACGGATCGCAAAACGGTCGCCTTCATCCATGGCAATCGGGTTAATCAACGTTGCTTTCATCTTAACGTTATCGCCCGGCATAACCATCTCTTTGCCTTCAAGAAGCTCAACAGCGCCTGTGATGTCCGTTGTACGGAAATAAAATTGAGGGCGATAGTTCGCGAAGAAAGGTGTATGACGACCGCCTTCATCTTTGCTCAAGATATAAGCTTCACACTCAAATTCCGTATGAGGCTTAACCGTCCCGACATGTGCCAAAACCTGACCGCGCTCAACATCATCACGGGCAACACCGCGCAATAGAACGCCGACGTTATCTCCCGCACGACCTTCATCAAGAAGCTTACGGAACATTTCAACACCGGTCACAGTTGCTTTTGTCGTATCACGAATACCGACCATTTCAATTTCTTGACCGACTTTAACAATACCGCGCTCAACACGACCGGTCACAACCGTACCGCGACCCGAAATAGAGAAAACGTCTTCAATGGGCATCAAGAAAGGCTTGTCAATATCGCGCTTAGGCTCGGGAATAAAGGTATCAACCGCCTCCATCAACTTCAAGATAGAGTCCCTACCGATGGCATCTTCACGGCCTTCAAGGGCACACAAAGCCGAACCGCGAATAACGGGCATATCATCCCCCGGAAAATCATAGCTGCTAAGCAACTCACGGATTTCAAGCTCAACAAGATCCAACAATTCTTCGTCATCAACTTGGTCAACTTTGTTCATATACACAACCAAAGAAGGCACGTTAACTTGCTTGGCAAGAAGAATGTGCTCGCGTGTTTGAGGCATAGGTCCGTCAGCAGCGTTCACCACCAAAATCGCACCGTCCATTTGCGCCGCACCCGTGATCATGTTCTTAACATAGTCGGCGTGTCCCGGGCAGTCAACGTGCGCATAGTGGCGCTTGGCTGTTTCGTACTCAACGTGGGAGGTGTTAATCGTAATACCGCGAGCCTTTTCTTCAGGCGCCGTATCAATGTCTGCGTAACCCTTAAAGACTGCGCCGCCGGTCTCTGCCAAAACTTTTGTAATCGCCGCTGTCAAAGTGGTTTTACCATGGTCAACGTGACCGATGGTGCCGATGTTTACGTGAGGCTTGTTGCGCTCAAAC
>JAACSN010000005.1 GCA_009993885.1 Alphaproteobacteria bacterium
CTCCATAAATCCTAGGAAACTTTAACATAACTCGGAAGGTTTCCACAATGTCACTCCATACCTAAATTAACTTGACGGTGCCGTCGCGACCATTCGTCGTTTTTCAAGGCGCCCTACAATCATAAGCCCAATGAACCCTAGAAATAGCCCGGCAGGGATCACTAATAGAGCCTGTTGGTAGGTGCCAGCACTATAAATAGCGATACCATTTTCTGTGCTCCCGTCCCAAAAGGCTGTCATTAAATTTCCAATAGAGCTGTGGAAAACATAGCCAAAAACCATGATGACCATATTGGCGCATGCTGTTGTGAGGCCCGTAACGTGGTCAGGCACAAAGGTGCTGGCTTTATAGATCATAATTATTTGATATGCGCAGGAAACCCCGCTGATGGAAAGCAATATAACCATGTTAGTGTAGCTGACCTGAGCAAATAAAATCAACATAAAGCTCACAAGCATCACCACAGCACAAGTCATGACGGTACTAAAATAGGCCTTTGTTTTATCGGCAATATAAGACACAAAAGGCGAGCCAAAGCACATCCCTAGAAAGAGGAACGACGGCACTGTTGAAGCCCAATCGTCCCCGTACCCATAGGCGATTTTTAAATATTCTGTGCCCCACACATCGGCAAAACCTTCAAGAGGCCCAACCATCGCGCCGCTTAACAGGGTGACCGCCACAACCCAAGGGTTATAAAAAATAGTTTTCATATCTTTGATAATACTTGAAATTTTTATTTTCTCAAAAGCTTGAGTAGGTGTTAAAAAATAGGTGACAATGGCCAATATGACCCCAAGCAAGGCCATGATCTCAATTACATGCTTCCAGCCAAAGACCCCCATCATATAGTTCATGGGTTGTCCCCCATAAATAGCCCCAAGCAAGCCAATGGTCACGGCAACACTAAGCATACGGGTGAATTTTTCTTCGGGAAAACCAAGGCGAATAATCTTAAAAATGCCTAAAATAGCCCCAGAAGACCCCATGCCAATGAGGATACGCCCAAGGGTGGGGTAAATCCAGGTGTCGGCATAGATCAATGGCAATAACCCAAGGGCGGCACAGGCCATAGAAAGTGGCATGATTATTTTGGGGCCAATGCGATCAAGCAAGATGCCCATAGGAATGTGCATGGATGCATAGCCAATATAATAAAACCCTGAAAATTGTCCAAATGTACTGGCATCGAGGGTAAATTTTTCGACAATTTCTTGGGAGGCGATATTGGGTAAAACCCGTAAAATATATTGGTAGGCGTAAAATAAAGAGCCTAAAAACCAAATGGTATAAGCGTTCAAGCGCGACGGCGTTGACATATTGTCTCTCCTTAAAAAGAGTTTTTAAAATGAAATAGAAATGTAATTTTTAGGTATAGAAATTATGAACAGCAAACGCTGCCCAGGAGGAGGAAAAGAAAAAGAGGTGTGTGGTGTGTATAAGTCATAACATTTAACTGTATCGGATTCCAAGCCAGCTTGTCAATTTTTTTATGAAAGGAGCCCCGTCATATATGGATCACTCCGTATTGCAAGGTTAAAATTTGATATCAATTTACTTTTAGGTCATTGTTTTCAGTCATATATGCGACCTCATTTTTTAGAGAAGCATCTTTACGACCAACTCAAATTAACTTGACGGTGCAATTAGCCATGCTGTTTGGCGCTATCACCGTTTTAACGACAGCTACCGTGATATTAGTGAAGAGTTATCTTATCGCGGTATTATTGTGAGTTACGAGGCCATAAGGGGATGGTGTATGAAGTTTTCTAAGGACTTCAGGGACGTTATCAAGAAGCGTGAACGCAAGCCCGGAGATAAATGGCATCTTGATGAAATGATCATCAAGATGAACGGAGAAACCTTTATCCTTTGGCGAGCTGTTGATTCAGAAGGACATGAACTTGATGTATTCCTTCAAAAACGTAAAAATAAGAAAGCAGCTATTCGGTTTCTATCCCGCTTGTTAGGCGAGCATACCCTGTTACCACTACTTACACCTTTGGCCACTACCCCCCAGCTCCGATGGAAAATTTACAAATTTGGGTAGGAAATCATAGATGTCTATAATACGATCAGCATAATAGGCATGTCGGACAGATTTGAAGATATCTGGTATGTTTGGGGTGTTAAAAGAAAAATTCGACATATTAATACCAATTCCTTTCTTTTGTTGCTTGTCTTGTGAAATTCCATAGATTAGCGATTTACAAATTTTACAAAGGTAAAGGTAGGAATTGTTAATAGGTAGTCTCTCCAAATAATTGTCACTCGTTGTTATTTTAAACTTTTCTCTTAAATAAGCAGCTGTATGGGAATAACCTTTTTTATCTTCTTCACGATTTGATTTCGTAGCAATAGAACGACATTTATTGCAATGGCAGTACTGAGTGAATAATGGAGCTCCTAGAACCTCAAACTGAACTTTCCCGCAATGGCAAGCACCTTTATATGAGGAAACTGGTTCTTTTATCATCGTTATACTCCTTATATTTGAACAAGCAGATAGTAGGCTTATTACTGTACATATGAAAGAGCACCGTCAAGTTAATTTCGGCCGGGCGGAAAGAGGGCGTTCTTCCAAATTTTAGGCGCAAAGGCTCCAACTGTTACACCCACGCACACAAGAGATTTAACAGGTCTCCCGAAAAAAGACGTTAATACCCTTACTTTAGGTTTTTCTGCAAAAAATCACAGCACCTATCGATCACCAGAGTATGTGCGCCTTCTTTTTTATAATCTGAAGCACCTAGGTGTGGTGTTATCTTAAATCCTATAGCAGAACATTTATTCATAAATGTAAAGTGCTCTGCGCCTTCTATGACGAGTAACTCAGATCTATTTATGCTTTTTGAAAAAAACTCAGCATTTTTCTTCTTAGGAGTTATTTTATCTTTATCCCCTACAATTATTAGCGTAGGAACGCTCATTTCTTTCAGTCCCTCTGCGGCAAAGGCTTCTCCTAAATCCGGCGCTATGGAAATGACCACTTTAATGCGATCATCTTTGTAAGAATGTTCCGCCTTACTCCAATCAACTGCTCTTGCTTTTTCAGCTGCATATTCTGGCCAATCACTCCATCTTGAATATTTCTCATCAAGGGCTTGTTTAAATTTATCCTTATCTGCTTTAATGCCACCAAGCCATAAAGCTGTAGTGCCTCCTAATGAAAATCCGACAACAGCTATTTTGTCTTTGTTAATGACTTTACCCCATTGAGGATGTTGTAATAGATCGGTTAATAATTCCGAAATATCTAAAGGTCTTTGCCACATTGAAGTATAAATGAACAAATCGCTGTGTTCATAACTAGTATTAAAGGTGTGATCAATCATAACGACGATATAACCCTTAGCAACCAAGGATTCTGCAATCCAAGAATTTCCAAACCTATCTCCTTGAAACCCGTGAGAAAATAAAACTAAAGGATATTTTTTTTTGTTATTTACACAAGATTGTCCCTTATAATAGTTTTCTCTCATCCAGATTCCATGTGGAATCTTTTTCTTTTTTGTTTTACATGAGGTAGGGTAATAAATTTCGGCGACTAATGTTCTTCTTGAACTTTTAGATAAAAAGCTGATTTCTTGTGTGCCGATAGAGGCATATGCATTTACAAAAAATACCACCAAGCCAAGCGCTATTAAAATAAATCGTGATACCATATTTTTAAATCCTTCAATTCTATAGGGTTCACGAACACGACCCCTATTTAATCAGAATTCGCCCCTCATCCATGAAACTGCCGAGTACCAATATTACTTAATAAACAAATATGGATATTTACTATCATTGAATAAAAGCTCGTTCTCAGAGTGAAAAGACTTCCTTGTTTCTTCTATATTTACATAATCACCAAATAACTCTAAGGATTTTTGTTCTAATTGTTCCGGATTCAAATGAGAATTTAATTCTCCATTGTAAGTCGCGGGCTTTTCAAGAATAAATCCTATATATTCACCGCGTTCTTTTTTATAAAAAGAACCACTTTTATTAACTCCTAAATGATAGATTCCACCTTCCACCACATTAAAACCAATTATATCTGCAATATTGAGGATATGTTCTTCAGAAAGTCGTAGTGATTTATTAATATAAGTATTTATCCTTCTTTCAGTCAAAGAATTTTCTGTCAATGGATTATGATATTCTGGAAAAGGTAAACCTGCATTTTCGTACATTTGGGTTAAGGTTTTTCTAACAATCAGTAATTGGTAAACATCTATTAATTTTTCGGGATACCCTGAATTGTGTAGGCCTCTCTTGTTATTTTGTGACAAAAAAAATAGAACTTCATCTGGTATATTATAATCTGCACTTTCCATAATCCCAAAAAGACGTCCACCTCTATCCAACCTAGTAAATTCTAAGAGAAAATTTTTACAAGCTTCATAATAGTTGAAAAAGTGTATATAATTAAAATCAGTAATAGCAGCAGCTTTCATTCCTTCAAAATGTTCTTTAAATATATTTTGCTCTTCAAGAGTTCTACAATCGCCTTGAATTAGATGCATCCTTTTCCTTTCTTTTGATTTACGTACTTTTGAACTACCTTCTCTTCTCCATTTTCTGATTCCGGAAAGGTTTTCAGCAGAAAGCTCTGTTCCAATAATAGGAGATTCATTTGTTACATTATAAGCTTCCCAAGTTAAACGTCCAAAAGCACATGCATTCGTTAGGATATAACGCTCGGGAGAATCCTTCTCTCTTATAAAGCTCAAAAAATTCTCCTCGACAGGCCCTCCGTTTGAAAAATTAAAACCCATATCATTAGTTGTTTTTTTTAGTTCTTCTTCAATAAAAGGAGGTTTTTGGTTACTTGCATTAATTGTTGTTGTAAAAGCCATTGTAAATAGTGCAGATATAATTTTCTTCATAATAATATTCCCGATATTAATTTTGTTGGGATTCGAAATAAAAACAATACTTATTTTATAGATTTATTTAATATGATTTTGCAACAAAAAAATGCCAATGTATTTGGGGTGTTTTGCGGGAAAGTGGTAAAAATGCGATATTGGTTAACGGTTAATAATTCAGATTCTGTCGCATCAAACAGCTTAGAAATGGGCATGCCGACAAACTTTAAGAGTAGAAAGTTCATTGTGGTGGTTTTGGTACCTTTGTCGGGATAGACCCCTTATGATACTTCCGCCCTCTACCAAATTCCACCCCTGCAGGACTGGTCCATACCATTAAGTTAAGATCTTTCTTGCCTTATGGACAAATGAAAACCATTAACACAAAATGGTTTGAGCAACCTTATTTTTCAAAAATTCAATTAACTTGACGGTGCCTCTCAAACCTCCAGCTTGGCTGGAGGTAAATGACTTAGTATGGAAAAATTTTGGAATGAATATATTACCTATTACTTCTTACTTGTACTCCGTTTTCTACGAGTTCATCAATAAGATTATCAGTAATGTTGTTGTTCCAATGAAGTATTAGTGTGGTAAGTCTTGGCAGCGCCCTAACGCCATTGTCTGTAATATAACAGTTCAAAGAAAGATTTAAGTAGGTGAGGTTTGTATGCAGCCTTAAATGCTCGTCTTTTATCATACTGTTCTGAGAAAGATTCAAAGATGTAAGTTTTGTCAGATTGATCAGAGCGCGCCAAGAAATACTGCTATTTTTATCAAGACTTAATTTAGTTAGATTTGTAAGTTTACTCACACTGGAATGGTCAATACATGAATTCTCATCAAGATTTAAGTCGGTTAGATCGGTAAGTACCTCTAGATGCTTATTTTGAATACGCTTGTTCGCACACAGGTTCAAGGAGGTGAGGGTCGTATGTTGGACCAGACCATCACCGTTAATCCGTATGTTTTCTTTAAGGGTCAAGGAGTTAAGTTTAGGGATTATTGTTAGCACATCATTTGTAACCGTTGAATTTCTCCAAAGATTCAAAGAACTAAGTTTAGGGAGTGTCATTAGCACATCATCTGTAACTGTTGAATTTAAAGAAAGATTCAATTCGGTAATCTTTGTCAGTTCACTTAAGCTATTATTTATGTTCCCTTTTTGTTGGGTAAGGTCTAAGGAAGTAAGGTTGGTGAAAAGAGACAAAAATTCATCTGTCAATATTCTAGGCCTTATGGTTGGTAAGGAGGGGATGAATTGAGGAAGATATAAACTCCAATACGTAGATACAGTGCGTAATTGGTGAATATATGGAGCATTATCTTTCATATGTTCTCTAAAAATTACTTCAGAAATCTCATTTGGAAGAGGAGGAATAAGAGATATTTGTTGATTATTACAATTAGTTGGTTTGATGTTAATATCATCACCAAGATCTGATGCTTTGACTGCACTGCAGAAGGACAAGAAAATTGTTATGGCGATAAATTGTGTTTTATATGTCATTAGCGTGTTAATTTTAGGTATAAATTTCTTCATTACATAAGTTCCAGATTGTTTCAAAATAAATTTTATCATATAAAAAAATATATTGTCAATATTTTTGTGTAGATATATAAGTAATTACTACTACATGAGTGAATTTTTGGGACGCTTAACTAAAGAACGATATTGTGCTATCGGCAGCGTCAAGTTAATTTGCTTTGGTCGTAACAAAACCCAAATATTAAAAAATACCTGTGGGAATATGGAAGCGCAGCAGTATCTATAAAATTTTAACAAATTATCGGACATATTGGGGTAGTTTGCAGGAAAGTGCAGGGAACTACGTTAAGTAGTTTGGACATTACTACTTTGCGCTTACAAAATAAAGTCGTATAATATATATTATGGAAAATGAGTTGCAAAGAAAAATGACTCATCGACGCATTGATTTTGGCTACGGTTATTCTATGCAATAGCTCTAAAATATCCGTGCAAATATCTTTATGCAGATCTTTTTTTTAAATCCTTTTATATTTGGGCAGCTTTGGGAAATTTAGTCATTTCTTTTTCATCCCATTTGTATGATGCTTTCCCATTTTTATCATATTTAACCTGAAAGTTTGTAACAACCCGACCTAATAGAAAAGGATTATCGCTCATTATGGCCTGCTTTTAATAAACTCAACATTAAAGCATTTATATCTCTAATGTTAATTGACCAACAAAACGTCTTTGTTTTAGCAGAGAAATCTTCAAATGACATTGTTGTACCTTCAATAGAAAAATTACCGTGTGCAACAGAGTTGCGTAAATGACGAGCTAATGCGACGAATTCGTTTTCCCCCTTCTTGTTATCCACTTGGTTAATTTTGGGCTTATTTCCGCTAATAAGTTCGGTTAGGTTTAAGGTTTTCAAATCTTCTTTGAATAGCCCATAAAACATTGAAAACATAAAAGAAATTTTAGAAATATAAAAAGCTTTGAAATTAAGGTTATTCTTATTTCTGAGATACTCCTCAATGTTATATAATCCCACTAAATAATTTTTGTAATCTTTCTTATTCATTTTTTTCATCCCTTCTTTTTTTAAGTTCCTAGCACATCTGAATACTTCCTAGTATATCTGAATAGAGTTAATATTTTCAAAATACACTTGAGCAAACAATTTCACGGCTTCCGGAGTGAATAAGAGCAGATTCGGCATATACGGCCGCTCATCATTTAAAAGCTGTGTTGTTAAGAGCGAGCCGTTTTGATATGAAAACCCCCTTTAAGGCTATTTCGCTTAAAGGGGATTTCTTATGGTGTGTGGAATTTATAGGTTGTTTTGATAATATTGGCTCCTTTTCAGAAGAAAACTATGTATGTCCGAGATCGTTTCCTTGTCCACTTCAGTAATTTCTACAAAATGTATGTAGATTTTTCCCTTACCCTCTTTCCAATCAATGAAATTATAATCCATTATATGTGAATAGACTTGGGAAAGCTGATAATATGCCTTTGATAATGTGGAATTTCTCGGTGCCTCTTGAGATTCTAAATTATAAATTAATTTTCTTAATATATACTCACAGGCATAATCTCCGTGGATCAGTCTAGAATCTTGGTGCTTCTCGTTATTCTTCTTTAAATGCCGTAAACTTATGGCAAAATTAATAAGATCAGAGTAACTTGTTTTGATTTCATTATTTCTAAATATTTTTTCATCAATTATCTCTTTAAAATCCTTGAAAGTTATCTCTTCTTTCAATTTTTTAATTTTTGAGAAATCGGTTATTATCTCCTTATTATCGGCAGTATACGTAAATTTTATTGAACTTAAATCCTGTTGAAAGACGTGACTACTCTGCAATAAATTAATGTTTCCAAAACATAAAGGCTTCTTTTTAAGACAATAAGTAAGCTCAGACGCAGATTCAAAAATACTGTGTCCATGTAACAAAATCTCACTTAAATTATATCTTTCTGCAGCGTCATCTTCTTTTAATTTTCTAATAGTTTGTTCCATCGGGCTAGGAGCAGCTTCTACAGAAAAGCCTCCACCAGGGAGAAATTCGATTATAATGCTACTGTTTATATCTTCTTCTTCACTTATTGTGGGTAAACTTGTAAAGGCATTTTCTAAAGTAGATAGAAATAAAAGTCCCGTAATAATAGTTTTTTTCATGCGTCTTAATCCTTTGAGGGGTTTCCTTAATGTATTTAATATCTAATGTTTTAATATACATAATACGTAAATCTTATTTGTCAATAAAAATTACATCTTATATTTTGTAATTAAAAAATAAGAGAATATATAATAATTAAAATATATTCAACAAAAAAATATCTATGGATGAAAGGGAGAGTGCAAACCCTTTGATTTAAGGGTTTGTAGGGATTTTTAAAACTAGAATTAAGGGCATTGTGTTTAATAATTTAGATAATTTAAAAAGGATTCATAAATTCTGCGCGGTCGCCCAGTTCTTCTTCAATGCGAAGGAGTCGGTTATATTTGCAAATACGATCCGTTCGTGACAAAGAGCCTGTTTTGATTTGACCGGCTCGTGTTGCAACGGCAAGATCCGCAATGGTTGTGTCTTCTGTTTCTCCCGAGCGGTGAGAGACAACACAAGTGTATCCGTGAGTCTGTGCCATTTTCATGGTTTCGAGGGTTTCAGACAGAGTCCCGATTTGATTAAGCTTAATCAAAATACTGTTAGACAAGTTCTGATCGAACCCGATTTGAAGGCGTTTGGGATTGGTGACATAAAGGTCATCTCCGACAATTTGATAGCGCTCCCCAAGGCGCTTATTTAGCAAAGCCCACCCCTCGAAATCATCCTCTGCCATACCGTCTTCAAGAGAGAGGATCGGGTAATCGTGAAAAAGCTCTTCGTAGTAGTCCGCCAATTCAACAGAGGTTAAACATTTCCCCTCCCCTTTGAGGCTATAAATACCGGATTCTTCGTGATATAGCTCGTTAGCCGCTACATCCAAGGCAAAACCAAAATCCTCACCGGCACGATAGCCGGCCTTTTCACCGGCTCGAAGCAAGCAATCCAGCACATCCTTTGAAGAAGAGAGTTGAGGCGCAAAACCGCCCTCGTCCCCAACACACGTACTTAAATTCTTAGAGGCTAAAAGAGATTTTAAGGCGTGAAAAATTTCAGCCCCCATACGAATCGCCTCTGAAAAACGGTTTGCACCGACAGGCACAATCATAAATTCTTGAATATCGATAGGCGCATCAGAGTGAGCCCCGCCATTGATAAAATTCATCATAGGCATGGGAAGCAACGTAGCTTTATCACTCCCGATATACCGATAAAAAGGCTTATTTTGAGAGGCAGCGGCCGCGCGGGCAACGGCAAGACTCACGCCCAAGAGGGCATTAGCGCCAAAATTTGATTTATTGTCAGTGCCGTCAAGTTCAATAAGGCGTTGATCAAGGGCTTTTTGATCAAAGGGGTCGGCGCCTAAAATTTTTGGCGCAATATGTGATTTCACAGCGTCAACAGCTTGTAAAACACCTTTGCCGCTGTAACGCTTTTTATCCCCGTCGCGTTTTTCAACCGCCTCATATTTTCCCGTCGAAGCACCCGACGGCACAATGGCTCGACCAAAAGCACCGTCTGACAAACGCACATCAACTTCAACGGTCGGGTTTCCCCGTGAATCCAAAACTTCACGGGCAGTCAGATGTTCAACGGTTATAATCATAGCAAGTTCCTTAGGTCGTTAGGCGGCTTTTAGAGTTTGATTTAATCCTTTTGCAACGGTATCAAGAGCCATAAGGCGATCAATAAGAGCCGGCAAGTCCTTTAAGACAATCATGTTAGGGCCGTCACTTGGTGCTTTATCAGGATCTGCATGGGTTTCCATAAAGACACCTGCAACACCGATAGCAACTGCGGCTCTTGCCAAAGGTTCGACATAACGACGATCTCCGCCGGACGTCTCGCCCTGCCCGCCCGGTTGTTGCACCGAATGGGTCGCGTCAAAGATAATAGGACAACCGGTTTGCGCCATAATGGGCAAACCGCGCATATCATTCACAAGGGTATTATATCCGAAGGACGTGCCGCGTTCACATAAAAGCGTTTTGTTATTGCCCGCATCTTGAATCTTTTTGGCTACATTAGCCATATCCCACGGCGCTAGAAACTGGCCTTTTTTCACATTAACGGCTTTACCGGTTTTGGCAGCGGCAACCAGCAAATCCGTTTGACGACACAAGAATGCCGGAATTTGCAGCATATCGACAACACGCCCGACAAGGGCGCATTGTTCTACCGTATGCACATCGGTAATCACCGGCAATCCGGTTGTTGAGCGCACTTCGGCCAGAATTTCGAGCCCCTTCTCAATACCGACACCTCGATAGCTTTTATTGCTGGTACGATTTGCCTTATCAAAGGAAGATTTATAAACAATGGAAACGCCTTTTTTATCGGCTATTTCCTTAAGAGCCAAGCTCATTTCAAGGGCATGATCACGGCTTTCAACAGCACAAGGCCCCAGAATCAAACTCAAGGGCAAGTCATTTGAAAATGTCAAAGACGCAACATCATTTCCGCCTACGGTTACCGTTCTTTGGTCTTGCATTTTCATTTGTTTGATCCTTACTTTATCTACTTATTTTATATACGTATTATAGAGAATGAGCCGCCTTTACAAAGGCTACAAAGGCCGGATGGGGAGCCATAGGCTTTGACTTAAATTCCGGATGAAACTGCATGGCCAAAAACCAAGGATGGTCTTTGATCTCAATAATTTCAGGCAAAGCCCCGTCAGGAGAGGTTCCCGTGATTTGGAGACCGGCAGCTTCAAAGCGATCACGATAACGGCTATCCATTTCATAACGATGACGATGGCGTTCAACAATATGGTCTGTGCCATAAACCCTATGGGCTAAAGAATCCTCGGTCAAAACGCACTCATACCCCCCAAGTCGCATGGTTCCGCCGAGATCTCCTTTGCGAGAGCGCCTGACTTCTTTTCCGTCTTGATTCCACGATTTCATAAGCCCGACAACGGGGTGAGCTGTTTCTTCAAATTCAGTGGAGTGCGCCTCCCTTAATCCTAAAATATGGCGAGCGAACTCGATAACGGCTAATTGCATTCCCAAACAAATGCCGAAGAAAGGCACATTATTCTCACGTGCATAGCGAATAGCCCGCATTTTTCCATCAGTCCCGCGTTCTCCGTGTCCGCCCGGCACTAAAATACCTTGAAAGCCTTTTAAGATATCGGCAGTTGTCTTATCATCGGTTAAATCTTCAGCATTCAACCATGTAACGTTTACTTTTAATTCATTGGCAATACCCGCATGCTGAAAAGATTCGGCAATGGATTTATAAGCATCTTGAAGACCAGTATATTTCCCCACAACGGCAACGGATACCTCTCCTTTCGGAGTTGTGGCACGTTGAACCGCCTCTTCCCAAAGCGATAAATCAGGTGCTGTTTTTGTGTCTAAGCCGAAGTGCTTGCACACTTGTGTATCCAAGCCCTCTTTAAAGTAAGCCAAGGGCACACGATAAATACTATCGACATCGGAGGCCTCAATAACACATTCCGGCTTAATATTACAAAACAAAGCAAGTTTTTGCCGCGCATCAAGAGGCAAAGGGACTTCCGTACGGCAAAGCAAAATGTCCGGCTGAATGCCCATGCTTTGTAATTCTTTTACGGAATGCTGGGAGGGTTTTGTCTTAAGTTCTTGAGCCGTTTTGATAAAAGGAACTAAGGTTAAATGCATAAATAAAACATTTCCCCGTCCCACATCGTTGGCATACTGGCGGATGGCCTCCAAAAAAGGAAGGCCTTCTATATCACCGACGGTTCCTCCGATTTCACAAATTAAAAAGTCAATATCGTCTTCGATATTGTGAGTGATATGTTCTTTAATCTCATTGGTAATATGGGGAATAACTTGGATCGTTGCACCAAGGTAATCGCCGTGGCGTTCTTTTGCAATAACCTTCGAATAAATTTGTCCCGTTGAAACGGCATCACAACGTCGAGTATTAAGAGATGTAAAGCGCTCATAATGCCCCAAGTCAAGGTCGGTCTCTCCCCCGTCTTCGGTCACATAAACCTCACCGTGTTGAAAAGGACTCATAGTCCCGGGGTCAACATTCAAATAAGGTTCAAACTTACGCAAGCGAACCTTATATCCCCGTGCTTCCAGCAAAGCCCCTAAACTTGCAGCGGAGATGCCCTTTCCTAAAGAAGATAGGACACCGCCGGTTACAAAAATAATTTTAGGACTCATATAAAAGCGACTTTTCACGTTAAGGGTTTTAAGATTGTTTAATTAGCAGGTGTTGTCGGCTCAACCGGCGCAACAGGGGCTTCAGGCTCCGTTGGCAAGGTAGGCTTTGAGTGGTCAATCGACGGCATTTCTTTTTGGCTTTGGTTTTTAGAAGAAACGGCATCCAAAATAGATTCGGAGCTTTTTGACCCCTTAAAATTCATAGCCAACACAAGAGTGGACAAGAAGAAAAAGGTTGCCATCACGGCCGTTGAACGGGTTAACAAGTTTGCCGTCCCACGAGCTGTCATCAAATTACCCCCGCCCATACCAAGGGCTCCGCCTTCGCTTTTTTGAAGTAAAATAAGCCCAATCATAATGGCCACAAAAATAATATGAACCACAAGCAAAACCGTACTAATCATTAGATCCTCTTAAACTATAAATAAACACTTCCAAACTCTACCAAATCCCCTTAAAAAAAGACAGCGAAAAGTGAGCAAAAAAAAAGCTATTGGATTTGGGGGCGGGTTAAGAAAGCTTTTTGTGAGGTTTATATCATTCAGCGGCGTTTAAGGTTACGGACTCAACATATTGTAGAAAACAAGTATTAGTTTAGAATAAAAAATAAGTATTCTATTTATTTTTTATTAACTAGAAAAAAAGCTTAAAAAACACGGCACAGTTAAATTGAGATCGCCTGTTAGACTCCGAAAAATTCTTTAATACGCTGTATAATTTCTTCTTTAAGTGTATTTTTCTTATCACTATCGTTGATATCGCGTACCTTTTTGAATGTATCCTGTTCACGTTCGACGAGAACCTCAGCAAGCGCATCAACAATTTTAGGTCTGGCCTTTAAAAGAGGTTCGAAAGCTTCTTTTGTTACTTTATAGGCTAAAACCTGCGTTCTGGCTCTGACCGTTGCGGAGCGTTTTTCCCCCATAAGGAGAGAGCGCTCCCCCACAAAATTTCCGGCACCTAAGGTTGCCAAGACCTTGTTAATTAATTTCTCGCCCTCTTTGAAAGGTATGATGACATCTACAACGCCTTCTGCAATAATAAAGAGCGAAGTACGAACATCGTCAATTACAATAAGATCATCCCCCGGTTCTATAAAAGAATAGTCTATGTGATCGGCAAGTTTTTCAATTTCCTCATTAGTAAGAGCCTTAAAAAGCGTGATTTTTCTTAGAAAAGCTTTAGCAGGCATGGGATCGGATTGGAAAAAAGGAACGGTCTTTGATAAAGAATAACTCCCCAATTTTTCCGAAACATGCATATTATTCTCGTGTAATAGTTTTGTGGCCGATAACAAAACCTTATGACGTGTCGGGCGCATCATACGGAGTCCTTCAAAACCGAAGCGCAGTGTATAACGAATACCGCCCTCTCCTAAATATTCTGCCCAAACCTCATGAATGCCCGTTTTGGTAACCTCGGGAATGCGAAGCAAGGCATCCGTCAGCACGGCTTCTGCACGCTCAATGGGTATATCATGGCCAAGGGAGATGTTTACATCCTGCCTGTAAATTTTCCCAAAGCGGGAAAGATTTTCATAAATCTCCGAAGTTAATCGGCGATTAGGAATCACAATTGCACTATTGTATTTTGTTCTGACCTCGATATGACGCCAAGAGGTTTTAACAATTTCTCCCACCATTTTCTCATTCAAACAAATCCAATCCCCTATTTTGTAAGAGCGCGCTAAAGCCAAACACAATCCGGAAATAATATCTAAGACGATGCCTTGAACGGAAAAGGCTATTCCTGCACCTAGAATTCCTCCTGCTGTGAGAAACCCCCACGAAGCTTGTTCAAAAATGACAATGGCGATAAAAATAATCGCTCCAAGGGAAAGACCCCAATTAAAAAAAACGATAATGTAATGGGATGCTTCTTTGATGTTTTTAGCTTTGCGGCTATGCGTCAGGAGCACACGGAAAAGCCGCATGATGATCCACGTCACACAACAAACAATAATAACCTTGAGGACTTGGGAGGTTTTGTAATCAATACCGTGTTTATCCTCACTCAAAAAAGAAGATAAAAAATAGAAAAGCAACAGCAAAAGGACAAGTCCGCTGCCTAACATCACAAATTGTATGATTTTATTTTGCAGGAATGTAAAGGTAACATTCGAAGGTTTTCTATTTTTTGATCTCATAAAGGATTCTTTTTATTTTTATTGGCTTCGTTAAAATACTTTATTCGGGACACTTTAATCTACTCAAGTATTTTCCCTTTTTGCGTTCGGCAGGTAAGCCTCTTTACCCCTATTATTCAATACCTTATGAGGCCTATGATTAGCCTTTATTTATCATACACCTATAGGTTTTTAAACTTTTAAGCCTCCCTTTTACTATAACACACGGTGCCGAATAGGCACTTAATGTGCGACAGAGAAAGGAACTATAACCTTTCTTATTCTTTCATTTTAGGAAGTCACCGTCAAGTTAAGGATATGTAAAAATAATTCTGCCGGAGATTAAATAGAGCCCTTATCTCGACCGGTGGTTTGAGCAGCCCCTTCTTTTCAGCGTCTTAATTTTCGGGGCATCTCGGTAAAAAGAGCACAAAGAACGATTTCGCTTTAGCTCTCACAACCGATACTTAAGAAAAAAATCTCAATACAAACCGCCTGTGCCGGAGACATCCCCATTATTTGACGCCCCTCCGGGAGACGAAGGATAAGGGGTATCGGCAGATGTTTGAGGGGGGGATGAGGCCTCGGAGCCCGGCATGGGTGCAAAGGGGCTACCATAGAGATTTTGAGGATAAACGCCGCTCTCGCCGCTGTGTTCTCCGCCATCCTCTCCTGCTTGTTCGTGTTCTCCGTCCCAATGGGGAACGTTATAAGCTTGAGTGACTTCTGTGCCGGCTCTAAAGGCTTCATAAATGGTGTTGGGTTCACCGCCTTGGGCTTTTCCGCCGGTAAATGCATTCACACGAACCAGTTTCAACCCCTTTGGCATTTTAAACGGGACTTCAGGCGTATCTTTTAAAGCTTTTTCCATAAAACTTTTAAAAATAGGGCCGGATACTTTTGTACCATAATGCTTTTTACCAAGGGTGCGCGGTGTATCAAAACCAACATAAACCCCCAAGACTAAAGTTGGAGAATATCCCATCATCCATGCATCACGATAATCGTTGGTCGTACCGGATTTAACCACAATCTGGTGGGGAATGGATTTCATGGTACTGCCGAGACCCCGTTCGACAGCCCCTCGTAAAAGACCGGTCATTTGATAAGCAGAAATAGGGTCCGTTACCTGAGGACGCAAATCTCGCAACAGGGGAAGGATGTTCGGATCCTTGGCCTCGCAGCCCTCACATAAGTCATAACTATTCACCAAAATCGTTTTGCCTCGGCGATCTTGTACATGGTCAAAAAAAGACGGTGCGACAAGTTTGCCGCCATTAGCAATCATAGCGTACGCGGCCGTTAGTCTTAAAAGCGTTGTCTCGCTGGCTCCTAAAACACCCGAGAGTTGTACCGGCATATCTCGATCCACATTAAAGCGCTTTGCTACGTCCACAACATTTTTCATACCGACCAATTCATGAACCATGCGAATTGCAGCCACATTTCGAGAAAGTTCAAAGCTACGACGCACCGTGATAGGCCCCTTGAATTTCTCATCCCAGTTCTTAGGGCGCCAAATACCAAGACCATAGCCAAGATCAATGGCGAGCGGTGTGTCTTCCAAAACCGTTGAGGGCGTCAATCCCTTTTCAAAAGCTGCAATGTAAGAGAACGGTTTGAAAGCCGACCCCGTTTGACGCATAGCTTGGGTTGCTCTGTTGAACTGGCTCAGCTCAAAACTATAACCGCCTTGCATAGCTAGAACGCGTCCGGTGATCGGATCCATAGCAACAATTGCCCCTGAAACAGCCGGAATTTGACAAAGTTTAAAGGCTTGCTTCCCTTTATATAGTGCTACAACAGATTCTTGAAGGTCTTCTCTTAAGTTTTCCTTATCTTCTTTTTCAGCTCCCTCCCCTTTTTTCAGTTTTTCTTTTTTAATTTCTTCATAAAGAACATCCGTTAAAACAACATCTCCAATTTTTAAGACCTGTTTCGGATGGCTAATCACATCACCTCTCGCCTCATCATTAATCCATCGCCTTGCCCATTTCATCTCCGGCAAAGTAATATAGCCGACACTACCGTCGGCAAAGCCGATTTTCACCGCCGCCGAATCAATTTCTAAGACAACGGCAAGTTGCCACTCCTCCATACCCGCAGGTTGAACAACACTTTGCAACGCGTTAACCCAACGAGCCGTCGTTCCTTCTCCTAAAGTATCGCTTTGCTGAAGAGATAGATGTGTTATCGCACCGCGCCACCCATGGTTTCGATCATAGGTTATTAAGCCGTCTTGCAGAGCCTCTTCGGCAAGTTTTTGCAAGCGCGGATCAAGGGTCGTACGCACAACATAGCCGTCTTGATAAACGGATTTCTCGCCAAAACTTTTAATGAGCTCACGGCGTACTTCTTCGGCAAAATAATTTCCCTTCACAACAGAAGACAAATTACGTTTCCGTAAAACAATTTTCTCGGCTTTTGCTTCAAGTGCTTCCGCTTCCGTAATCACGCCGTCAAGACGCATGCGGTCAATAACCCAGTTACGCCGCGCATAGGTTAACTTAGGATTACGTTTAGGATGATAACGACTGGGAGCCTTTGGCAGGGCTGCAAAAAAAGCCGCTTCTGCAATAGTAAGCTCTTGTAAACTTTTGTTAAAATAATTTAAAGCAGCTGCAGCAATGCCGTAGGAGCGACTTCCGAGATAAACCTCATTTAAATAGAGCTCGAAAATATAGTCCTTTGTATAGGCTTTTTCAATTCGAAGGGATAAAATAGCTTCTTTTATTTTTCGTTCTAAGGAAACCATATGAGAAATTTTTGTAAGTAAAAAGTTCTTGGCAACTTGTTGAGTAATCGTTGAAGCCCCTACAGGACGTCTTGACGTTCCCATATGTTTTACGTTTGTGAATGCGGCTGCAATAATACTGGGGATATCAATCCCAAAGTGATAATAAAAGTTTTTATCTTCCGCTGATAAAAAGGCATTGCGGACATGGGACGGCACGACATCAAGAGGTACATAAATTCGCTTTTCATGGGCATACTCCGCAAAAACTTTACCGTCACCGGAATAAAGTCTTGAAACCACAGGAGGTTCATAAGAAGCCAGAGTTTTGTAATCGGGAAGACCTGCCCCGTAATAGTAAAAAATTCCCGCCGCAAAAATAGCTCCTAACAAAAGCCCTGCAACTGTTAAGCTGACGATCCAAGAAATAAAACGACCCACTCTTTTTTCCTTTTAGTCTTTATCAAAGTATTGCCCCAATGCCTCAACAAGGGATTGAGCTATTTTTTTTTGGTAAGCAACCGATCTGAGTAGTTTCTCATCTTTTTCATTGGAAAGATACCCCAACTCTATCAGAATTGAAGGCGTGTCCGGCGCTTTTAAAACAGCAAGATCGGCAGAACGCAATGTCATTAATTTTCCCACTTTGTTCTTCCGCAAACAACTATGGATTTTTTCAGCCAATTGTAAAGCTGTGTTTTTTGAACCTCGCTGTGCAATATCAATAAGAACGTTTGAAACATCCCTTGTTGCACTTTCCGTAAACTGCAATTCCTCTAAAAATTCCGATTTATTTTCCTGCTTTGCGAGGCGTTCGGCCTCCGCATCCGAAGCCTTTGCAGATAAGGTGTAAATCGTTATACCTCTTAAATTCTTTAAGGGGTGACTATCGGCATGGAGTGAAATCAAAAAGTCAGCCTGTGATTCTCTTGCTTTTGCAAAACGTTCCCGTTTTGCCACAAACTTATCTTTCTTTCGCGTTAGGATCACATGATAACGTCCTGTCTTTTTAAGCTCTGCAGAAATATTTTTTGCAGCCTCTAACGTCACATGCTTTTCAAAATACCCTCGACAACTCACAGAGCCCGGATCATGCCCTCCGTGCCCCGGGTCAATTACAATTGTAGGCCTAAAAGGTTTTAAAGAAATTTGAGGGTGAAAAAAGACACCTCCCCCAAGGGGAACTCCGGCCATGAAAGCCGGCTTTGGAGGGGGCTCTCTTTGCCAATCTTCAAAGGCAACGGCACCGGTTGTTTCAAGAATCGGTTTAAAGGCTGATACAACTGTTGAAACCGGTTTCTTTTTTGGGGGAGCAGGAGGCAAAGCCCCCTGCCCGATGTCAATAACAAGTCGTGCGGGGTATTGTGAGGTCTTTTTCAATAAAAAGACACGCTTTAACAAAGCTTTTTGATAAAGAGAAAAGGTAACCCTACACTGACTTTTCGGTAAATCGTCCAGACTCCAGAGGCGTATAATCTTCGAGCGAATCTTCGGGTGATTTTTTATATCTCGGCACAATCCGCCCGTTAAGATAAGCTCTATTTTCCGTTCATCAAGGGGGCGCTTCGAGATTAAGGATCCGCCTCCGTCAGATTCAATGACAACACGGGTGACGTTTTTGTGACTGCCTTCACGCAACGAAAAAGCCTCCGCATTTTTCACCATCATAAAAAGGCATAAAAAATAAAGAGTTAAAGCCCTTAATTTGCAATCCATTTTGGCCAAGGTTTAATCGAGATTTTTTCTTAAAAGCAGTATAACCGACATTTTGCAAAAAGGAGGAGAAAAAATAAACGGTTGTGGATAACAAAAAAAAAGACTAATGTGAGAAAGTAATATTTTTATTGCGTGTGACATTAAGATCACATGAATTTTTAACCGCTATTTCAGATACAGTGCCTTTAATTAAGAAGAAAAAGCGCCTTCACTGAAAATAGCAGAGCTATTAAGATTAATTTAGGTTTATAAAGTTAAATGCTTTTGTTGACAAATACGCACAGAAACTCTCCGGAAAGGAAAAAGTCGATAGTCTCGAACTTCTTTCCCCATGACAGACGTAAAAGTTCTCATGTCGAAGGGCTTTTGAGGGCCTTCTTACCCAAGAGCCTTGAAGAAACTGCGGCTAACGTATAGATTCCTTATTAAAGGCATTTCTATACCCTTTTGCAAAAGCTAACTTCCCTCTTTAATCCTCTAATAGCTCCTTAATAAGGTGATATTTGCTCTTCAAATATCCCGGAACGGAGTTATATACCATGCCTAAAAAATTATTAATTGACGCGGCCCATAGAGAAGAAACACGTGTGGCCCTTATCGATGAAAAAAGCCGCCTCATCGAATACGACATTGAAACAACGAATAAACAAACCATTAAAGGAAACGTTTATCTCGCAAAAGTTATGCGGGTCGAGCCTTCTTTGCAAGCGGCCTTTGTCGATTACGGGGGAAATCGCCACGGCTTCCTCGCATTTAGCGAAATTCACCCCGATTACTTCCGTATCCCCGTTTCCGACCGTGAAGCCCTTGCTGCCAAACTCGCCGATGCGATTATTGAAATAAAAGAGCCTGAAGACGACCCTGACGAAAAAGACCACGAGGTTATCGATGTCTTGGAGGATAACACGGATCGGGATTTTGAGCCCGCAGTTTCAACCATTGCCGGAGAAAGCGTTGATCACTCGGACGAGGATCCCGGCGAAGATGCAAGACGCCGACGCCCTCCTCTTCATAAAATGTATAAAATTCAAGAGGTTATCCATAAAAACCAAATTCTTTTAATCCAAGTGACTAAAGAAGAACGCGGTCAAAAGGGAGCTGCTCTCACAACGTATTTGTCCCTTGCCGGGCGTTATTGTGTCCTGATGCCTAATTCTCCTCAGGCCGGTGGAATTTCTCGTAAAATTTCTAATCCTAAAGAAAGAAAAGGGCTGCGGGAAACCTTAGCCTCCTTGGATCTCCCCAAGGAAATGGGTCTTATCATCCGGACAGCGGGGCAAGGACATACAAAAGCAGAGATAAAAAGGGACACGGACTACTTAACACGTCAATGGAGTGAGATTCGCGACTTGACGCTCAAGTCCATTGCACCTGCTTTGATCTATCAAGAAGACAGTATTATTAAACGCGTTATTCGGGATCAGTACTCCAAAGAAATTAGTGAAATCCTTATAACGGGCGATGAGTGTTATAAATCATCTAAAGCCTTTATGAAAAAACTATTGCCGAGCCATGCAAAGAACGTTCAACAGTATAAAGATAGAAAAGTTCCTCTTTTTATTCAGTATAAAGTTGAACATCAAATTGAGAAAATGCATGAGTCGACGGTTATGTTGCCCTCCGGGGGATCCATTGTGATCAATCCGACGGAAGCTCTTGTTTCCATTGATATTAACTCGGGGCGCGCAACTCGCGAACGCCACATTGAAGAAACGGCCCTCAACACCAATCTTGAAGCGGCGGCTGAAATTGCCCGTCAAGTTCGTTTACGGGATCTTGCCGGTTTGGTGGTCATCGATTTTATCGATATGGATGACCGCAAACATATCCATCAGGTAGAACGTAAGGTTCGCGAATCCTTTAAAAATGATCGGGCACGGGTTCAAATGGGAAAAATTTCTCCTTTCGGACTTCTTGAACTCTCACGTCAACGCTTGCGTCCCAGCATGCTTGAAACAAGCTCTCAACCTTGTCCGCACTGTCATGCAACAGGTCATGTGCGCTCGACAGAGTCCATGGCTCTTCTTATTTTGCGTTCGCTTGATGAAGAAGGTATCACGAACCGCTCTCTTAAAATTAAGGCTCTTGTACCGACGGACGTTGCTTTTTATATATTGAACGAAAAACGCGATCACTTGGCGGATATTGAAACGCGTCATGAAATGCATATCGTTATTGAGGGCGACCACGCTCTTATCGCCCCTAATTTTAAAATGATGCAAATAGAACGCAAAAATAAAAGCTCTGATAATGATAACGACATTATAGAGGGAGAAGAAATCCCCCAAGAGAAAGATCAAGAAAAAAAACAAAACAATTCAAGGCGTCGTGATAATCGCTCCAGAAATCGTCCTGAGACTACGGAGAAAAAAACAGATTCTCAACGTGACACGGAAAAAACGACCGCCGATGATGAGAAAAAGACCGAGGGAAACGCTCAAAAACGCCGTTCGCAAAATCGCCGTCGCGGGAATCGTCCTTCTCAGAATAAACCTGAAAGTGACGGTGACACAAAAGCAAAACCGATCACAGGTGATTCTGACGTGAAAATAGCTGAAAAACCTAAGGGTGATGAAGAGCCTCGGAGAAATTCAAGGCGACGCTCCGCGCCTCGCAGAAGACCGCAAGCCCAAAAGTCCGGCACAGAAAACAAACCTCAAGACGTTTTACCCGTCCAAAAAGCCCCCGAAGGAAAACCTGATAAAGGTGAGGATAAAAAATCCGATAAGAGTGAGGATAAAAAGACAGTTGAAAAAAAGCTGCCTAGCCGCCCCTCTCCTAACAAAGAAGAGGCTGACGGTAACAAAATTCCACCAAAAAAACCGGATATTGACGGCAATACGGTAATATCTGACGAGAAAAAAAAAGCAACGCGTCCGCGTAAAAGTTGGTTAAAAAAATTATTAGAATAAGAATAGAAAAAAAACGGGATGTTATTATATAAGTCTGCAAAAGATCCCTTTTGCAGACTCTTCTATGGTCATTCCTCTTTAAAACGCTTAAACTAAGAAGTGACTGTCACAAAGGAGCCCTCAAATTTCTATAAATCCCTTTAAATCCTCTTTTCTTTTGATTTTATCATTGTCTTTTTTCGTTACTCTCAAAAGCGTTCAAGCCGCCCCCGTAATTCAAGAGGGCAGCATTATCCGCGACAGTGAAATCGAAGCCATTCTCCTTGAAATTATGCATCCTATTTTTAGAGTTGCCGGCCTTGATCCAAAGCTATTAAATCTTTATATTGTGGCAAGTTCTGAAATTAATGCGGCTGCCAGCATTGATTTTTCCATCTTCATTAATACGGCTCTGATTACGAAGGCCAAAAACCTTGATGAAGTTGTTGGGGTTTTAGCACACGAAACGGGCCACCTTTCCTTAGGGCACGTGGCTCGTTTTCAAGATAGCATTAACCGTTCGTCACTTATTGCCATGGCGTCTGCTGCTCTTGGAATTGTTGCCGCCATTGCAGGTTCTCCCGATGCGGCCATGGGGGCTATGATGGCAGGACAGCAAATTGCTATGGGATCTTTAATGCATTACAGCCAAGGCCAAGAAGCCTCTGCCGATCAGGCTGCTGTTCGTTTCCTCGATAAATTGGGATGGACAGCCAAAGGCCTTGAAAGCTTTATGGCTTATCTTGCAAAGCAAGAATTACGCAGCGTTGATCGCCAAGACGCTTATATGCGTACCCACCCTCTTTCAAGCCTTCGTGTTGATATGCTAAACAGTGCTATCGGACAATTAAAGACACAAGGAAAGCCGTTACCGAGTCGCCTCTATGAGCGCTTTGATCGTATGGTCGTGAAAATTAAAGCTTTCATGAATTCGCCTATGACAACCTTGATTCAACATCCGCCTTCTAAAACAACGACTCTTGATCGTTATGCCAGAGCCATCGCCTATTACCGAAACGGTGATTTACAAAGGAGCCTCATGGAGCTTGATCCTCTGCTAGATCAAAACCCTAAGGATCCTTATTTACATGAACTCAAAGGACAAATTCTCTTTGAAAACGGCAAGGTAGCCGAGGCTTATGCTGCTTATCAACGCGCCCTTTCTCTTGCACCCGACAATCCTCTTATTCGCCTTTCGGCTGTGCAAGCGGCCTTAGAGCTGCCTCAAGTTGACCTGACAAAAGAATTGCGAGAACTCCACCTTGTGTTGCGAAAAGAAAGTAAAAATCCCATGGCTTGGCACTTATTGGCCGTCATCCATGGTCGTCAAGGAAACAAAGGGCTCCTTGCTTTAGCCCTGTCGGAAAAAGCCTTGACCCTCGGCAATCCGGAATTGGCTCTTTCACAGGCCAAACGTGCTTTGCACCTTGCCAAAGAAAAAACCGCGCTTGTGCGGGCAAATGACATTGTCAGGCTTATTTTATCAGAGCAAAAGAAAAACGGTTAAGTTTTCATAGTCCGTGCTCTTTACGCAATTGAGCATTTTCATCAAGTGTTTCTTGTTGTGATAAAGAAAGACCGTCTTTTACCTCGGTATAGGCAGAGCGATCCGGCAAGTCGGGGCGCTCGGGCACGTTATGGAGGCTTGGAAAAGTAACTTCATCATCCGCATCATCAACAACAAACTGAGACCCTATACATCCTGAAAGAGTGACGCCTAAAACAAGAGGAGAAAGGAGTCGACAGAGTGTTGAAAGAGAAATAATTTTTCTAGGCACTTTCTTTAATTCCTTTTTGGTGATCACGTTGTTTTGTCAGAAGTTGCGCCACACGAGGGGCTGCATAAGTAATGATACCGTCGGCTCCTGCCCTCTTAAAGCATAACAAGGATTCAAGAATAGCTTCATCAAAATTCAAAAAACCGTCTTTTTCAGCCAGTTTCAACATGGCATATTCCGCACTCACCTGAAAAGAGATCGTCGGGATTTTAAAGGTGTCTTTGACACGACGTACCACATCTAAATAAAGCATGCCGGGCTTAACAATCACACTGTCGGCGCCTTCTTGAATATCGAGGGCAACTTCTCGTATCGCCTCATCAAGGTTGGCAGGATCCATTTGATAAGTCCGCTTATCTGCCAATCCCAAACAGTCTTTTGACCCCAAAGCCTCACGGAAGGGACCGTACAAACAGCTGGCATATTTTGCCGCATAGGACATAATCGACACATCACTAAAACCTTGAGCATCAAGGGCACGACGGATGGCACTAACACGCCCGTCCATCATTTCCGAGGGCGCAATAACATCGGCGCCTGCCTTTGACTGCACAACGGCATGGCGTTCAAGGGCTTTAAGGGTTTCGTCATTATCAATTTCACCGTTCATAACAAGGCCGTCTTGACCATGACTTGTATAGGGATCAAGAGCCACGTCGGTTATCACGCCGACCTCGGGAAAACGCTCCTTAATAGCTCTGACCGTTTGACATAAAAGCCCGTCTTCATTAAAAGCTTCACTAGCGGTCTCGTCTCGCTTATCGTGAGCAACCACAGGAAAAAGCATAATGCTTCTTACGCCCAGTGGTGAAATCTGTGCTATTTCCTCCAATAACTCGGCAATCAAATAGCGCTTTACGCCCGGTAGCGAGGCAAATTCTGCCTCAACGCTTTCTTCTCGTACAAAGACAGGCCAAATAAGATCCTCCGGTTTAAGGCTATTTTCTGCCATTAAAGAACGAGACCAATTTTTTTGGCGATTGCGACGTAGACGGGTCTGGGGGAATTTTCCGACGATAAGGCTATGCATATGAAAAATCTTTTCTTTTTTAGTTATTTTCCCGGAAGTGTGTTGTATTTGCAAACGCTAAGTTTAATAAGGAGTGTATTTTTTAAAAGGACTTTACAAGTCTTTAAAAATTGATGAAAATTATATTAAATTTCTAGCTACTTTACAGGGAGTCCGCATCGTGCACACAAAAAAAAACAAAGCGCAGATATCATCAAAAATTATGATTTCTGCTACAGCCCTCTTACTCGCAGCCTGTCAAGATCAGGGGCCTAAAACCTCTCATATGGCAGGACAAGAAGAGCAAGATTTGACCCTTGCTCAAATTCTTAAGGTCGAACATAAAACCTCAGAAGATCGACAAATAGCCCTTGGTATGAAAGCAATGCTCAAGGGTGAACTGCAACTGGCTTCTAAGACCTTTAATTCCCTGCTTATTGACGACCCCTTAAACGCGCAAGTTCATGCGTTAAATGCCTTAACCTATCACCTTATGTCAAAGAACGGCGATGTCGCTAAGGAGACCCTTGCCCAAGCCGGCTTTGAACAGGTGCTTAAAATTGATCCCTGCAATACCCTGGCGTCGCTTCAATTGGGTCGTATTGCAGCCGCTAGAAAAGATTATGTAAAAGCCCAAGAGTTTTTTTCCAACGTTCTTTTACTCGATTCAAAGCATATGGACGCCCAGTTTGAATTGGCCACGGCCTCCTATCACTTGGGTGACCTTAAAACCGCCGCCATGAGCATTGATCGCGTTATGACGGCTCAACCCGATGAAGCGCGCAATATACGCGCGGCAGCTCTCATTTACGCAGCCCTTGGCAGGAAAGAGCAAGCTCAAATTTACCTTGCCAAATATAGTACGTTGCCCATTGGGAAGCGGCACAAGAAATACCTTGAGCGACGTGTACAAGATTGGGAAGATCTTCATAATTCGGGTCGCCTTGTTGCTCAAGCCGATACTGCGCCGGCAGCCGGGTCGGAAACAGCCCCTGCCCCTGCGGAAACAACTGCAGCCGAACCCGCCGCTGAAATCGCACCGGAGCCTGTGGCCCCCGCTCCTGCTCCAACGGTCACCCCCGTTGCAGAAGCCCCTAAAGCAGAGCAAGAAAACCAAGTTATCATTAAAGATTTCCAAGAAGATATGATTGTGGTCGACGCTGTGATTATGCGGGTTTCGGAAGCAGGAAAAACATTCAAAGGTAACAATATCATGGAAACTTTCACCATGTCGTTGTCTCCCTTTAACTATTTTAGGGCGCGAAATACTTCAGGTCCAATCGCGGCAGGTGCTCCTATTTTTCCCACAAACAACTCGTCCACATCCAGTAACACCTCTCTTGGGGGAGCTGCTGATGCAGGTGAAGCTCTAAAAGGTGGCACAGCCAGCCTCATCACCCAAGGTATTTCCTTTGGAACCCTGAACTATTCCCTTAATATCGCGAACTCCAGCGATGAAGTTGTTGAAATTATTGGACGCCCCACCCTAACCGCAACTGTCGGTAAAGCGGCAGACTTCTTCTCAGGTACAAATAAACACATTGCCCTTGCAGGCCAATTTGGCGGTAATATTACAGAAACACCTATCGGTACGGAATTAATTGTAACGCCTGTAGAATACAAAGACGGCTTTATTACCCTGGACGTCGAACTCAGGGGAAGTAGTATTACCCAAGTGGTCGGAAGTATCATTGCCGATAATTCCACGGCCGTTGAATTTGATATTTTAAAGGATCACGTTAAAACAACGGTCAAGGTCAAAGCCGGTGAAACGATAATGTTGGCCGGTATTACCCAACGCGAGCTTAAAACCAGCAAACAGGGTTTCCCCATTTTGCAAAATATTCCGGTGATTCAGTACCTCTTTTCCGAAGAAATTTCCCTAAGCGATCGAAAGTCTGTGATGTACCTTTTAACACCGCGAAGTTACAGCAGAACCATTACGGAAACAAAGCGCTTTTTTGCGAAGGGTGAAGAATACGGTAAACGCCCGCGTCTTGATGAACTCGAAACACGACACAAGGATTGGTATGATCCCAGCATCAATAACACACTGATTTTGCAACACCTTGCTCCTGTTTACGATGAATTTAGAACCGGCGACCTCCATGAAATCAAATGGGGTCATGATGATGATGTTGCTAAGCAATTAACTTCCATTGCTAATTTCTTATGGTACTAGAGTATCAAAAGAACTCTAGATAAAAAAAGAGAGGATAAATCCTCTCTTTTTTATTCAGATATCCCTGTTATTGCATAAAATCGGTAACACGATCTGCTAAGTCCGAATTCTTGGCGGCAATTAGACGTCTATGTGTCGGAGCAAGAAAACGGCTGTAAATCGTTATTTTTTGCATCTCAAGGTAATCTTCATCTAACGGATTGGAACCCCTCAAGCTGTTGTAAAAACAGTGAATATGCTCCGTTTCTTTTTCAACGGACAAGCGGCGCGCCGGCTTATCCGAATCTAAAGCTTCCTCATAGCCGTCATAAATTGCCGACCACCCGACTTTAAAATCATCCCACAGATCATTATGAACCAAAGATTTAAACCCTTTTAGAAATTCTTCCAAAGAATAGGGAACGTCACGCATGGGAAAAACCTCGTCCACACTAGGTATCTTAACAAGGACATCCTCTACCTCTAAAACATTTTCAGATGACGACGCATTTGCAGACAAAGGACACATCAAGAGCATTACAGTAATTAGTATTTTTTTCATAGACTTAACCTCCTCGAGAGTTATTTTTTGAGCTTAATAACATTGCCTTTTAAAAACAAGCCTATATGATGAAAAGATAGCTTATACAGGGTTTTACTAATGTCTCCGGTTCTCTTTTTTCGACACGTTGCAACGAAACGTCTCAAGGCATTCAGCCTTGTAGAACTTGCCATATCTCTTGTTATCATCGGTCTGCTCATTGGCGGGATTCTAAAGGGTCAGGAACTTCTTGAAAGCGCTCGCCTAAAAACCATTATGACTCAGCTGAACCAATATCGTCTAGCCGCAAATACCTTTGTTGATCGTTACGGAGCTCTTCCCGGGGATTATGATAAAGCCTCTTCGTACCTAAAAGCAGGTCTTAAAAACGGCAATAACAACGGCATGATTGAAGGCTTCGGCCTTTCCGCCTCCGGAGGCGCTTCCGGCCATGAAGCTCTCTCTTTTTGGGAGCACCTTGCCGCCGCGGAACTCCTCCCCAACAGTACACCGCCCTCCACCAAGTTAGGCGGCCTTGTGACCGTTGCCTATGCACCGCTCGACGGCATGCAAGGACATTGGTTTGTGATCGGGAATGCCAACGGCAGTAAAAATGACGGCGCTCTTTTAACCCCTCTTCAATGTCTGACCATTGCTAAAAAACTGGATACGGAAGACCCTTTTTCCGGCAACGTCCAAATTAGGAACGGAGTTCAAAAAGGAGGAAAGGGCGGGCACTGCTTAAAAGATAATAAAATCTTGAATACGGCAACAAAAGATCCGGCTTGTGTCCTTTATGTTAAACTTTAGAAAACATTTCCGCGCCCCTAAAATACAAGCTTTTTCTCTGATCGAGATGTCTCTTGTCTTAGCTATCATGGGAACCCTTGCCAGTCTCTCTTTGCCGATGCTTCTGGACTATAAAAGCACGCAAAAACGCCAACATACAACAAAACATATCGACCTTGTTTTATCGGCAACGGGGACTTTTGCCGCAGCACACCGTGTTCTTCCTTGCCCGGCTTCGAAAACCTCTAGGGGGGAACCCGTTGTCTGCACAACCGAAACCCTTAATCTTGCCACAGGTTATGTCCCCTATAAAACCCTTGGTTTAAGTGAGGCCTCTAGCAAAGACGGCTTTGGCAATCCGTTGCGTTATGCCATAAACCCTCGGCTTTCTTCCCATGAAACTTTTTATGACAATACACATATATCGCCTCTAAAAGTTGTTGATAATGAGGAAAGAAGTGTTTTTGACCTTCAAAACGATAAAGATAAATTAGCGGTAGTTGTCTTGAGCGAAGGAGAAGCTTTTCGAACCCCCCAAAGCTCTTTTGAGCGTCGGAACACGGACGAAAGGCTGACTTTTGTAGAGGCTCCCTATTCCGTCAATAAAGAAAATCCCTTTCGCCACATTGTGCGCTGGAGCACCCGTAATAATTTATTAACTTACTACGGAAAGTCTGCACCGCTTTCTCAACCGCAAAATGCTTTAGAAAATAATCAGGACGACAGGAGACTGCCCCGGATAGTGCCTCATGACAGGATTGTGCCCCCTCCTCGGAATCCGCTTCAAAACCCGTTAGGCGGGGATTTTGAGAGTATTTTTTAAGACATTTTCGTTAGTTTTCCTAGGGTAATTTTAAGACGTTCGAGGGATTTCTCAAGGGTATTTCTGTCCGTTGCATAAGAAATCCTAAAATGGGGAGAACGTCCAAAAGCACTGCCCGGTACGGTCGCGACACCTGCTTCATCCAAAAGATAAGCACAGAAATCTTCATCGCTCTCGATATGATCTCCATGGGGTGTGGTTGCTCCCATATAGTCTGAACAAGAGGGGTAAGCATAAAAAGTTCCATGGGGTACAAGGCACTGAAGACCGTCAATTTCGTTAAGCCCTGCAACCACAAAATCCCGTCTGTCTTGAAATTCTTGCACCCATTGTTTTAAGAAATCTTGAGGTCCTTCAAGGGCCGCAAGAGCCGCTGCCTGTGAAATAGAACACGCATTTGACGTGCTTTGAGATTGCAAAACGGACATAGCTTTAATAAGCCATAAAGGCCCTCCGGCATAACCGATGCGCCAACCGGTCATTGAATAAGACTTTGAAACACCATTCAACATTAAGGTACGATCTTTAAGCTCTTTTTCTATATCCGCAAGGGCATGAAACTTATTGCCGTCAAACGTAATATGCTCATAAATATCATCACTCATAATTAAGACATGGGGGTGACGGCGAAGTACCTGAGCCAACTGCCACAACTCGTCATAACTATACATGGCTCCCGTCGGGTTAGAGGGAGAATTTAAAATAAACCATTTGGTTTTCGCCGTAATGGCCTTTTCCAATTGCTCGGGGGTGACTTTAAAGCCTTGGGATTGGGGACAAGACAGAAATACCGGCGTCCCTTCGGCAATTTCAACAATATCGGGATAGGAAACCCAATAGGGGTCGGGAATGATAACTTCATCCCCCCTGTTGACCGTTGCCAAAATTGCATTGAAAATAATCTGCTTTCCGCCTGTTCCCACAATAATCTCATTAGGCGTATAATCCACATGATTATCTCGTGCAAATTTTGTCACAATAGCTTGGCGCAGCTCCGGTGTGCCGGCAACTGCCGTGTACTTTGTTTGTCCGGCAGCCATAGCCTTTGTTGCAGCCTCACAAACCCACGGCGGCGTATCAAAATCAGGCTCTCCTGCCGTTAAAGACAAGATATCTTTACCCAACGCCCGAAGTTCTGCCGCTTTTTGAGTCAGGGCAAGGGTCGGAGACGGTTTAATTGTTGCAAGGCGGTGAGCAATAAAAGGATGGGGGGCTGTCATCAAAAGGCTTCCGTTGAGTTATTTTAACCTTCTTACTATAACACTTCAAAGGAATGCACAACAGAGCCTCAATACTTTTCGGCTCAAATTTCTTGGTATTTGTGAGGTTGAGAGCGGCAATGCGCAACAAGGCGATCTTCGTCTTTAAGGTCAATGATCTCGGCAAAAACACGACGTTCAAAACCGCCCCTCTTTTGCTGTTTATTAGCCTGAGCCTCTGAAATATCCGTTTTTGAGAAACCCAGATTTTTAGCCAAGGCTTCTATGATGTCTTGGGCATCGGCAAGCTCTTCAAGAACTTCTTCCAAGGTAGCCGCTGCCATAACTTCTTCTGCTTCTTCAACAAGTTTCCGTTTAAGTTCATGGGTAAACTCGCTTTTAGACAACACGCGAATGCCCTGCCAATGATCAAGATCGGCAAATTTATCTCTAATAAGCTTACGAACAAGGAATTTAGGCATAAAGAACTTAACGTTATGGGGGGATCATGACCAAAAAAAATGGTCGGGGTGGAGAGATTCGAACTCCCGACATCCTGCTCCCAAAGCAGGCGCGCTACCAGGCTGCGCTACACCCCGACTGATATCTTCTAATTACACCATAGCGCAGAAGACATCAAGGTATTTTTTGAAAAATTTACGCAGCTTTTTTCCGTATCGCTTCCCGCTTAAAAGCATTGTGAGCATAATAAAGGAGAATACAATTCGGCAAGCATACAAGGGCTGTGAGGAGATAATAATCACTCCAGATCAGATGATCCGCTGCCCATCCCGAAAAATAAGAAAAAATAACACGGGCAAAGGAGGCAATAGACGTTAGGAAAGCAAAATGAGCGCCCGCGTGCTCGCTCCGACAGATCATGGATAAATAAGTAATAAAAGCCGCAAACCCCATACCGTTAGACAAATTATCTAATCCGATGGTTGCAAACAAAAAATAAATATTATGGCCTACTTGGGTTTGAACATAAAAGAAAACAGCCGATGTAAGTTGTAAAACGGCACACAAAAAGAGAGTTTGCCTTAAGGGACGTTGGCTTAAAAGAACCCCTGCAAAAAGCCCCCCCGCAATCATAGCGCCGATACCGAAGGATTTACCGACGTGGGCGATCTCAATTTTACTAAAGCCGATTTCTAACATAAAAGGCACAGCCATAACATTTAAAGCCGTATCGGCTAATTTAAAAAAGATAATGTAAGAAAAAATCACCCCCCAATCCGTGCGGCCTTTTAAATGGGTCGCCGTTTTCTTAAAACTTTGGAAAATCGCGTTGAGGATTCCCCGCAAAGGGCGTGGCGTCTTCTTAAGGGAAAGAATGTTCTCGAGGGAGCGTTCTATGTTCGGCTCATGACTCAACAGAGCTGTCACGATGCCAAGCAACATGCACGCCGCCATAAATCCGTAAACGGCAGCCCAAGAAAAAGAGGAGGCCAAATAAAGGGCTCCTGCTCCCGATGCCCACATTCCCAAACGATACCCGAGGTTTGAGGCTCCGGCTCCAAGACCCACTTCATTATCTTCCAACCGCTCCACACGATAGGCTTCAACGCCGATGTCTTGGGTGGCCGAAAAGAAGGAAACCCCGAGGGCTGCAAGGGCTGTTGAAAAAATATTTTGAGCAGGATTTGTATTCCCGAGAATAACAAGGGCAACCATCAACATAAGTTGGCTTAAAATCATCCATGCCTTTCGGTGCCCCAAAAGCCGTCCCAGAACGGGAACTCGGAATTGGTCAATAAGCGGAGCCCAGATGAATTTTAAGCTATAAGGTAGAGTCACAAGGGCAAACAAGCCGATGGTGGTTTTGTTTACTCCCACTTCGGTGAGCCACACATGCAGGGTGGCAAGGGTAAGTAAAAAAGGAAGGCCGCTCGCAAAACCAAGAAAAAGGATTCCTAAAATACGGGGTTCTCGATAGAGGGCCGCAGAATGCAACCAAGCCTTTTTAGATTCTTTTTCAGGTGCTTTCTGTAAATAACGAGAATCCATAAAAAATGGGCCCCAACTTAATTCTTAAAACGCATATTACTCCAGTCTAACGCTTTTTATGCAAGATGCCAACTTATATGCGTCTTTTGGCAAAAATCCCTTTTTTCCTTGCAAAACCCCAAGGGGTTTGACATACTCCGTGAGCATTATGGGTGTTTTATAAAATGACTGAAAAAAGTAGATTCAAAAGCTTTGAAGAACTCACGGCGAAATCACGCAAGAGTACTGAAAAAACCCTAAAACCCCGCCGGGGCAGTCGTTATGAGCGCTACCGTGTCGCACGCTTGATGGCTGTGCAAGCTGCCTATGAAGCAAATCAAAACCGCCTTCCCTATCAGCGAGTTACAAAAAGTTTTCTTGAATTTCGCTTTAAAAATCACGACCACCCTATCATTCCCGACCGTGAACTTTTCCTCCACCTCATGAAGAGTCTTGAAACACGCAAAGATCAAATCGACGATATTCTCGAAAAAATCGTCGTCGGCACATGGACTCTTGAGGCCTTAGATGCCGTCTTAAAAAGCATTCTGACTGTTGGCATTGCGGAACTCCTTGATCCCTATAAAGATGCCCCAAAGCCCCTTTTGATTAGCGAATATGTTGAGGTGGGCAAAGGATTTTTTGATGATAAAGAAGCAGGATATATCAATAGGGCTCTGGATAGTGTCCTTAAAAAACTCTCCTAGCTAGAAAAGCTCCCGCTTTCTTAAAGGAAATCGTATTAAAGGCTAGTCCTTCTTTTCCTTTTTATAGAAACTTTGAATGCAAAAAATCTCTGAAAAATTCACGGTGTCCCCTTTTCACGAGCCGCTTTAAAGGCATTCCCGTACCAGCTAAGCTCTTTGATAAATTGGTTAGATTTTTTTGTAAGGGAGTCATCAAGGCTTTTCCCGTCTTCATCCAATTTATTCTGAATCATCCCGATACCGAAAATTGTCGGAATGGGGCTCATCCCAAAAATACAAAGGGTTGTTAACAGATGCATCGATACGCGCGCCCCACCCAAGGCTCCCATGGAATAGGTGACTAAACCGACGGGTTTGTGAAAAAATTCTATATAAAAATGATCCATTAAGTTCATCAGACCCGGTTGCATAGTGCCGTTGTATTCGCCGGAAACAATCACAAATACATCCGTCTTATTTTGCAATAAATCATGCAGCTCTTCCATTTCCCGCGGTGCCGTACCGGTTTCATAGTCAATATAGCGTTTTTTTAAAATCGGAAAATCATAAGCCATTGCATCCACAAAAGTAACAATATGTCCTTGAGACTTCAAAGCTTTTTGGAGATGCCTAACGGCTTTAATTCCTTGGCGGCCTTCTCGATAAGAGCCGTAAAGAAGAGTAATATGAAGAGCCGTCATTGCACTTTACTCATGCAAACGTGAATTTCAAACTTAGAACCTATAAGCTTAGGCCACATATGTTGGGAGTGAATCCCCCTTTTTATATCATTTTTCATCAAACCGAAAGGCTCCTGTTTTTCATATCCTTTGATTCTATTATAGATAGATTGATAATCCGTTAAAAGAACAAAAAAATGCCGTCGACCAAGCAACAGCATTTTAAGAAAGTTATAAAAAACCTTTATAAAGTTACATTTTATTCACGCAATTTTTAACATCGTTCGGAGGGCACATTAACTTACAGGCCTCACCGACTTTTTTCTTTGTACCTGATTTTCCACAAGTAAAACGACCGCATCCCTTTTGGCAAAGAAGTTTGATGGCTGTTTTTGCCTTTGAATCCGCAATATCATCATAATTCTTAGAGGCTTGATAAGCCTTTGCGGCATTAAAATATCCCTTTGCTTTCTCGGCATAGCCCATTGCCGTTTCGGTCAGACCTGCAGAAGCCTCTTGAACACCCGTAAAGGCTAGCAAAAATGCAAAACTTATTAGTTTGACTATTTTTTTCATTTCATTATATCTCCTGTTTTCAATAGAATATCTTATTTATTAACTTTAATTATTAATAAATAGTTAAATTATAATTGTAATGATTGATTTTTCCTTAAGGTGTTGAAAAAAATGACTCCTTAAAAATTTTATAAAAGAAAAGTGAGTCAATCGGTTGCCTAAGACAGTTTCTTGCCTACCTACGATTCTCCGGCCCTGACACTCACCAATACCCTCGGTCAATTTATTGATAAACGCCATAGAGCGGACGGTCTTATCCGAATTCCGAGATTCCTCCATCCCGTGCCTTTCATGGGAGAATTAAAGATTTTTTTAATTAGGATTTAATGCTTTATAAAGCTTTTGTTCCTATACTGGAATTAAGCGTAGGATTCCGGAGGTCTCTATGAGCGATGAAATCGACAAGGAACAAGAAGACAAGGGACAAGCTGTTAGCAAAGAGCAAATGGAAGCAATGGAGCGCGTTCACATAAAGGCAGGCGGCACATTCTTAGAACTTATGGATCGTTCCGCCGAGCAAGCCGCTGCTTTTATTAAAGATAAGTTTAAACCTTGTAAAACCCTCGTCCTCTGCGGCCCGGGTGACAATGGCGGAAGTGCTTACGGTACGGCTCGTTTGTTGCATGAAGCAGGCTTTGAAGTCACCGTTGCCATGGACACCACGGATGAGCCCCGACAATCTCCCGAAGCCCAAGCAGAACGCAATGCTTGGCATGGAAAGATCTATGACTTTACGGATGTTGATTACTCCCATTACAAACTTATTGTAGACGGTTTGTTTGGCACCGGTTTGCACCAAGATTTACGAGGTTCTTACTTAAAAGTTGTCAAACTGGTAAACGAAAGTCCTGCACAAGTTGTCGCCTTAGATATTCCCTCGGGTGTGTGCTCGGAGACAGGGGACGTTAAAGTAGATGCCGTCAAAGCAGATTACACGGTTACCTTCCATAGACCCAAGTACGGCCATTATCAAAAAGAAGGAAAAAAACGCAGCGGTCAGGTTATTCTGCGAGATGTGGGTATTGTCATGGGTGATTTCAAAGAGCCTTCTTAGCGCCTTTAGAGCTTGCACTTAATAAAATTATAAAAGTCCTTCCCCTTGAGTCGAGCATGCACCTGCCCGTTTGGCGTTTGCCGGCCATAGAATATCGATATCACGCTTACTTTTTTCTCAATAAGGAATTGGATTTTTTGTAGCCGAAAAACCTGAAGAAAAAATAAAGAGTTTTATTCTTTCTTGAAAATAGGCATAATATCTTATATAACCTTTTTGAAACGAGGCTTTTAAAACCGAAGATATGAACGACGACAGTTCAAGATCGAGCTTGCAGACTGCAAGCCCTTCTAACCCTTCTTGTGAAGCACCCTTTGACTCCTCAAAGCCGCCTCACTCCGACCATCTCATTGATATTTTGGTTCGAGAACCAAGGTGGAAAACCGATTTTTCTGTTAACTATCAAGTCCTCATTCAAGAAGCCCTTTGTGCCGTCTTATGTGCAGTCTTTAAAAATACCGATAAAACCGACCCCTTCTTTGAATTAAGTGTCCTTCTTACCGATGATTCCGAGATCCGATCTCTTAATAAAGAATATCGCCAAAAAGATACCCCCACTAACATTCTTTCCTTTGAATCGGGCTACATTTTAAAGAGGGGAAAAAACAAGCAAGTCCCGGAAATAATTCCCTTAGGCGATCTTGTTTTATCCTATGAGACCCTTAAAAAGGAAGCTGACTCTCAGCAGAAAACTTTTCAAGATCATATGACTCATTTGCTGATTCACGGCTTGCTCCATTTGTTTGGTTTTGATCACGAAAATGACAAAGAAGCCGAAGAGATGGAAGCCTTGGAAATCACCCTTTTAAAGAAATTTTTCCACATCAAAAACCCCTATATTGAAAAAGGTTAAACGTAAGAAACATGGAACAGACACATTTATTTTCACGCCTCATAGCTTTTTTCAAAAAGAAAGACGACGGCACGGTGCGTGAGACTATTTCCGAACTTATCGCCGATGACGAATCAGGGGAAAAACCTTCTTTAAATGACGAGGAAAGAGAAATTTTCTCAAATATTCTGCGTCTTCAAGAAATGACCGTTGAAGATGTCATGGTGCCAAGGGCGGACATGGTGGCACTCTCCATTGATGCGACATTTGAGGAAGCGCTTGAGCTTATGCAAACGAAAAATTATTCAAGATTTCCCGTCTACGCTGAGAAGATGGATGACATCAGAGGTTTTGTTCATATTAAAGATATTGCTAACGTGCGCTCTGCAAAGGATTTTGATTGTCGAAAATTAATGTGTCGCGTTCTTTTTGTGCCGACTTCGATGCCCGTTATTGATTTGTTAAGTAAAATGCGACAAGAACAGATTCCCTTTGCCATTGTCGTGGATGAATATGGCGGCACCGACGGCGTAGTAACGACCTGGGATATTTTACGGGAAATCTTGGGGGATATGCACGAGGCAGAACATGAAGATATGACGGCTAAATTTGTTAAAGAAAAAGAGGGATCTTATTTAGCTGATGCGAGGTATCCTATTGATGCTCTTGAAACAGAGCTTGGCGTCTCCCTTATCGACGGAGAAGCAGAAGAAGAAGTAGATACTTTAGGCGGCCTTGTGCTTTATCTCGCGGGGCGCGTTCCCGACCGAAAAGAGGTTATTGAACATCCGGCAGGCTATGAATTTGAAGTTGTCGAGGCAACGCCTCGGACCCTTCTTGAAATCCGTATTTCAAAGAAAGATACTTCGGCGGGAACAAGTGCTTAATAATTTCACAGTTTTATAATTAGCTTTCTCTATCTTTTTTGTAGGCGCATAAAAATATTTTTTGCTCTATACATTTTATAGAAAGAACAATTGAATTATTTCAACGCTCTAAACTTGTAATAATGCCTAATAAGCAATAAATATATTATTTTTTAAGGGATTGTTAATAACTATTAATGTATGATACGATAACAATAAATTAAATAATAAAAAACAAACAGGTGGCAATATGCGTGTTCTTGTAATTGAGGATGATCAGGCGACTGCTAAAACTCTTCAACTTTCCTTAAAATCAGAGGGTTTTGTCTGTGATACAACAGCCATTGGCGAAGACGGTCTGGAGATCGCGCGACATTATGAATATGACCTTATTATCTTAGACTTGATGTTACCGGATATTGACGGCTATGAAATTTTACGCCGCTTAAGGGCTGTTCGCGTTTCAACGCCGGTTCTTATTCTTTCAGGCTTGGCTGATATTGATGATAAAATCAAAGGTCTTGGTTTTGGTGCCGACGACTATATTACAAAGCCTTTCAATAAAGAAGAAGTTGTGGCCAGAGTTCGAGCTATTATCCGCCGCTCTCAAGGCCATTCTAATTCTTTAATTACCGTTGGCGACCTTAGAATTGACCTTAATACGAAAACCGTTGAGGCAAAAGGCGAACCTGTTCGTTTAACCGGGCGTGAATACGCTATTCTTGAACTCCTTGCTATTCGTAAAGGGGCAACTCTTTCTAAGGAAATTTTCTTGAACCACCTTTATGGCGGTATGGAAGAGCCTGAATTTAAAATCATTGACGTTTTCGTCTGCAAGCTCCGTAAAAAGTTAGCAGACTACTTGGATGGAAAAAACTATATCGAAACCGTTTGGGGACGAGGGTATGTTTTACGTGAACCTCGTGAAGAAGACGAGTTCGGTAACCCTGTTTCCAATGCAGCGTCAAAAGCTTCCAAGGCAAAAAGTGACGGGGACGTTTCATCGGATAAGGGTGTTCCTTCACCCAAAGCTTATGCAGGTTAACGGTAGAATTCTATGTTAATTACCGCACAAGATTGTTTGGAAAATCACGACGTTATTGAAACCTACGGTATTGTTATGGGCAACACGGTCAGAGCTCGCCATGTTGGCTCTGATTTTGTCGCAGGCCTTCGGAATCTTATCGGAGGCGAAGCCAGAGGATACACTGAGCTTTTAACGGATTCCCGGAATGAGGCTCTTCAACGACTTGTTACAAGTGCCGAAGATCTTGGTGCGAATGCCGTTGTTACCCTTCGTTTTACGACCTCTCATATCGTTGGCGGCATGACCGAAATTCTAGCCTACGGCACTGCTGTTAAGGTCAAGAAAGCTTAGTTTCTTATGCAAGACACTTAACGAATAATGCTCATGACCGAATAATCATCATCCATTAAGCCGCATGTAAGCTTAAGTATTTTTACAGCCTCGTCTATGAAGGTTTCAAGGTTCTTAACTAAAGGCCTTTGCATTGAACGCCGTTAGATATTTGTTGTATTGCAAAAACGAGTAGCAGACTTTATTAAGGTTTTTGTTGAAAACCGCCTTTTCCGATTCACATTCAAACATCATGAAAATATCATCAATATTATTAAGCGACTCTATTCCCTCCCCGTCTTCAAATAATATTTGATATCATATCTGAAGACGGTATTTGTTACTAAAACAAGAACCCTAAGTTTTCAGGCAAAAACTCAATTCGTCGCAAGTGTTTTTTTAAGAATTTCAGGCGGGAGGTTAAGGCTGATATGAAGCTCATCCAACTGCTCTTGCGAGACTTCGCTCGGAGCGCTCATCATAAGGTCTTCCGCCTTTTGGTTCATCGGAAAAGCAACCACTTCTCGTAAATTAGGCTCGTCTGCAAGCAACATAACGATACGATCGATGCCGGGAGCACTTCCTCCATGAGGGGGGGCGCCGTATTTCAAAGCATTAATCATGCCTGAAAATTCCTTTTCTACATCTTCTTTTGTATAACCGGCAATTGAAAAAGCTTTATACATTACTTCCGGCAAGTGATTTCGAATGGCGCCGCTGGAAAGCTCAATACCGTTACAAACGATATCATATTGATAGGCTTTTATCTCCAACGGATTCATTTTCTCAAGAGCCTCTAAGCCGCCTTGAGGCATGGAAAACGGATTGTGGGAAAAGTCCAAACACTGACGATCTTCATCAAATTCAAACATTGGAAAGTCCACAACCCAACAAAACTTAAAGCAATTTTCTTCAATAAGCCCAAGATCCGCAGCAATTTTTGTCCGAGCTGCTCCTGCTAATTTGGTCGCACCTGCTTCTTTATCACATACAAAAAAGACCGCATCGCCCTCTCCCGTACGTGTTAGCTCTTTAAGTCTTGCGAGACGGTTTTCATCCAAGAATTTAGCGATGGGGCCTTTGGCTTCTCCGTCTAAAAACGTAATGTAACCGATACCGGGCGCGCCCTCATTCTGGGCCCATTTATTCATCTTATCAAAAAAACTACGGGGTTGAGCAGCAGCTCCCTTTGCTTGAATGGCGCGGACAACAGAGCCTTTTTCAAGGGCTTTTGCAAAAATTGAAAAATCGGATCCTTCAAAAACCTCAGCTGCGTTAAAAATAAGCAACGGGTTACGAAGGTCAGGCTTATCACAACCGTAAGTCAACATTGCATCCGCATAAGCAATACGAGGAAAAGCACCTGATGTAACAGAGCGCCCGTTAGAAAATTCTTCGAAAACGCCTTGTAAAACCGGCTCAAGGGCTTGAAAAACATCCTCTTGGGTTACATACGACATCTCAAAGTCCAGTTGATAGAATTCTCCCGGAGAACGATCGGCGCGGGCATCTTCATCCCGAAAACAAGGGGCAATTTGGAAATACTTATCAAATCCCCCCATCATAAGCAGTTGCTTGAACATTTGAGGCGCTTGGGGAAGCGCATAAAATTTTCCGGGGTGCAAACGACTCGGCACCAAGAAATCCCGTGCCCCTTCCGGAGAACTTGCGGTTAAAATGGGTGTTTGGATTTCAAGAAAACCCTGATCCGTCATGCGTTTACGAATAGAGCTGATAATTTTAGAACGTAAAATTACATTATTGTGCATTTTCTCACGGCGCAAATCCAAAAAACGATACCGTAAGCGTGTATCTTCAGGAAACTCTTTATCACTATTCACCTGAATGGGAAGCATTTCGGCCGTAGATTCTACCTTAAGATCCTCAACGGATAATTCGATTTCACCGGTCAACATATTGGGATTGATCGTATCAGGACTCCGTTTTACAACTTTGCCCGTAATTGTAAGAACGCTTTCATAACGCGCCCCTTCGGCAACCTTAAAATCCGCATCATCTACATTAATCACACACTGGGTGATGCCAAAATGATCCCGCAAATCAATAAAAAGCAGGTTTCCGTGATCCCTTTTACGGTGAACCCAACCGCTCAGACGAACGATTTCTCCCCCATGGCTTGCACGGAGTTCAGAGCAGTTATGTGTACGGTACGGATGCATGTTTAAACTTTCTTTAATATCTGTTATCTTGTCTCGAACTATAAATTATTTTTACATAGAATACTAGAGTTTCCATAGGTTAAAAATGAGCGAAGAATACGAATATATCCAAACGACAAAGGATCTCGAGGCGTTTTGCTCCGAAGCACATGCCGATTTACTGAAAGATGATTTCTTGACCTTAGATACGGAATTCATTCGAGAACGCACCTATACTCCGCAACTCTGTTTAATTCAAATTGCCACCCGCAAAAAAGCGGCAATTATTGATCCCCTTGCCGACGGAATGGACTTGCAACCTCTTTTAAACTTATTAGCCCACCCCGATATGCTGAAAGTGCTTCATGCAGGTCGCCAAGACCTTGAGATCTTTTTAGCTCTCATGGGAGAGCTGCCGAAAAATATTTTCGATACTCAAATAGCCGCCATGGCCTGTGGTTTTGGGGATAGTGCCGGCTACGAAACCCTTGTGAAAAAGATAACCAAAAATGCCCTTGATAAAAGTGCTCGTTTTTCCAATTGGGCGCAACGCCCCCTCACGCCTAAACAGTTGGATTACGCCATCGGCGATGTAACCTATTTAAGAGAGATCTATACGCATCTTTCAGCTAAAATTAAACAAGAAGGACGGGAAAATTGGATTACGGAAGAAATTCAACTTGCCTTAGACCCCAAAACTTATGAGGTAAACCCCCATCGTCTTTTATTTAAACTGAAACTTCGCACCTCAAAACCGTCCGTCTTGGCCCGTGCGTTTTATCTTGTTAAATGGCGGGAAGCACAAGCAGAAACCGAAGATAAGCCGCGACAAACGATTATGCGCGACGAGTTAATCATAGAGCTTGCCACACAAAACCCCCAATCCCTTGAAGACTTCCGAAAAACCAGAGGGCTTCGCGATAAAAATCTCTCCCGCAAAATAGGCGATGGGATTATCAGCCTTCTTAAAGAAGCAAGCGCCTTGCCTCCGGAAGAGTGCCCGAAACTCCCCACGCCTATTAACGAAGCTTCCATTAATCCTTTAACGCATGATATGTTACGCTTGCTCTTAAGATATGTTGCTGAAAAAGAGGAGGTTGCCGAAAAAATACTGGCCTCCAGTAAAGATATAGCTACCCTTATTCGACAGGGAGAAAAAGCTGATATTCCTTGTTTAAACGGTTGGCGCTATGATATTTTTGGCAAAACGGCTCTTGACCTTATAACAGGAAAAATAGCTCTTTCTCTCAAAGACGGCAAACTCATCCTAAATAGAAATCTCTAAAATTTTTATCCGAAATTTTTCCGATCTTTTTCTAATTTTAAGCTTTTTATTAATAGTTTAGTAACCATTGCTTTATAATCTTTCTAGCATGTACTTGAAAATTTAAGCGCGTAAAAGCTTATTAACCTTAGCCTCCGGAGAAAGATAATGGCAACGATAACAACTCTTACGCGTAATGAAATTAGCGACAAACTTTCAAAGGAAATCGGTGTCCCCAAACAACAAGCCAGCAATATTTTAGATACGGCCTTAAATGAAATGATCGAGAGTCTTGCCAAAGAAGGAGAGTTAAAACTATCCGCTTTCGGAAGCTTCTCCGTTCGTCAAAAAAGAGACCGCGTAGGACGTAATCCTAAAACAGGTGTTGAAGTAACAATTACGCCCCGCAAGGCCATTTCTTTTAAAGCCTCGAGTAACCTTAAAGGAAAAGTGTGCACTCTAAAAAAGGCAAGCTAAAACCCTTTACTTTCAGATATAAACATTTTTAGGAGGTTTATCATGATTAATTCTCAAATTTTGGCTCTAAGAGAGAGGAAACAAAGGGAAAAAGAATTTAAAAAAAGGGCTCAATCTCGCACAAAGAGCAGCCATGTCTCTTACCAAAGAACAAAGCCTTTTTCCGGCATTGCCTGCGGCATAGCATCCATAGAACATTCCACCGATTGGGCTATGAGATATACCGATCAACAAGACAATGCCTTACCCGGATCTTTAATGGCAAAAACTTTAAAGTCTTCCCTGAAGAAATCTAAAACGACCTTTTAAGATAAAAAATAACTTGACAAACTAGAGTGACATTTACAAAAATACTTCAAACATATTTTTGGAGTATTTTTCATGCCTTCTTGTTTTTCTCGTCTATCCTCCCTACTCTTTTTTTTCGCCCTCTTTTCTACGGCTCCTTTTAAAGCCGACGCCTCTTTCGTATCCCTTCCAAGGGAAGAGTGCACCTTTGAAGAACACAAGGAAAAAGTACAAAAGCATTTATATGCTGAGCTTTCCCTTGACGCGCAAGAAGCAATTGAAAACTCGACACCCTTTTTCTATCAAATCTTTCAAAACGGATCCCCTTTAGACAGCTATTGCCTCGGCACTTATCATACATTGCCTATTGTTTTTTTACCTAAACGTGTAAAAGAAATCATAGAACACCTTTACAACAACCCTCAAACCGTTGCCGTGTCGGAAACAGGACTCGGAGGAGAAGAGTTTTATGATGAAGAGCATATCTCCACGCTCGACATTCTCAGAAAAAGAAAAAAAGAACACCCCTCAATCGTTTTAAATATCGAATTAGCCTTGGAAGAAGAAAGAGCCTATCAAATTGATACTTTTCGCTCGATCTATGTAAAGTCGGAAACAGAAGCCGAACTAAAACACTGGGACTCCAGACTTACAGAAGAACTTGGGAAGTATCGTGAGTTCTTAGAAAAGGGATGGATTAACGATTCTCGCTTTCAAAGTTGTCTAACTTTTATTCTCCAAGAGGAGCCGGAGTGCGGAAAGGAACTTATTAAAGAGCTTGAGACACTTTCTTTAAGGGCTTTTTATGAATTTTTTATTTTTGCTTCCTTTTCCTACAACGAAAATAGAGACCGATACCTTTTCGGTATGGATGCGTTAATAACTGATATATTTTCTAAAAAACACAAAATTCTTGCCTTAGATTCCGACTCGCTCCGCGGAAATTCTGACGCCCTTGAAATCGCAGAAAAATTAGAAAACGGGCTTGGAACCTATCTGTCTTGGACAACTCTTATAAGTGAAATCCGGAGATTAACAGATATGCTTCCGGAAAGCTCGATGGATAAAGAAGGTGATCAATCCCCCCTAAACAATGAACCCCCTACAAATTTAAATGACTTCATGACTCCTTACTTTGAAAACTATTTAAAGGGTCTTCACTTTGCTGATTCAACTTCTGTCCGAGAGCGCAATAAAGCATGGGAAACAAAAATGCTTCAAATTCTTCAAGAGCAGAAGTCGTCCTGTCTTTTTTTCTTCGGTGCAGGTCATCTATCCGGTGAATACGGTATCATTAATCTCCTAAAGCAAAAAGGCTACGAACTGCGTCGTATAAATAAGGACGGAACTTTTACCGTGGAAGATGAAAGCCTTTACATGCCTAAAGAAGACTTGCCTGAATTTACAAAATAAGCGGAGAAACATCAGCCTTTGTAAATAGTTTTTGGAAATTGTCCGTCGTAATACGGGCAATTTCTTCAAGACTAACATCTTTCAAGTCAGCCAGAACTTTTGCCGTCTCGATCATAAACGAGGGCTCATTGCGTTTGCCTCTATGGGGAACGGGAGCCAAGAACGGTGCATCGGTTTCAAGGAGCAAACGCTCTAAAGGCAAACCTTTCACAATATCACGTAACTCTTGGGATTTCTTAAAAGTGATAATCCCGGGGATCGAAATATAAAAACCAAGCTCCATGGCCTGATCGGCCAGCCATTTTGTCTCGCTGAAACAATGGATCACGCCGGTAATGCGCCCCCTTTCCGATTGTAAAACGTCAACGGTCTCTTCATTGGCAGAACGGGTATGGATAATCAAAGGAAGCTTTGTAATTTTTGCAGCTTGTACATGGGCTTCAAAAGCCTCAATTTGCAAATCACGCGGGGAATTATCATAGAAAAAATCAAGTCCCGTTTCTCCAAGGCCGACCACTTTCGGATGTTGCGCTTTCTCAACCAACCAATTCCTAAGGTCGTCCTTCGAAAGCTGCTTTAAATCCGGCTCTGCTTCATGGGGATGCACGCCCACGGTTGCAAAAACTTGGGGATACTTTTCGGCCGTTGCAATGACTTGCGCCGCTTCCTCAATTTCAGTACAGATATTTAAAAAAGCTTTAATACCGACGTCTTTGGCACGCTCGAGAACGGGATCAATGTTACCTTCAAAATCCTTGTAATCCAAATGGCAATGGCTATCGATAAAATTCATTTTTTTCCTCCTATAAACAGCTTTTCCTATCAGGCAACTTTAATCTGCCGGAGATGACCGATAACCGATAAATTATCAAGGGTCGCCGGTGTTATTTTATAGCGCTCTGCAAGGTTGATAAGGGATTCATAATTTTCACATCGCAATGTCAACTCGACCCGAGCACTTCCGACACCTGATTTCAAAAGCACTTCTTTCACGTGTGCCAATGCTTTTGAATCCGTCACTGTCATGGAAAGAAGCTTTGAGGCGGCCGCGGCCGAATCTTCTAAACGAGACAAGCTCTGAATAACAAAGCGTACCTCTTCATCTTCTCGCTTTGCTAAAGCTTTGATCAATACAGCTGTGCCGGGCTCAATCAAGTCTTTACAATTTGTATAGGCTTCTGCAAACAAAACCCCCTCATAAAAACCCGTAGCGTCGGAAAACTGAATAAAGGCAAACTTATTACCCTTCTTAGAAAGGCGCTCTTTTTTGCTAACCACGACTCCTGCTAAATTAACGGCCAACTCACCGGAACCAAAGTCCGTATTTCTAAGTTCGGCATAAGTTTTTACGTTACATTTCTTTAACATATCCCCATAGGAATCAACGGGATGCTCCGTTAAATAAAATCCAACGGCGTCAAATTCTTTTTGAGCGCGCTCTGCCCGTCCCCAAGGTCGGACTTCGGCTAACACAACAGGCGGAAGGTCTACGGCGCTATCACCTCCCCCACCGAAAAGAGAATGCTGATTACTATTTTGTTGAGCAGCTTTCTCTCCCACATGTTTTAAAATGAGATCAATGTTTCCGTAAAGCTTTGCACGATTGGGGTCCAAAGAATCAAAAGCTCCGGAAGCTATTAGATTTTCAAGCATGCGTTTATTAATAGCTTTGCTGTCCAGACGTCGGGCAAAATCAATAATATCTAAGAAAGGGCCATGGGCTTCGCGCTCTGCCGCCATAAGGTCAATCGCTGATTCCCCCACATTTTTAAGAGCCGCCAAGGCATAGCGAACGCCAAAGGTATCATCCCTTTTCTCAACGCTAAATCTGGCAAAAGAGTGATTCACATCGGGAGACAAAAGGGGGATTTTTAGACGCATCAATTCTTCCCGACCAATACCCAGCTTATCGGTATTGTTCAAGTCGTATGTCATCATAGATGCAATAAACTCAACGGGGTAATTTGCTTTCAAATAAGCTGTTTGATAGGCGATCAAGCCATAGGGAGCCGAGTGGCATTTGTTAAATCCGTAACTGGCAAACTTAGCCATCTGATCAAAAATACGGTTAGCCGTTGTGATGGGAATTTTATTTTTCTCTTGGCAACCGGCTGTGAAAATATCCCGCTGTTGATCCATTTCTGCTTGGATTTTTTTACCCATGGCACGACGGAGCAAGTCTGCTTGACCAAGGCTATAACCCGCCAATTGTTGAGCAATTTGCATCACTTGTTCTTGATAAACCATAACCCCGTAGGTTTCTTTCAAGATAGGCTCCAGCAGGGGGTGGGCATAGGTAATTTCCTGCTCACCGTGCCGGCACGCAATATAACGGGGAATATCGTCCATGGGGCCCGGTCGATAAAGGGCGACTAAAGCGATCACTTCTTCAAACTGTGCCGGCTTAAGCTTGCGGATCACATCCCGCATTCCCGCACTTTCAAGCTGAAAAACACCGACGGTTTCAACACTTTGAAGAAGCTCAAATGTTTTTGAGTCATCTAAAGGAATTTCCGGAAGAATAACCTCCTTGCCTTGATGTTTCTTAATAAGATCTATAGCGCCCTGCATCACGGATAAGGTCTTAAGCCCCAAGAAATCAAATTTCACCAAGCTGCAGAGTTCGACAAATTTCATATTAAATTGGGTGGCCGGCAAGGGCGAATGGTCATCCTTATAAAGTGCTACAATATTTTCAAGGGGTTCTCCCCCAATGACCACACCGGCGGCATGGGTTGAGGCATGTCGATACAAGCCCTCCAATTGCAGGGCAATATCAAAGAGCTCTTTTACTTTGTCATCCGCCTTAATTTCATCAGCCAGTTCGGGGACTTGTTCGAGGGCTTCCGTAAGGGTGACAGGGTTGGCCGGATTGGCCGGAATGAGTTTTGAAATACGATCCACCTGCCCGTAGGGCATCCCCAAAACACGGCCGCAATCTCGAATAACCGCTTTGGCTTGTAACTTTCCAAAGGTAATAATTTGCGCCACTTTATCAGCGCCATATTCGTCACAAACATGCTGAATCACTTCATCTCGACGTTCTTGGCAAAAGTCGATATCAAAGTCCGGCATCGAAACACGCTCAGGATTCAAAAAACGCTCAAAGAGCAGATTCAATTCAATAGGGTCGACATCGGTAATCGTTAATGCCCATGCCACAAGGGAGCCTGCGCCTGATCCGCGCCCGGGGCCAACGGGAATATTTTGAGACTTAGCCCACTTAATGAATTCTGCAACGATAAGATAATACCCGGAATACCCCATTTCACGGATCACATTAATTTCAAATCTAAGGCGATCAAAATAGAGTTTCTTAATTTCTTCTTTTTTATTCTCAGTCATATCAGACTTTAAAACCTGACGCTCCAAGCGATATAAAAGACCTTCTTCTCCTTGAATTCTTAATTCTTCGTCCTCTCCCCTATCTGTTTTAAAGGGAGGCAAGGCGGGCGGAAGAGGCTCTAAAAGGAAATGACAACGCTTCGCGATTTGAACGGTGGCGGCCAAAGCCTCGGGCAGATCCTTAAAAAGTTCGCACATTTCCTCTTGGGTTTTAAGGCGATGGTTAGGCGTTAAGCGCGGACGCACAGGATCATACACATAAGAACCTGTGGCAATACAGCGCAACGCATCATGGGCAATATATTGCTCTTTATTAATAAAAAAAGCTTCGTTTGTGGCCACAAGGGGTAAATTGTATTTATAAGCCAAATCAATGAGAGCCGGCTCTGTTTCTGCTTCTCCCGGAATATTAAAACGATGAATCTCAACATACAAATTGAGCCCATAAAAGCTTTTTAATTTTTCAAGATAGGCTTCAGCAGTTTTAGGCTCTTTCTTCAAAAGATATTGCGCCACCCCGCCCCCAAGCCCGCCCGTCAAAACAATAAGGTCTTCATTAAGAGTCTCTAATTGCTCAAACGTCGTATAGGGTTCGGTATGATCGGGATGCGCCAAAAAAGATCGAGAAAGAATTTTAATAAGGTTCTTATACCCTTTTTGAGACTTAGCCAGAAGGACCAGCTCGTGAAACTCAATTGTGTCTTCCTCACCCAATCTCAGGTTGTTATTTTTAAAGGGAGAGCGCACCGTAACCTTTGCCCCAATGATGGGCTGAATGCCTTTTTTAACCGCATTCAAACACAAATCCATGGCTCCATAGACGTTATTTGTATCTGTTAAGGCAAGAGCCGGAATTTTATGCTCTTCACAATGCGCCAACAAAGCCGGCAACTTGATGGCTCCTTCAGCCAAGGAATAAGACGAGTGAATTTTAAGGGGAATGAAGGACAAGTCTGACATTTATGTACGGCGCACCTAATTTTCGTTTTTCATTTATAGCATAGCTATCCCTTCTTTCGAAGAAAGATATTAAATCCGACTCTAAAAGTAAAAGATCAAAAAAAACTCAAAGGAGACTTTTGTGGCGCTGCCAAGCTTGAAGCATAAGCATGCTCCACAACGCATATGCCTCTTGGTTTTCGCCTTTTTGGTAATTCTCCCAAAGGGTTCTCACGGTTTTAGGGTTAAGCATTCCGGCATCTTTAAGGCTGTTCTCACTTAAAAGATCTTCCCCCCAATCTCGTAAACGCCCTCGAAGCCAATCATGAATGGGAATGCCAAAGCCTGTTTTAGGGCGCTCAAATAAGCGCGCCGGCACATGACGTTCGAGAAGTTGACGCAAGGGCCATTTTGCTTTTTGATTTCGTATTTTTAAATCCAAGGGCATAGCTGCCGCAAATTCAACGACACGATGATCCAGTAAGGGAACCCGCGCCTCAAGACTAACCGCCATGCTGGCTCGATCAACTTTAGTCAGAATATCATTGGGCAAATAAGTTTTCATATCCAGATATTGCATATAAGAAATCAAACAAGGAAAATCTTTACGCTTTAACAAGTGAGCCCAATCAGGGTTTTCACGACTTTCCAAGCTATACTTCTCGGGGTTATGGGACTGGCTCACAAGGGCTTGATAGAGACCTTCTTCCGTTGAGCTTTGCATTATTTTGGCAAACTTATGCGCTTTTTGCCCCACGTATTTAGGACGCAAACGTTCCGGCATACATTTTCCAACGGCATCCCATGTTTCTTCGGAAAAAGCCGTCACACCCGCAGCCATAGCCTTTTTGAGTGCAGGCGGCATCCAACTGAATTTATTCCATAACTGCTTGGTATAGAAATAGCGGTTATAGCCTGCAAAGAGTTCATCTCCGCCGTCTCCGGAAAGGGAAACGGTCACATGCTCCCGCGCCATTTTTGACACAAGATAGGTGGGGATTTGAGAAGAATCCGCAAAAGGCTCATCGAACCACCGGGGAATTTCCGGAATAATATCAGCCGCTTGCTCGACAGGAAGGTACATTTCCGTATGTTCCGTCCCCAAGTGTTCGGCAATCTCTTTTGCGTAATGTGCTTCATTATACTCCGCTTGTTCAAAACCGATAGAGAATGTTTTAATAGGCCTTGCAGATTGAGATTGCATTAAAGAAACAACCAAAGAACTATCAATACCCCCCGATAAAAAAGCCCCCAACGGCACATCGGCCACCATACGACGTCCGACGGCATCTTTGAGCAAAGTCTCGAGTTGGTCAAGGCTCTGATCAGGGTCACAACGGGTCGGGTCTTGTGTTACATAATCTTCAAGACGCCAATAAGCCTCAAGCGTTACTTCACCGCCTTGAGTCAACGTAAGAATATGCCCCGGATCAAGCTGATTCATCTCTTGATAAATACTGCGGGGTGCCGGCACATAACCGTAACGCAAATAAGATGTCACAACGGATCGGTTAATTTTAGGATTCCAGCAAGGGTGAGGCGTAAAGCTCTTGAGCTGCGATCCGAAAAAGAAAGTTCTGTCATTTCCTTGCCCTTGCCATCCCCAATAAAGAGGTTTAATCCCCATACGATCCCTGACAAGGGTTAAAGAGTTTGTGCGACGATCCCAAAGCGCAAAGGCAAACATCCCGATACATTTTTTAACCGTGTTAGCAACCCCCCAAAGGGCACAACCTTCCAAAAGAACTTCCGTATCGGAATTACCTCGAAAAGAAACCCGATGCTCTTTTAAAATGTCCGTTTTAAGATCGAGAGCGTTATAGATTTCACCGTTATAAACAAGCACATAACGCCCGCAAGCCGAAACCATAGGTTGATGACCCGCAGGCGATAAATCCACAATGGAAAGGCGACGATGACCAAGAGCCACGCCGTACTCTGCATCGATCCATTGCCCCCCGTCATCGGGGCCTCTTTCCTTGATTTGTTCAGCCATTGCTTTAACGATAAAATCAAGTTCATCTATTGATCGAGAATTATTATAATGTAAAAATCCGGTAATGCCGCACATGGTTGGTTTTTCTATGGTTTAAAAGAGTCTGATATAGCCCCCATACTCTCCTTGACAAAGTCCCTTGTCAAGGCGACAATCCCGATAGTTTCGTTTTAAGGTTAAAAAAGGCCGTATTAGATGAAAAAAATTTGCGTTATCGGATTAGGTTACGTTGGTTTGCCCTTGGCTGTGGCACTCTCAAAACATTACAGTGTTGTTGGTTTTGACATCAATCAAGAACGTATCCAAGAACTGCAACGGGGTTATGATCGCACGGCAGAAATAGATAAAAGCACTCTAAAAACAACAGCATTGCATGTTACGCACAATGTAGAAGAAATAGAAAAGCAAGAAATTTATATCGTCACAGTGCCCACCCCCATTACAAAAGACAACAAACCCGACCTCACACCCTTGGAAAAAGCATGCGAAACCCTTGGTAAAGTCATTCAAAAGGATTCTATTATTGTTTTCGAAAGCACCGTTTATCCCGGTGTAACAGAAGATATATGCGGCCCGCTTCTTGCTAAAACATCCGGCCTTACGCAAGGAAAAGATTTCTTTTTAGGATACTCTCCGGAGCGCATTAACCCCGGCGATAAAGTACATACCGTTGATAAAATTACAAAAGTTGTGGCAGGCGAGACACCAAGTGTGACAGAGCTTTTAGTTGAAATATACGGAACAATGAACAACAATAATATTTTTCAAGCGGCTAGCATTAAAACCGCAGAAGCTGCAAAGGTCATTGAAAATGCCCAGCGAGATATTAATATTGCTTTTATTAACGAAGCGGCCTCAATTTTTAATAAAGTCGGTGTTTCCATTTATGACGTTCTGGAGGCTGCAAAAACAAAATGGAACTTCCTTCCCTTTGAGCCCGGCCTTGTGGGCGGACATTGTATCGGTGTCGATCCTTATTACTTAGCTCACCTTTCAAAGGAAATCGGGCATGAGCCTGAAGTGATTCTTTCAGGACGAGAAACAAATGAATCCATGCCGGCTTTTATTGCAGAACGTTTGGCCGGTATTGCCTCTGAAAATAAAAAGCGCCTTTTAATCCTTGGCCTGACCTTTAAAGAAAATGTCCCTGATTTACGCAATACAAAAGTTGTTGACCTTATGGATAAACTTAAAAAGCAAGGGTTTGACATCTCTGTTCACGACCCTTATGCAGACCCTGAAGAAGCTCGGAAATTCTACGGGCTTGAACTCTTAACCTCCCTTGACGGCTTAGAGCCTTATGACATGATTCTTGGCGCCGTTCCTCATAAGGAGTACAGAGCCCTCTCCCAAGACCAACTTCAACGCCTCACTACAGATCAAGGCTGCGTTGCCGACCTTAAAGCAATGTGGCGCAATCTGACACTAGAAGGTCAACGACAGTATTGGAGCTTGTAAAAACCTCTCTTAAGAGGATTTTACGTCAAGGAGTCCCTAATTGGCTTGCGTTCCGACTTGGGCACTATCTTTTTTAACCAAGGAAAAAGGTGTCTCGGTCTTTTGCAAGATATGAAACCCCCTGCCTGTCGTATCATCCTCATTTACATGCACAAAACCCGATGACTCGCCAAGAACAAGAAGGGTCGTGCTGCGAGCATTATAGAACCAACCCTTATCAACGGCTCTTTCCATACGGATAAATAAGCTCGGTAAAACAGTTTCAGAAGTTGCCGGAAGATATCTTCTTGTTTCTATATCATAAACGTAGGTATTATCAGGATCCATTTCCATTTGATAGGGAAAAGAGGGAGACGAAACGGAGGGCGCTCCCTCTTCTTGAATTTGAAAAACAATCGGGGCGCTTAAAACGACGCTATCCATGAGCCCTGATTGAGCAAGGTTGACCGTACTTTGTGATAAGTCTGTTACATCACTTCTCACACCGGCCACAACAAAACGAGGGTATAAAGTAACAGGCCGCAATAATTGTTCTGCAAGACTCTCATCCCGTTCCAAACGCTTTTTTAGCTCAACGGTAACTTTGTTTTTTTGAGGCATCAACGTTTTTTTCAAATACTCAGGCAGCAAAAGTTTTTTATGGGTCTCCTCAACATACTCTCTTAATGTTTTCCCCTCCAACGCCATCAGACTCAGTAAATTAACCATGTAAGGGTCTTCTATGGAATCCGTTGATTGCAAAATCTTAAGATCCGAAATCGCCCGTCTACTTACATTATAGACATTTCTTTCATCTTCACTGCCTTCTAAATAAGGACGCCATTCCCTCATCCAATGAATAAGGTCGGGTACTTCTTCAACGGCATAAACAACCTCATCTGATTGTAGCCATTCCCCCATTCTTTTAAGCTCTCCGAAGGTTAACGTTTTATTTTGCGCATAAGCTATCATAATAGCCCTATCCCAAAGACCGCCCTCATACTGTTCGGCATAAGCTTGTTTCAAAATTTTCCGCCTTTCAAACTTTTCTTGAAGCTCTTCGAATACGGGTAGAATTTTTCCTTGATGCTGCCTTAGATCTTCTTTTTGTCTATTTCTTTCGAAGGAAATATTCTTCGCTTTTTCACGCAAACCGTTAATATAAACTAAACGATTACCTGTAAAAGAAATCGCCTCTTCAACTCTTACCAAATCTTCACCGGTAATACCGTAAGCTTCTTCCTCTTTTGTCGTGCGATGCCCTTGTGTTTTTAAATGATTTAAATTTGCCCCAATATATTGATCTCGTCTAAGGGGGATCGTTAACTCGCTAATTTCTGCTGCTAAAATCTGTCCCCAGCTCATAAAAACCCAAGGAACCTTGCGAACTCGGGGCGTTTTTTCTTGCAGAGGAAGTGAACCGTTATGGCTTTTAATATCTGCAAATAACGCCGAATGCTCACGACTAATACCCACGGTTTGCTCAGCAGTGGAACTGCCCGCTTCAACTTTATTAGCTTTTTTCCAAAAATTGGAAATAGCTTCAACGCTCACAATAGCTGCTAAATTTGGACGCTGACTTTCAACTTCGGGGAGAGGTTCTCGATGCTTAGACAAACCGTTTTTTGCTTTGCTTAACATCTCTTCGTCTAAAAAACTTGCTTGAAGATAAGAAATTGAAATAAGCAGAGCGGCAAAAGAATAAGGGATTCTTTTTATTGACTTTTTATAGTTTCTTAGCATAAATACCCCCGTTGCATAATAAAAAATAGGAGTCCCCTCCTCGCTTTATTTAGAGGCAGTAATTATTAACAAAAAGTTAATCTTCAATTAAATGAAATCATTCAGTTGGAATATTTCCAAATTATAGGGACTAAAAAACGTTGAGCTTTTTTTTAAACTAAAAAAAAGCTATACTGAACGCATGATTATAAGAGACCTTAGACGCCGCGCAAGACGCTATACTGTTCAAAGCATTATTTTATGTCTTGTTCTTTATTTTTTATACCACCTTATCCAAGGCGGCCGAGGAATCATGACACTGCGCTCCCTTGAAGATTCCCTTGACAAGGCAAGTGTTGAATTAAGTGTTATAAAAGAGAAACACGACAAATTAGAGCACCGAGTTAATCTGATGAAACCCGGCTCTATTTGCCCCGATCTGTTAGAAGAGCAAGCAAAAAACGTCCTCGGGTACGCCCGTCAAAACGAAAAAATTGTTTTGAGCGAAAAAAGTTCCAATTAAACAAAAAATCTCTTCAATAAAAAAACCCCAGTTTTACTTGTTTTTTTCGATGATTTTTGTCTAAAGTTTTAGAAAATGTCGTTTTTTCAGAAAAAATACACTCTGTCCATTGACCGTCAATCCCTTATTGCGTAAGGTTTTATACGAGGTGGTCTTTTACCACACTAAAACTGTAAAAAAGATGGAGTAACCCCGTGAACAAAAATGATCTTATAAATAAAGTTTGTGAATCAGCAAGTCTTTCAAAAGCAGACGCAGCCCGTGCTGTTGATGCAGTATTTGAAGCTATTGCCGGTGCCCTGCAAAATAAAAACGACGTTCGTTTAGTCGGCTTTGGCACTTTTTGCGTTGTTGAACGCAAGGCAACAGAAGGCCGTAATCCCAGAACGGGCGAAACAATTCAAATCGCTGCAAAAAGAGTTCCAAAATTCAAGCCCGGCAAAGACCTTAAAGAATGTGTTGCTGCCTAGTACCGAGCTTTACTTAACTAATTTCAAAACCCTCGTATTTAATACGAGGCTTTTTTATATTTTTTTCAAAAGCTTTGGCAAGACAGAAAATGAATTCCATGAAAAACCCCTACTATCGGCCCTATAGAGGTAAAGCACAATGCAGGGGTCTTCCTTGAGGGGACTTAAAAACTAAGACTAAACATCTTAAGTTAAAGGATATATAATGCCCCCCTCATCAAAGGTCAAGCTTTTTTTCTCCTTAAGCCCCTTAATCTAAAAGCACATCTTCTTCTTTGAGATCCAATTGCTCGAGGAACTCACGCCATTCTCTCTCTGTCATTCCTTTTTCAGTTGAGGAAATTTTTTGACCTTTAACCAACTTTTTCACAATTTCAGCTGCCGGTTGACTCAGGTGCATAGCCTGTTGACGGTACTTCACAAAAGCCTCATAAGAGAGAGGAACCCATTTCTTCACAAGCTCGAGCATGGTATTTGCATAAGCTTGAATTTCATATTGCGCATGTGAATCGGCGCGCAAGCTCAAGAAGTGAAAGAGGTTGTGCAGGTCAACTTTCCAATACCATTCCGTGTAATAATTCATAGTAAGGTTCATCCTTGCCAATTCACGTGTCAGCCCGGAACGTGTCGGATCAAGGACAGTCTCATTTGCATCCTCATTGAGCATTTCTTGATAATGCTCGTAACAACGCTCGGAATCACCCCGTAGAATTTCTAAAACACGAGCAGAATCTTTGGCATTTAAGGTTTCCCCTCGTCCCTGTTTATTAATAGTGGATTGGACTGCCAGTTTCTCGGGCTCGGGGATATAGAATTCCTTACTCAAAATAGAATAACGCGCAGAATATTCATTCACATTAGCCGTGCGGTGACGAATCCATTGGCGAGCTATAAAAATAGGAAGCTTCACATGAAATTTAATTTCACACATTTCAAAGGGCGTTGTATGACGATGGCGCATAAGGTAATTAATAAGCCCCTTATCTTGGTTCAGCATTTTTGTGCCTTTACCATAGGAAACCCGAGCGGCCTGTGTGACAGCCGCATCATTACCCATATAATCAATGACCCTCACAAAACCTTTATCAAGAACGGGAAAGGGCTCATACAACACCTTGTCCAATTCTTGTGACATAGCACGTCTTGTTTCAAAAACGTCGGCTTGCATCTTGTCCTGTTCCTCTTTTTGTTTAAAGGCCGGTGTCATGGGGTAATCTCCTTAAAAATTTATCAAAACTCCCCTCTATTTATACATATTTTTTCACAAGTCGAAAGTAAATCTTATTCAAAAGAAGGCGTTGAAAAAAGAAAATCTTAAGGCTACATTGGATTCTAGGAAACTCTACACTGAGGAAAAAGAATGATAAAAAAACTCTTCATCACCCTTCTAACATCCGGCTTTCTTCTATCACCTTCAACTTACGCAACGACAGGAGAAACAGAGATGACCTTTCGGATTACACCTTATGAAAGCGTTTTAAATGAAGATATTCAACGGGGAGATAAAAATTCCGAAGCCTTCAAAAAGTTAAAAAAAGACTGGGGGCGCTCTTCTCCGATTCCTCTTTACCGCCTTAAACTGGTAACGTTTTCCTACGTTGATTTCAAAGGGAAACAGCACCAAAACGGTGAATGCGTTGTTATGGATGCGGTTGCCCCACGCGTTTTACAGATCTTTAAAGAACTTTATAAACGTCAATTCCCGATCCACCAAGCCAAACGCATAGAATTCTTTGAAGGGAATGACGATAAATCCATGAATGCTAATAATAGCTCTTCTTATAATGCCCGTACGATTACCGGCGCTTCAAGTAATCTGTCCATGCATGCTTATGGCCTTGCCGTTGATATTAATCCCGTACAAAATCCCTTCCACAGCTTTGAAAATGATGCAGCAGAAAAACAAGGTATTCGCCGGACAAAACCCGCTGCCGGAAGCAATCAATATATCAATCGCCGGCGTGCTCAAAATGACAAACTACCGGGCTTAGCTGAAGATATCATTGATATATTTGATAAAAACGGCTTTAACACTTGGGGCGGTGACTGGAATGTCCCCATTGACTGGCAACACTTTCAAACCTCAAGAGCTCTCGCAAATCTCCTAAGCGTCATGAGCCCTCAAGATGCAGAAATCTTTTTTGAAATGCATGCGGAAACACCTGCTCTAATGAGCTCTTTTCCTGCGAAAGAAACACTCCTCACAGAACTTTATCAAGAAAACCCTGAAAAATTTATGGCTATATTTGTGACAAACCCAAACCTTTTCGCTATGTCTGACTCGGCTCTTGCAATACAATCCGTAAAAGAAGAATGGAAAAAAACGACATAGGAACTAAAAACTTAGGCCTCTTTGACGACGACGGTATAAAAGTGCCGTCGCACGAGGCAAGAGCACATCGCCGCGTAAATAGGTAACAAGAAGAAGCACACCTGCCATAAAAGGAGAGAGGACCTCGGCTTTCAACCAATTAGTTACAGCTATCTTTTGAAGTTTATTCAAAAAATCAGAGAACTTAAAGCCTTTTTGCAGAGTCGGTTCCGGTGTTTTAGGAGGTAAACAGACCTTAGAAAGCCTCGGGTATGCGGGCGATACGCCTTTATCAACCCTTATATCACTTTCGGCGATCCCCTTAAATGCGTTAACCTTTGATGAGGGAAAAGCAGAAACAAAAGCAAAAGAGTCAAAGCTCATCCCCCCAAACATATTTCTATTTTCTTGGATGCCGTCCCCTCCTGAAGGAGAGGAAGGAAAAGAAAGTGCGTCCAACGGATCATCGTTTTCTTGTTCGACCCGATTGCAGCTCTCTTTAAAGTTAATTTGCGCCTCTTCTCCTATTGAAAAAGAGGTCAACAAAGTTGCCCTTGGTCTCATTTGAATAGGATCTTTATAAACCGGTGTTTCTCTTAAAACGGGCTCTTCTCTTTGCGTCCTTTGCTCTGCCTCCTGAGCGAGCGTTTGGGGTTCAAAGCCACAAACAACTTCTCCTAAATTATTAGCAACCAATTGCATTATGGATTCAAAACGGTTTTGCAAAACGCTATCAGCCTCGGGATGCAAACGTATCGTCCAATTGAGAGATGAAACGGTAGGCTCGATCTCCCGGGCAATTTGAATATTTGATTGCGATAAGTCAACCCTGACTGTGCAAAATAGTTTCATGGCTTCCAGCTCTATGAAGGGCTCGGCCATAGCAGCATGGGGCAAACTTGCTGTTCCGGTCATCGGGACGGCTAGCAGAGCGCCGGTGACAAGACCGAAAGATAAAGAGCGTTTTTTCATGATGACAACCTCCGTATGAATGACAAAAACACGCTAGAGGAAAAAAAGAGAGGTGTATAGGGTAAAAAAAAATGCTAAAAATTACAGATAGACGGTTAAGCTTTAGTGACTCTAATGAAACATCCTTTTGTAAAAATGCACGGCCTTGGAAATGACTTTGTGATCTTGGATCATCGCGAAGAAGAGTTTTCATTAACACCGGAGAAAATTCAACTTCTGGCAAATCGTCGTTTCGGTATCGGTTGTGACCAGTTGATCGTGCTTGAACCTTCTTTTCATCCTAGGGCGGACGTTTTTATGCGCATTTATAACCCCGACGGCAAAGAAGCCGGCGCTTGCGGTAATGCGACACGCTGCCTTGGCTCTTTGTTATCCGACGAATTCAAACGACCTTCTTGTACCGTTGAAACCGTCTCAGGGCTCCTCACCACGACAAAACTTTCCGATGACTTAATCCAAGTCAACATGGGAGAACCTCGTTTAGCTTGGCAAGATATCCCCCTTGCAAAAGAATGCGATACCTTGCACCTCCCCATTCAACGCGGGGTTCTGTCGGATCCTGTAGCCGTTTCCATGGGCAATCCCCATATGGTCTTTTTTGTCCGAGATGTTCAGGGCATCGATGTCTATAATTTAGGAAAGCAACTAACTGCTCACGAACTCTATCCCGAACAAGCTAACGTAGAATTTGTTGAAGTTATCGATAGAGAAACCCTTCGGGTGCGAGTCTATGAGAGAGGAACCGGCGTTACCATGGCATGTGGCACAGGAGCCAGTGCGGCCGTTGTTGCCGCAACACACCGCGGACTCATTGATAATCACGCAACGGTGATTCTTGATGGCGGAAAGCTTGACATTGTTTATGAAAAAACGGTAATGATAACAGGTCCCGTCGGCTATGCTTTTGAGGGCAGTTTTACCAATCGATTATTTGAGAGCTCATGTCAAACGCAACCAACTCCCCAAACACCCCCTCTTCAAAGAACCGCTCTGTAAACAAAAGCAGCATAGAGGTTGTGACACTTGGATGTCGCTTGAATACCTATGAATCGGAAGTGATGCGTGATCACGCGCAAAGCAACGGTCTCGAGAACACAATTATCATCAACACATGCGCCGTGACAAATGAGGCGGAGCGCTCTTCCCGTCAATCTATCCGAAAGGCTAAAAAAGCCAACCCTACGGCTAAAATTATTGTGACAGGCTGCAGTGCACAAATTAATCCCGGCATGTATAAAGAGATGCCTGAAGTTGACCTTGTCCTCGGTAATCAAGAAAAAATGCTTCGAGAAAGCTTTGTCTTTGATAAGATGTCTATGCACAAAGAAGCCACCGTGCGTGTCAATAATATCATGGAAATTGAAGAAACAGCGCACCACCTTATTTCAGGTTTTGAAAATCAAGTGCGCGCCTTTATCCAGATTCAAAACGGATGCGATCACCGCTGCACCTTCTGCACCATTCCCTACGGACGCGGCAACAATCGTAGTGTTCCCATGGGTGAAATCCTTCTACAAGTGAAAAAGCTTGTTGCAAACGGCTGCAAAGAAGTTGTGTTTACGGGTGTTGATATTACCGGCTACGGCAGTAATTTACCCGGCAACCCGAGTCTTGGGCAAATGACAAAACGTATTCTGGCTCAAGTTCCCGAACTCAAGCGCCTTCGCCTTTCCAGTGTCGATCCCGTTGAAATCGACAATGATCTTTTTCTACTTATCCAAAACGAACCCCGCCTAATGCCCCATATGCATATCAGTCTTCAAGCCGGAGACGATATGATCTTAAAACGCATGAAACGTCGCCACTTACGTCAAGATGCCCTTGATTTTTGCGCAAAGGTTCGAGACCTTCGCCCCGATGTCGTTTTTGGCGCCGATATCATTGCAGGCTTTCCAACGGAAACAGACGAGATGTTTGAAAATACTCTCAACCTTGTACGGGATTGCAACCTAACGTACCTCCATATCTTCCCCTACTCTGCCCGTAAAGGCACACCTGCCGCCCGCATGCCTCAAGTTCCCATGCCCCTTCGAAAAGAACGTGCAGCCAAATTACGCCAAGTCGGCAAAGATCAAACACACGCTTTTTTTGCTTCGAGAGTCGGAACAAAAGCCTCTATACTCGTTGAAGTTCAGGGTAAAGGCCATACGGAACATTTTGCCCCCGTAACCCTAGAGGATAATAGAGGTGAAAGTCTTAATGCAAAGCTGGTTGAAGCCGTCATCACCGGATATAATGAGACCGGCTTAACCGCTAAATTAATCAAAAGTTAGACAGTAACATGACAGACGACAAAAACGAAAAAAAAGGCTGGTTTTCAAAGCTCAAAGACGGTCTTAAAAAATCATCTTCCAAACTAACGGAAGGCATTTCGGCTATCGTTACCAAACGTAAACTGGATGAGGACATGTTAGAAGAGCTGGAAGAGCTCTTGATTACCGCCGATATCGGTGTTGAAACAGCAAGTTCTTTAACGGCCGAGCTTTCTAAAAGCCGCTTTAACCAAGAAATTTCCCCCGAGGACGTCAAAGAGTTCTTCGCCACGGAAATCGCAAAAAAAATAGAACCCGTCGCGCAAGAATTAACCGTTGATTCTTCTAAGCATCCCTTTGTCCTTATGGTTGTCGGCGTCAATGGCGGTGGCAAAACCACAACAATCGGCAAGCTTTCTAATTATTGGGCAAAACAAGGCCTCAAAGTCCGTGTTGTTGCCGGAGATACCTTTCGCGCTGCTGCCGTTGCTCAACTGGAAACTTGGACGAATCGCGCCAATGTACCTTTGATTAAAGGCACTGAACAAGGGGATGCCGCCGGTCTTGTTTACAGCGGCCTTGAGATTTCAAAGAGCAAAGGAGACGATATCCTTATTATTGACACGGCAGGTCGTCTTCAAAATAAAGGACACCTTATGGAAGAACTCTCTAAAATTGAGCGTGTTATCAAAAAAATTGACCCCGAAGCGCCCCATGCTTGCGTCCTCGTGCTGGATGCCACAACAGGTCAAAATGCCCACTCACAGGTTGAACTCTTCAAGAAAACCGTTAACCTCACAGGCCTTGTGCTTACAAAATTAGACGGTACGGCCAAAGGCGGTGTTCTCGTAAGCTTAGCTCAAAAACACGCTCTTCCCGTCCATGCCGTTGGTGTGGGCGAAGGTATCGACGACCTACGTCCCTTTAACCCCCACGACTTTGCCAAGGGGCTTTTGGGGATTTAGCGTCTAAAAAAATATAAAATAACATTGAGGGATTTTAAAACACCTCCTATAATATCTTATTCTTATTTTTTAATGAAAGCCACTTGTCCATGTCTTCTGCCTTAAAGTCAAGCGAATCAAAAGCACAGCCCGTTCGTGGAACGCGCGATCTTCTTGGCGAGGAAAAGCGCCGACAGTCTTATGTGACGGCTCAAGCTCAACAAGCCTCGGCTCTTTTTGGCTGTGAAGAAATTGAAACCCCTTTATTTGAGGAGACGGGCGTCTTTTATCGTTTGGGGGAAAGCTCTGATATTGTAACAAAAGAGACCTATACCTTTGAAGACCGGGGCGGCAGCTCTTTGACTCTGCGCCCGGAAGGAACGGCCCCCGTCGCTCGGGCCTTGATTTCAAACGGTTTGACCCAAACTTTACCTGCAAAGTTCTTTTATGCAGGGCCCATGTTTCGCTATGAACGGCCTCAAAAAGGACGCTATCGCCAGTTTACGCAAGTCGGCGTCGAAATCTTTGGCCTTAATTCCTATCATGGCGACATCGAAACCATTCAAATTGCTGAGAATTTCTTAGAACGCTTGGGGTTACGGGCTCAAGTCAGCCTTGAACTCAATAGCTTGGGGGATGCGGCTAGCCGAGAAGCGTACCGTGAAAAATTAGTAACTTATTTCACCCGCTATCAAAATGATCTGTCGGAAGACAGCCGACATCGCCTTAAGCAAAACCCTTTGCGTATCCTCGATTCCAAGGATGAAGGAGATCGCAAACTTCTCAAGGACGCCCCTCTTTATGGAGATTCTCTAACTGTTGAAGCCCGAAGCTTTTTTGATCAAGTCCTAAAAACCCTCGAAAACCTTGGCATTCAATACCGCCATAATCCTTACTTAGTACGAGGCCTTGATTATTACTGCCATACGGCCTTTGAGTACGTCTCAACGGACTTAGGCGCTCAAGGAACGGTTCTTGCGGGCGGACGCTATGACGGCCTTGTAAAAAACCTCGGCGGCCCCGAGGTATCCGGTGTCGGATGGGCAGCGGGCGTTGACCGTTTAGCGCTCTTACTCAAAGGAGATTTTACCGCTCCTCGCCCCGTTGTTATTCTCCCCATGGGAGACGCGGCCGAAGCCAAAAGTTTTGAGATTGCCAACCTATTGCGCGCTCAAAATACTGTGACGGAAATCCTTTATGGGGGGAACATCGGCAAACGCCTTAAGAAAGCAACAAAAGCAAATGCTCATACGGCCTTAATTATCGGAGACGATGACTTAGCGCAAAACCAAGCTCAAGTTCGGATTTTAGACCGAGGTACAGAAGAGGCGGTTGCTTTTGACAAGCTGGCCGCGTATATAAAAGACATAACATCCTAAGAAAGAAAAGCGCGTGAGCAGTTTCAAAAATACATTAACACAAGTCCTTAAACAACATACCGAGATCTCTAAAAAGCTTTCCGGCGGTGTGGACGATTCTAAAGAATTTGTGCGCCTTTCTAAAGAATATGCCGAACTTGAACCCGTCGCCGTAGCCATTCAAGCCCTTAAAACAGCCGAGTCCGAGCTTGAAGGAGCCACTGAGATGCTTAAAGAAGCAGGCGCTGATGCGGACATGAAAGAAATGGCCGAACACGAAGTTATGACCCTTAAAAAGCTGATTCCGAATCTTGAACATCAAGTGCAAGTCCTTCTTTTGCCAAAAGATAAAGACGATCAACGTAATGCGATCCTTGAAGTCCGAGCCGGAACGGGAGGCGATGAAGCCGCCTTATTTGCGGCCGATCTTTTACGCATGTACCAACGGTTTGCGGAAACCCAAGGTTGGAAAGTTGAAATTCTTGATATGAATAGCACGGGCATTGGCGGCCTTAAAGAAGTAAGTGCCACAATTTCCGGAAAAGGCGTTTTTTCGAAACTAAAATTTGAATCGGGCGTACACCGTGTACAGCGTGTTCCCGATACGGAATCAAGCGGGCGCATCCATACATCGGCTGCAACCGTTGCCGTTCTCCCGGAAGTTGAAGAAGTTGACATTCAAATTGAAGATAAAGATCTTCGCATCGATGTTTTCCGCTCCAGCGGCCCCGGGGGACAATCGGTTAACACAACGGACAGTGCCGTTCGCATTACCCACATCCCGACGGGCTTAGTTGTCTCGCAACAAGATGAAAAATCCCAACATAAAAACAAAGCTAAAGGCATGAAAGTCCTGCGTGCCCGTCTTTATGACCTTGAACGACAAAAAAAGGAAGCTGCTCGTGCCAAAGATCGCCAAAGTCAAATCGGTTCGGGGGATCGATCCGAACGCATTCGCACCTATAATTTCCCCCAAGGTCGCGTTACCGATCACCGCATTAATCTTACCCTGTATAAACTTGATCAAGTCCTTGCCGGCGAAGCCTTAATAGAGCTGATTGAGGCTCTAACCTCAGCTGATCAAGCCGATAAACTTGCTTCTCTCGGATCTTAGCCCGGAAAGAGAGATCTCATGCCGAGCCTTTACGAGATTTTAAAGACAGCGACCACAGCCCTTAAAAAGGTAGCTGTCTCAAGTCCCGACCTCGATGCGCGCCTTCTGTTAGAAGATGTCCTTCAAAAAGATAAAAGTTTTGTCCTGCTGCATCCCCATTACGTCTTAACAGACTCCGAGGAAAAACTTTATGAAAGTTACGTCAAACGACGTTTACAAAGGGAGCCTGTTTCAAAAATTCTAGGAATAAAAGAATTTTGGAGCCTTTCTTTTAAAACCACGAAAGATACCCTTGATCCGCGCCCCGATAGCGAAACCCTTATTGAGGCTGTTTTAGAACAATTCCCTGATACATCAAAACCCTATAAAATTCTTGATCTTGGAACGGGAACAGGCTGTTTGCTTTTAGCCCTTTTAAGCGAGTATAAAAAGGCAACAGGGATTGGTGTTGATTTCTCGTCAAAAGCCCTGACCGTTGCAACACACAATGCAATAAGCTTGAATATGGAAACACGCGCAAAATTCCTGCAATCCAATTGGTGTGAGAACCTTAACGGCCGATTTGATATCATCATCTCGAATCCTCCTTATATCCCCCCGAGCCATGAGAAGACCCTTGAACCCGAATTAAGTTTTGATCCCAAAGAAGCCCTTTACGGAGATTCTTGCGACGGCCTTGAAGCTTACCGCCTCTTGGGCCTTCAACTTAAAAAACACCTTCCTCCCCAAGGAAAGATTTTTCTTGAGTTCGGTAAAGACCAACACGACGACGTGGAAAAAATTATGACAGCGGCAAATTTCTCGCCTATAAAATACTATAAAGACTTAAACCAAATTAGTCGCTGTGGTGTTTTTCATGACCTCTAACCCCTTTAAAGTGCATTCGGACTTTCAACCGGCAGGCGATCAACCGGCGGCAATCAAAGCTCTCTTAAAAGGCATTCAAGAGGGAGAACGAAATCAGGTTCTCCTTGGCGTAACGGGATCCGGTAAAACCTTTACCATGGCTAAAGTCATCGAAAACTTAGGCCGCCCCACCCTGATTTTAGCGCCCAACAAAACACTTGCAGCACAACTTTACTCGGAAATGAAAGAATTTTTTCCAAATAACGCCGTTGAGTATTTTGTCTCTTACTATGACTATTATCAACCGGAAGCCTACGTTGCGCGAACAGATACTTATATCGAAAAAGAAAGCGCTATCAACGAACAAATTGACCGAATGCGTCACAGCGCGACGCGTTCTTTGTTAGAACGCTCCGATGTTATTATCGTTGCCAGTGTTTCATGCATTTATGGTATTGGCGACGTTGAATCCTACGCAAAAATGATCCTTGAGCTCAAAAAGGGTCGGGAAATTGAACGGACTGGCCTCATGCGAGACTTGGTTGCTCTTCAATATAAACGCAATGACATCGGCTTTTCTCGAGGCACTTTTCGAGTTTCAGGGGACACTATAGAAATCTTTCCTTCCCATCTTGAAAACCGAGCATGGCGTTTGTCTTTCTTTGGAGACGACCTTGATGAAATCCATGAAATAGATCCCTTAACAGGGGCAAAAATACAAAATCTAACAGAGGTAAAACTCTACGCAAACAGCCACCACGTCATTCCAAAACCCACTATGGAACAAGCTCTAAAGCAAATTAAAATTGATCTGAAAGCCCGCGTAGCGGAATTCGAAGCTGAGGGAAAACTTCTCGAAGCCCAACGCATTAATCAACGGACAACCTTCGATATCGAAATGATGAGTGCCACGGGAATGTGTCCGGGTATTGAAAATTATTCCCGTTATTTTACAGGGCGCAATGCAGGTGACCCTCCCCCGACCCTTTTTGAATACCTTCCCAAAAATGCCCTCATTGTCATTGATGAAAGTCACGTTGCCGTCCCCCAGCTTAACGGTATGTATAAAGGCGACGCGGCCCGTAAACGTAACCTGTCGGACTACGGCTTCCGTTTACCGGCTTGTAAGGACAATCGCCCGTTGAAGTTCGAAGAGTGGGAAGCCATGCGTCCTCAAGCGGTTTTTGTTTCAGCAACGCCCGGCCCTTGGGAGTTAGAGCAAACTCAAGGCATTTTTATCGAGCAGGTCATTCGCCCCACGGGCTTGATCGATCCGCCTTGCCTTATCCGACCGACAGAGCATCAAGTAGATGATTTGATCCATGAATGCTTAGAGGCCGCTAAGAAGAATCAGCGGGTTCTGGTCACGACTTTAACCAAGAAAACGGCCGAAGCCTTAACGGAGTATTTTGCAGAAGCCGGTATTAAAGCCTCTTATATTCACTCTGACGTTGACACCTTAGAACGCATTGAAATCATTCGAGAGTTACGCCTTGGAACTTTTGATGTTTTAATCGGCATTAACCTTCTGCGTGAGGGGCTTGATATTCCCGAGTGTGCCCTTGTTGCTATTTTAGATGCAGATAAAGAAGGCTATTTGCGCTCAAAAACCTCCCTTATTCAAACCGTCGGGCGGGCGGCTCGTAACGTTGAAGGGCGCGCTATTTTATATGCGGATAAGATTACTAAATCCATGCAAGGTGCCTTGGATGAAAACGACCGACGTCGTGAAAAACAACAAGCCTATAATATAACCCACGGCATTACACCGGAAAGCATTAAGAAATCTATCGGTGATATTTTAACCGGCGTTTATGAAAAAGACCATGTCACCGTTCCTCGCTATGCGGCCTCCGAGCTGAGCGGAAAAGAACGGAAAAAACATATGGATAAGCTTAGAAAACAAATGATAGAAGCGGCTACAAACCTAGAGTTTGAGGAAGCTGCCCGACTCCGCGATGAAATTCAAGCCCTTGAGACTGAAGAATTGGGCCTTTAGAAATAGTTATATACTAAGTAGAAACCTTTTTAAAAATTGACATTGCGCTTATGAGTACGTTAAAAACAAGAATGAAAAAAGAAATTAATCACATCACATCCGATGCCCTAGAGAGAGCGCAACAAACGCTTCGAAACGGTGACCTTATCGGATTGCCGACAGAAACGGTTTACGGACTGGCGGCCAATGCCCTGAGCGACAAAGCTGTTGCAAAGATTTATACCTTAAAAGAGCGTCCCCGTTTCAATCCCCTTATTGCTCATTTTCCCAATGCCGCCGAGGCTCAAAAATATGTGCATTTTAATGAGTGGGCCAAAACACTTTCCGAGACTTTTTGGCCCGGCCCCCTCACCCTGATTCTTAAAAAGAAAGAAGACTGCGGCATTTCTCTTCTCGCGACAGCAGGTCTTGATACCCTTGCCGTTCGAGTGCCTGCTCACCCGATTGCTCAACTGCTTTTACAAGGCCTCGAGTTTCCCTTGGTTGCTCCCAGTGCGAACCCGTCGGAATCTTTAAGCCCGACAACAGCTCAACATGTTAAGCGTTCTTTTCCCGATCTCCTTGTCGTAGACGGAGGTTCCTGCACCGTCGGCCTTGAATCAACCATTGTAGATCTGACAGGAAACATTCCTGTTATTTTACGCCCGGGGCTCTTAACTAAAAATGATATTGAAAAAGCCCTTCTTCTTACCCTTGGCGATAAAGCTGAAAGCAACGTCATCAAAGCACCGGGGCAGCTTAAACGTCATTATGCCCCCTCTATTCCCTTACGCCTTAATATAAAAAATCTTCATGAAGGTGAAGCGCTGTTGTCCTTTGGCCCTCACACTTTTACGGCTCGAAAGGAAATCAACTTAAGCCTCACTTGCAACCTTGAAGAAGCAGCAGGCAATCTTTTTGCAGCGTTAGCAGAGCTCGATTCTTCTCAATATAAGGGCATTGCCGTTATGCCTATTCCAAACGACGGCATTGGTCTTGCCGTTAATGATCGCCTGAACCGTGCTTCGGCTTAACACTCTTATCAAGAAACGCCTTTGGAAAGGCAACACGTTCTAAAAGCGTTTCGTAGAAAGTATTTCAACGTTTTCAAAGGAAATTCCTCCGAACCGGAGTGAGGAATATGAACCGTAAACCTTAGATAAGGATTACGCGCCCTTGTATCTGACAAATTTGGCAACCAATACCCAACAGCAGACCCCGGCTTGGGTTTGCTATCATATTTACCGTTGACGGCTTTCAAAAAAGAATCAAAATCGGTCTTAGAAACAGGTCTTGTACCCGCTCCTATAACGGCTTTATAAAATGCCTCGGCTTTCTCACCGAAATTAAATTTCGGAAGTGTATTACCAACTGTAGCAGCAGAAAATTCAACAGAAGGTAAGGCCGCATCTTCTTCATTTCTTATATAGGCCGGAATAATGCGAGATACAACTTCTTCAAAATACCATTCGTCAAAATGAAACTCCGAAAGCGCTTCATCTCCTTCAAAAGCAGCGGCAACATTAGTTTCTTCTACCTTACTGCCTTCCTCTGCCACAACGACTTTTTCAATAGTTTCAGCATCTATAACAACAAGGGGCATAATATCCGAATTCTTTATAATAGGTTCTCCCGCAGCTGATGCAGACTCTATAGAAACTCTATGGAGTGATCTCCCTCTTTTTTGAGAGTTCTTTTTTTTTGCCTTACGTCTCGCTTTCTTTTTGCCTTTACTTTGATTTTCGGCCTTCATTTTAAGATTTTTGACTTCAGGTTTTGAGGGATTTTCTATAGAAACGAGATCTCCATAGCTTTCTAATAAAAATTCATGAATAAACGTGCCAATATTCCCTTCCATTTCTGAGAATTTAAATTTTCCTCTCTCCAAAAAATTTGAGAACATGAGGTTACGATATTTCTCACTGATATTTGTGTGAATATTAAACATCTTGTGAGACCTAATATAGGTTCGAGCATGGGAAAATAGAAGGCTTTCTAAGGCAGACCATTCATAGGCTGATCTTTGGCCTTTAGGAGTTGGGAAAACAGACTCTAAAAGCACTATGATATTTACGAATAACTTGGAACAAAAGAGATTATTCTCTCCTTCATATAGCTCTGATAAAAGAGCTTCTTCCTTATCACTTAGCCCGTGAAAAACATTAGGATAAGAAGAAACATCACCACTTGAAAGAACGTCGAACATTCTCTTCACCAAGGATCCTAAATCAGAATTTTCAAATTCTCTATCCTCCGATTTTAAATTACAGCAGTTATAGAAAGATCTAATCGCCCCCCTAAGAACAGCAGTGATGTCTTGTTTGACACGTCCGACCAGTTCTGCAGAAATTTCTTCATTTCGATGCTCAAATAAAAGTTCCATGGAAGCATAAAGCCCCTCAGAAAAACAATAATCAGTAAAACGATCTTGCACCTGAAAGAAATAGAAAGGTAAATAAGAAGGGCAGTTGAAATCTCTATAGAAATCCACAGCAGACTGTGGAATGTCCGTCTTAATTTCTGAAACACGTACCGGGTCTATTTCCCCTTGTCGGGTATGTACGTCTAAATACTCCAAGTGCGCTGCTGTCCAAGCGCGATACTCTTCTAACTCCTCCCATACTTTTGTAAGAACTTTAAGCTTAGACATATCATTATCATCAATCCTAGTCCCGTTAGAAAGACTTATAAAAAAACAAAAAGAAATGAGAAACCGAAATATAAATGACATAACAAAAATCCATATACTAAATATTTAAAATATTTAAAATATATATAACATTATAAAAAATAAATAAAGAAAATAATTTATTTTATTTTATAATTGCTTCAAACGACGGCATTGGTCTTGCCGTTAATGATCGCCTGAACCGTGCTTCGGCTTAACACTCTTTAGAACCTTCCTTATCCCCTCTCAAAATAAAAAATACAATATAAAATCATCAAATTAATATTTTTTTAACAAAAAGAATGTAATTTTAAATTGAATAATAACTTAAAAGGTGTATTTATGTTTCGTTATTTATGTTTAACCTCAGCTTTTTCATTAATTACTTCAAGTGTTGCCTTGGCTGAAATGCCAACGGAAGACTCGATATTTACAGAACCCCAAAGCACTCAAAAGACAGAGCGGGGAAAAATAACGCCGGAACGTCTTGAAAATCTACAAAAACTCATGAACAAAGGAAGCGAAGCTCCTGCCCCCAAAGAACATGAACCCGTTGGTAAACTTTCGAAAGAACGTATAGAGGTTTTTGGAGAATCCGTTTTAAAAGAACAGGGTGAGGCCATAAAAAAAGAGACTGTTTCCAAGACCGTTGAAACACCAAAAGCAGATACGGAAAATGAAGGAATAGTCTCGTCAAAGACAGGTCAAAAATCGATAGAATTAACACAAGAACAAGAAAAAGCAATGAGGGGAAAGTCAGGACACTCCTATTTTGAGGAATTGACTCACGATCTCTACACGTCTCCTCTAGGGAAATGGCTTTCTGATGTTTATGGTGCGTCACGTGAGGAAATAACACGCTGGTTCAGTGAAACCGAGGCCGATCGCTATGGCTTAAAACGCTTACGTGATAATGCCATTGACGAATATGATTACGAAGTGCGAAAAGCAGCCCCTCAATACAACCAAATCACTAAAGACATTTCTGACGAAAACATTAAATGGGTTGGGAAGATCATAGACAGTATTGTAAAGGATCTTGGTGTGGAAACACCTCCGGGATTTAGTATCTTTACCATGGGCTCCCTTGCACGGGGCGAAAGCGGTTTCTACACGGATCTCGAGATTGGCTTTTTAGTTAATGACGATGCCATGACACCTGAAAATATGAAAACACTTCTTTTAATTGCGAATTCTTTAAACCAACGCCTTTTCTTCCTAGGGGAACACCCCGACTACGGCGGCTACGGTATGCGTCTTGATGAAGCTGCCAATGCCCCGTTATACCTCAGGTTTGGATATGATAAGTTGACACCGGAAGAAGCTAGAAAACAAATGGTTTCTGCTCTAACCAATTATGATTTCGAAAAAATCCCTTGGGGGGGAAGCCGTCTCTTTATTTCAACACCATCGAAATTGGCGGCACACTCAGATCCTGACTACATAGAAAAAGCAGATAGTGAAGATGCCTATCTCAATGGTCAAAAACGCAAGAAAATGATTGAGGATGAGTACAAGAAAGCACGCTCCGACCCTAAGAATGCAGGAATCTCGAATACACAGTTAAAAGAAGGTATTCGCTATTTAGTGGATCTCATCGAAAAACCTCTTGGGGTAAAGGATCGCCGCGAATCCAACAACATTGTTGTTTTAGGTCGCAATATGATGAATATTTACGGTGAGCAAGAAACCTTTGACACTTTTATAAAGGCCAGAGAACCCTTTTTATCCGGAACGGCAAAAGATAACGCTGATCGCTATGTCTCTCGTCGCCACGAGCTTGCAATGGAAACAATGAAAGAAGATATTATAAAACGTGGCGGAGACCCTTCAAGCATCTTCCTTACAGGGAAGTTGGGAGACAAGGTCGACATTAAACGCGAACTCTACCGTTTTAGCGAACAGTTTGTAACAAACCTAGGATTTTATTTTGATATCAAAACACAAAATACAATAGACATTGTTGGCGAACTGATGGAACAAGGCATTATTTCCCAAGAAATTGGAGAAAAACTTCAAGACTACATGAACTTTATGGTCGGATTGCGCCTTAAACAACAACGGGTTTTAAGTTCACAAGCACATGCCGTGTACCTAAATGAAGAAGCCTTTCAAAAAGATATTAGAAAGCTGCAAGAAGAGAATTCTGCCCTTGAGAAAAATCTAGCTTTCTTAGAAGAGAGTCAATCTTCAAAAAAAGCTCTGACGGACGCAAGAAAAGCCGTAACAGACAAAAAACATGAAATTGACGAACTTAAAAAAATGGCACCCGGTAAGATCGTGTCAACGGAAGAAATTGATATACTCAATACAAAATACCTTCCTTTTGCTATAGAGCTTTTCCAACTGTCAAAGGATTGGATTTCAGGAAAAGACAATGCCCTTGGCGGCAAAGGTGCAGCAATCGGCATTAAAGCCATCGCGCCTTCTCTCCCTACCTCGGAGGGGACAGATACTGAGGGTTCTTCTTCCGAAAAGAAGCTTCCCCTAATAGAAAGGCCGAATTTGCCCGGCCCGGGAATCATTCCTTCAGAAACTGAAAGTGCTACGGCAGCCCCGGCAGCCTAAGGACTCTGACATAAACGGACAAGGAGACATAAAAAAAGCTCGGCTTATGCCGAGCTTTTTCTTGAAAGATAAAAGAGATTTATTCCTCTTCGCCTTTTTCTTTTGCAGACGCTTTTTTAGCAGGTGCTTTTTTCTTAGCGGCCGGCTTTTCAGCAGCCTCATCGGAAACCTTTGCTTTATCAAGGGCAGCACCCAAGATATCACCGAGGCTTGCACCGCTATCAGCAGACCCGTAAGTTGCCATTGCTTCTTTTTCTTCAGCCATTTCACGTGCCTTAACGGAAAGAGAAATAGCACGTGTTTTCTTATCGATGTTCATCACACGCGCATCAATCTTTTCACCAATGGCAAAACGATCCGGACGTTGTTCGGAACGATCACGAGCAAGATCGGCCTTACGAATGAATCCCTTAGCGTCTCCAACGGAAACATCAAGACCGGCATCAAGGATCTTTGTGATTTCACAAGTAACAATGCTTCCTTTTTTGATGCCGTCAACAGCTTCGGAGAACGGATCGGCAACAAGTTGTTTAACACCGAGGGAAATACGCTCTTTTTCAGCGTCAATTTCAAGAACTTTAACCCTAATGGCTTCACCAACTTTATAATCCTTAATGGCTTCGTCAGCGTTTTTCTCCCAAGAAAGGTCAGACATATGAACCATACCGTCAAGATCATCATTCACAGCAACAAACAAACCGAATTCCGTAATATTACGCACGGTACCGTCAATTTCCGCACCGGGTGCGAAGTCATCGACAACTTTAGCCCAAGGATTCTCGGAACATTGCTTTAGACCCAAGGCAATACGACGCTTAGCCGTGTCGATTTCAAGAATAGAAGCTTCAATTTCTTGGCTGGTTGATAAAATTTTACCGGGATGAACGTTCTTTTTGGTCCAGCTCATTTCAGAAACGTGGATTAACCCTTCAACACCGGGTTGGATTTCAACGAAAGCCCCATAGTCGGTAATATTCGTAACCTTACCGGAAACTTTATCGCCGACACTGAGTTTCTCGATGGCTGATTGCCAAGGATCGCTCTCAAGTTGTTTCATACCGAGGGAGATACGCCCCGTGTCACGGTTGTAACGAATCACTTGAACATTAATATTTTGACCGACTTGGATCATTTCACTCGGATGCCCCAAACGTGTCCAAGACATATCCGTAATATGCAAGAGACCGTCAACACCGCCAAGATCGACGAATGCACCGTAGTCAGTGATATTTTTAACAACGCCTTCCATTTGAACGCCTTCGGCAACCTTACCAAGAACTTCGTCACGAAGACCCGCTCTTGATTCTTCAAGAATTGCGCGACGTGAAACAACGATGTTGCCGCGTGAGCGATCCATTTTCAAAATCATAAAAGGTTGTTCGATATTCATCAAAGATGTCACATCCTTAATAGGACGTACATCAAGTTGGCTACCGGGCAAGAAGGCAACAGCTCCCTTAAGGTCCACGGTAAACCCGCCCTTAACACGACCGAAAATCGTACCGGGAACTTGCTCTTCGGCTTTATGGAGCTTCTCGAGATCAATCCACGAGGCTTCACGGCGGGCTTTTTCATGGGAGAGGCCGATCATGCCGTCTTTGTCTTCCATGCGCTCGATATAAACGTCGATTTCATCAAACTTCTTAATCTCAGGCGCTTTATCGCCATAAGCGAATTCCTTTAAAGGAACACGGCCTTCAGATTTTAAGCCGACGTCAACGATGGCACTATCACCGATAACGTTGACAACAACACCTTTAATCACGGTTCCGACAAGATCCATAGAAGCAAGAGGTGTTTCATTAAGGAGAGCTTCAAAGCTTTCCATAGATATATTTTCTTCAGTTTTTTTATTCTGTGCAGTCATAATATTTAATTTTCCTTAAGTCATAGGAGATACCCGAGCAAGTCTTAGGGGTTCCGACAGCAAATCTTAGAAAAAATCTACCGGCGACTAAGGTCAGGCAAGGGCTTTGTCGATTGCCTTGGCGGCAAGTGCGACAACGTCAGCAGGACTCATGTCCGAGGTATCGATGAGAATGGCATCTTCCGCCGCAACAAGGGGGGAATCTTGACGCTCACGATCACGACGATCCCGTTGGATCATTTCCTGCAAAACTTCTTCGAATATAACGGGTATACCTCTACTTTGCAACTCTTTTAAACGCCGTTTTGCGCGTTCTTCAGGGGTTGCCGTCATGAAAAATTTAAGGTCGGCTTGAGGATATACAATGGTTCCGATATCTCGGCCGTCTAACACAGCCCCGGCCCCTTGTTTCAAGTGCTTTTCGGCAAATTCCCTCATGTAAGAAACAAGGGCGGCACGAACCTTGGGAAGTACTGCAATTTTCGAAGCGACTTGACCGTTAATTTCCGAACGCAATTCATTAACGGGCTCAAAATCCGAGGGTTCAAGGCTTTTTACAACCTCAATAAGGCCGTTTTCGTCATCCACTGCAACGCTCTTCAAAGTTGATTTAAGAGCCGTTGCGCGGAATAAAAGTCCCGTATCAAGGAATGCAAAACCATATTTTTTACAAAGAGCTTGGGATAAAAACCCTTTCCCTGCTCCCGAAGGGCCGTCAATTGCAACTAAAATAGACATAAATGCTCACTTGTCATTAAAATTCGTGTTCTGAAACTTATCGGATTATCGTAATTTTTGAAAGAAGGTTTTTAATAAAACCGTGCATTTTTCTTCCTCAATCCCCCCGTAGACCTCGGGTTTATGGTGACAAGTAGAATGATCAAAAATTTTTGCACCATGCTCAACCCCACCCCCCTTGGGGTCATAAGCCCCAAAATAGAGGCGCCGAACGCGCGCATGGGCAAGAGCCTGAGCACACATGGCACAAGGCTCAAGTGTTACATAAAGATCACAGTCTACGAGACGCACATCCCCGAGAGCTTTAGACGCTTGACGAATAGCAAGAAGTTCGGCATGGGCTGTCGGATCCGTATCACGCTCCACCCGATTTGAGGCCGTTGCGATGATTTTTCCGTCTTTAACGATGACGGCTCCCACAGGCACATCTCCATTTCCGCCTGCCTGAAAGGCGGCCTCAAGGGCACGGAACATAGGATCTTCTGGACAGGATATTTTCATAGGGTTAGACTAGACTTAATCCGATAATAAAAAAAGAGAAAACAAAAATGACAGTAGCAAAACGCGCAGAATCCGACTCCCTCGGCACCATCGATGTCGCCGACAATGTTTACTGGGGCGCCCAAACACAGCGTTCTCTTCTGAACTTTAAAATCGGCACGGAAACTATGCCGACTCCTGTTATTCGCGCTCTGGGCATTCAAAAGCGCGCTGCTGCCGTTGTCAACAAAGCCCTCAAAATGATTGAAGAAGATGTTGCCGACCTGATTATCCAAGCAGCCCAAGAGGTTGTTGACGGAAAATTAGATTCCCAATTTCCTTTAGTCGTTTGGCAAACCGGTTCGGGCACGCAAAGTAACATGAATGCCAATGAAGTCATTTCCAACCGTGCCATTGAAATCGCCGGAGGACAACGAGGTTCTAAAACGCCCGTACATCCCAACGATCACGTCAACCGAGGCCAATCGTCCAACGATACTTTTCCGACGGTGATGCATATTGCGACTGCTTGCGAAATCAATCAAAAGCTGATTCCGGCCTTACAGCATCTCTTGAAAACCCTTGAAAAAAAACAATATGATTTTAAAGATATCGTTAAAATCGGCCGCACACACCTTCAAGACGCAACCCCCCTCACCCTCGGTAATGTTTTTAGCAGCTATGCGACACAAATACGCCAAGGGATCGAGCGCATCAAAGCGACTCTCCCCAACCTCTATCAATTAGCCCAAGGCGGCACTGCCGTCGGGAGCGGCCTCAATACCCACAAAGATTTTGCCCAAAAATTCGCAGCAGAAGTTGCAGGGCAAACCGGTTTGCCTTTTATTACGGCTCCTAATAAATTTGAAGCTCTTGCCGCCCATGATGCGCTGGTTGAGACTTCAGGCGCTCTTAATGTATTGGCAACCTCTTGTATGAAAATTGCCAATGATATTCGCTTATTGGGTTCCGGTCCCCGTTGCGGCATCGGTGAACTTCACCTGCCCGCCAATGAACCGGGATCTTCTATTATGCCCGGCAAGGTAAATCCCACCCAGTGTGAAGCCATGACCATGGTCTGCGCCCAAGTCATGGGGAATCATGTTACGACCACCATTGCAGGCTCAAACGGCCATTACGAACTTAATGTTTTTAAGCCTGTCATGATCTATAGCGTTCTACAGTCCGTTCGCCTCTTAACAGATTCTGCTCAAAGTTTTGCGGACAACTGTGTTGCGGGTATCGAAGCCAATAAGGGTCGTATCGGTCGCTTGCTCAATGAATCCCTCATGCTTGTCACAGCTCTTAATCCCCATATCGGTTATGATAATGCAGGAAAAATTGCAAAAACAGCCTTTGCCGACGGGAGCACCTTAAAAGAAGCTGCTTTAAAACTCGGTCTTGTCACAGCTCAAGAATTTGATGAATGGGTTATACCGGAAAAAATGGTCGGCACTTTATAGAATAAGCAATCAGCATTTTCAAGACATCAAAAAAAAACCCACGAAACAGACATCGTGGGTTTTAAAAGCCTTTTTAAAAATTACTTTTCCAGACTACTTAAGAGAACCGAGTTCCGGAAAATCTGCAACTGCAATTTTATAGGTTTTTATTCTATAAGCATTAGGAAAAACACCTTAGGAACCAACGTTGAGAAAAGCAAAACTCTCGGTTTCACAAGGCAAGCGACTGTCGTCAGAATTCTTCTCCGTTTTGCCGAGAATGCCCATCCCCGGAGTATCCGTGATGCGCATTGCATCAGGAGTACCGGCAGCGCCGAAATTAAGGGCAAAAGCGCTCTTATTCACAGAGGTTGTTGCCCAATCAATACAGACAGTCGGAGGGATGGTCTCTTCAGGGACACCATTATAGCTTAACAGGAGACCGTCAGCAGCAAATTGGATAGTCACGTTAGAGTAGGCACGCCCCTTATTGGCACCACTTGTTTGACGTATGCCGCCCGGAACCGCATCACCTGCCGTAAGGGTTATATCCCACTCCAAAGGAGTAAGGGTTTTTGCATAAGTCAAAAGAAGATGGTGTCTGCTGGCAAGAGAATCGGTGACCGACGTATTCACCTCATATGTATGACCGGTGTCTGCATCGGCCGGCAAGCAAACTTGTACGTCAATTTGTGTTGTAGGTCTAAAAGTACCCCTGGAAGAAGCCGCATTAATAAGTTCAAGTGAATTCGTTCCGTCAGAGATACCAAATTCCTCAAAAGAAGAACAGCGGGCATGATTGCCAGCAAAAGTCGCCAGGCAAAGAGCACCTACAGATGCAAAATTTATTATTTTTCTTAGACTTACAGTAATATTCGGCATTGTTTTTTTATTCCTTGTTTTTAATTGGGGCTGTCTTAGATCACTAAGTTAAGTTCTCTCTAACCTCTTTGCTTAGTTGGTTTAGCTGCTCTTGGAGTCACTATTGTTAAAACACCATTCACATTCCTTCAAAAATAGGTGAAAACTCTCCTTTGGTATACCGTTTATTTTCCCTCTCCTCTATTCTGAAAGGGAGTAAAAAAAATATGCAAAGAACATACCAAGTTAAAAGACTCCCCTTAGGATTCCTCTCCTCCGTAGATTCCTCCGGGTTGTTTGTTTTTTACCGTTGCTTTAGATAAGTTATGGAAATATGTTAGAGATATATTTTATAAAAGGCCGCCCCATGTATATTAAATCTCTCCATGATGTTATTGATTCCTATGATAATTTTGTCGTAGATGTATGGGGTGTTGTGCACAACGGCCATACTGTTTTTCCCCATGTTTTGGAAACCCTGCAAGAAATTAAAGATCTCAACAAACATGTGATTTTTTTGTCTAATGCTCCTCGGCGCGCCCATGATCTTGCACGAGATTTAGAACACTTTGGCGTCACACCCGACCTTTACCGTAACATTCACACATCGGGCGAAGATGCTTACGAACACTTAAGCACTCGAGGAAGTAACCGTTACCAAGGATTAACTAACAAGTGCTACGCTTTTTTAATGCCCGGCCATACCCATATGCTTGAAGATTGCCGTCTGGAAAGGGTCGGAGACCTCAACGATGCCTCTTTTATTTTAAACCTACAGCCTCCTCGGGGCGATAATCAAACGAGCGCTGACTACGAGGCTCTCCTGAAGGAGGCTGTTGAAAAGAAACTACCTATGGTTTGTGTAAATCCGGATCTTGGTGTTATTTTAGGTGACCAAGTTCACCAATGTGCCGGAACCTTAGCCCAATATTATGAATCTTTGGGCGGCCTCGTCCATTATCACGGCAAACCCTTTGACTCCGTTTATAAAAGCACCTTGCAAAAATTTCCGACCCCCGATAAAAAACGCACCCTGGCCATTGGAGATTCTTTGCGAACAGATATTAAAGGTGCCTTCGATTTTGGCATTGACTCTATTTTAGTTCTCAGCGGCCTTGATGCCCACCATAGCGATCAAGAATCCTTAGAAAAAAAGGCTCTGGCCTTTTTGAAAGATTCGATTTTAAGGCCGACTTATGTTTGTGCCGAACTGCGTTAACTTGTAAGATTAAACTAAACAGGGAGAATATCATGTCAGCTACAAAGCGCTTCGGCGTCCTTTTTTTCACACTCTTTTTCTGTACTGTCGAAAGCAGCTTTGCCTCAAATAACAAAGAGGCTTTTTCTATCTCGGAAGACATTCGAGAAAATTTGACAGTCTTGATGCAGGCGCTCTGCCCTCACATTCCATGTGGTGAAGACGGACATTATTTGAGATCCGCTACCCCTGACGAATACCTTGTTTTTAATGCTGAAACAAAAACCCAAGAAGGTCCTTATTATAATATTGCCGACTGGTTTACGGCTCCTATAGAGCGTTTAACAACAGATTGTACTTTTGCTTTGTGTGCTTCTTACAAACTTCTTCACCCTGTTGCCCTTAGAACCCCGGAAGAGGAGGAGGAAGGGGAAGGTTTATTTTTTGGTGAATTCGTCCACTCATTTTTTGACGGTAAAAACAACTTTCTTGGGGTGATTTCCGTAGAGCCCCATAAAACAACAGAACCGGCAACGCCTCATATTAATTATTATATCTTCAAGAAACACCAAGGAAAAAAATATTCAACACTCATGATTTCAAGCTTTGTCGAATACCTTAAAGCCTTAGAGGGAAAAGAACTTCCCCAAATCACTCTCCCAAAATCCTCTACGTGCCTTGAGATATTAAGAAATACCCTTACCGAAACACCCGACCCGGAAAAATTAAGCCTCTCGGATATCCCCTCTTCGCTTAATCGTGTCGGCCCTATATGTGCCCATGTCCCTTTAGAAAATCCCCCCTCCTTTGTTCCTGTTAGCAAAGCTCTGTTTTTCACAGGACGTTTTCACCTTGAACCGGGATTTGCCGAGGCGCTCGGCTCTCTTATAGAAGGCATCACCGAAGATGAAACAAGAGCCGTCGGCATTCATTTAATTTTTTCAAGTCAACCTCCCGATGAAAGCGCATTTTCATACCGTGAAAAAAAACTCATGCTCTACTTTAAAGAATATTGCATGAAAAAACGCGAGGAACGAGCTTCCTTTTATCCTATCTTACGAGATTATGCCTTTGGCATCGTTGAAAGCGACTATTGAAAAAGAGGCCTCTTCGCACTTTAAAGAGAGTGCCTTTAGGCTTTATACGTCCTTCTGTAATATCTTGTTACAATTCCCCCTCTATTCAAAGGGTAATTCCTAACCTAAAATTTCACTGTAAAATAAAAAGAGTGAGCCTTAAGTATCATGATCCGCAAGCCAACTTCCCGACAAATCGAAGCCCTTTTCAAACAAATTAAAGATCAAGGCATCATTGATGTGGATTTCCGCTTTACAGACCCTCGGGGGGTCTGGCACCACATGACTTTTCATATTGACGGATTGAGCAACGATATTTTCGAAAACGGCATTGCTTTTGACGGCTCTTCCATTGCAGGTTGGAAACCTATTCACGACTCCGATATGATCATGATTCCCGACCTAAGCCGCATTGTGACAGACCCTTTTGCTAAGAATCCGACACTCATTGTTTTCTGTAATATTCTTGATCCCGCAACACAAAAAGGCTACGAGCGTGATCCTCGCACCGTTGCCGGAAAAGCAGAAGCATACCTTGTGGAATCAGGACTTGGAACAACTGCCTATTTTGGACCCGAGCCTGAATTTTTTGTCTTCGATCGGGTTAATTACGATGTTAATGAAAACTACGCCTTTTATAACCTTCATTCTGAAGAATGCGCGTCGCCAACCAACCCTTTTTTCAATAATCACGACCTGCTGACCGACGGCCTTTCCCATCGACCTAATAAAGGAGCGGGGTATGCCCCTGTTGCCCCCGTTGATCGCTTGAGTGATTTGCGTTCCGACATGCTTCTCGTTCTCAAAGACTTGGGCATGGGCGTCATCAAACATCACCATGAAGTGGCCTCAGCCCAACATGAACTCGGCTTTGATTACTCAACCCTTTTGACAACAGCAGATAACCTGCAACTTTTTAAATACGGTATTCTCAACATTTGCCATCAACATGATAAAACAGCAACTTTTATGCCGAAACCGGTTTCAGGAGACAACGGCTCCGGAATGCATGTTCACCAATCCCTCTGGGACGGAGACACCCCCCTCTTCCTCGGAGACCGATATAATGATCTTTCCCAAACGGCATTGTATTATATAGGCGGTATTTTAAAACATGCTCGGGCTCTGAATGCCTTTACCAATCCGACAACAAACAGTTATAAGCGTCTTGTCCCGGGATATGAAGCACCTGTTTATAGAGCTTATTCTGCTCGGAACCGTTCTGCAGCTATCCGAATTCCTTATAGCGCAAACCAAAAAGCAAAACGGATCGAAGTGCGCTTTCCCGACCCCACAGCCAACCCCTACCTCTGTCTTTCGGCTATGTTAATGGCCGGTATTGACGGCATTAAAAATAAAATCGACCCCGGGGAGGCCTTAGAAGAAAACCTATATGAAAAAGACATTTCACAACTTGAGGGAGATTTCTTAATGTCCTCTAATTTGCACCAAGCTATGGAATCTCTGAAAGAAGACTCGGATTTTTTAACCCAAGGTAATGTTTTTACAAAAGACCAAATTGAAAGCTATATACAACTCAAGAGGCAGGAAATTGACTATGTCAGCCAATGCCCGAGTCCTGCAGAATTTAAACTTTATTATAGCAGCTAATTTATAAAATTTTACCAATTCTGTTAAGATAAAATATACCATTTCCATCATAATATGGTGAAGGTTAACAAAAAAAAGCCGGGATTTTCTGCATTGGGTAAAGGCGAAACAACAGAAAGTATTGAAACATCCGTTATTCAAAAGCTATTCAAACGCTTTTCCCACACCTTTACCCAATTGGAAAAGAAAATGAATGCGGAGAATATCAACTCCCATGTTAAAATTTCAAAATATGTAAGTCGCGTTTTATATAGCTGTTTTATTACTACACTTTTTACCGTTACATACCATGTTTATAAAGATAATGAATTTGAGCGTCACTATAACCAACAGTTGGTCTCAAATTTCAATGCACAACTAGATAACGCCTTTTATCGCTATTTTGCAATGCTTCATGGTATAAAAGCCGTTTTTTCAATGTCTCCGGATATGACTTTAAATCAATGGACACCCTATGCGCAGCAAATTTTATACCCGAAGCGCTATCCCGGAATTCATAGCATTGCTGTTATTAAACCTGTTTATAAAAAAGATATTGCAGCCTTTTTAGAACAAGACCGGAAACAAAATTCTCGAAATTTAAAAGTAATCTCTCCTGCAGACTATACCCTTGATGAGTTAGGAATCATTCAATATGCTGCCTCTAGGGTTTCCAAATCAGGGGAAGGTTTGAATGTTCGACAATATAAATCTACCCGCCAAGCGTTAGATTATTCCCGAGATGAAAATAAAACAAAAATGATCTCCGTAAAACACCTAAACGGAGAAGACCAAGAGAAATTCAAACCTGTTTTTGTTATTTATGCCCCTATTTATCATGCAAATATGCCGATAGATACCCCTCTTTCAAGGCGACAAAATTTTTACGGATGGGTAGCAACGCCTATTTATATTCGGGAACTTTTCCAAAACGTCTTAAAATCAAACCCCGATTTTAAAAAGCTGCGGGTAACCCTTACCCTTAATCAAGAAAACCCCATAGACTTTCCGATAACGCCTCGATCATCTCAAAAGCTGACCGTTTTTAATCAAACATTCCACAAAACAATTTCAGGATTAACCTTTCAAATTCATACGGGATATTACTATCCGGGGCTCACACTTTACGGAGGAAGGCTTACCCTTCCGGGCTCTGTTATCACCGTCTTACTTATTGCTTTCATTATAAGTCTGTTGGTTACGGCTTTTTTCTGGTCCGTTCTAACGATGCGCCAGCGGGCACTTGATCTTGCAAACCGAATGACAACTAATCTTTTTCACCAAGAGCAAAAATACCGCACACTCATTCAAAATGCCCCCGGCGTTATTTTTAGTTGTACCCCCAAACGCAATTGGCGAATGGATTATTTGAGTGAGCAATTTCAAGAAATTACCGGTTACGACCCCGTTGAATTCCTTAATAATACCCGTCGTTATATCGAAATTATCCATCCTGATGATATCTTGAAAGTTGAAAAAACCATCGGCCTTAAGCCGCACCCCAACCACGAATACTTTTTAGATTATCGTCTGATTCATAAGAACGGAAGTATTCGTTGGATGCATGAGCGAGCAAAAGTTGTCCGTCTACCCCATACCCAAGAACTGCATCTTATGGGCTATTTCTTTGATGTTACCGCCCAAAAAGAAAAAGAATCCGAGTATCGCAACCTTGTTAATGCCCTTGAAAGTGCCGTTAACGGTGTTGCCTTTATCAATGAAAACGGGTTCCACTTACGTATTAATGAAGCCTATAGCGACATTATGGATGCTAATGCTCAAGAACTACAATATAAAAGTTTTTTTGAACTTCTAAGTTCCCGTGATCAAGAAAAGCTCAGAGCTCTTATTGCCAACGGTTTTGAAGATAAAGATCGTGCTCTTTTAAATGTTGAAGCCTGCACCTTGGAGGGAAAGACCATTTACCTTTCTCTTGTGATTGTACCTGCCTATTCTGATGATCTTACAAAGAAAATGACAGGTTTTTACGTCTTTGCAAAAGATATGTCTAATGAAGCCCGTCGGGAAAAGCAACTTTCCGAAGCCGTTAAAGCGGCAGAAGCTGCCAATCAAACAAAATCAACCTTCCTTGCCACGATGAGCCATGAACTTAGAACGCCGCTTAATGCTATTATCGGCTATAGCGATATGCTTTTAGAAGATGCCCAAGAAAATGAAGATGACATGATTGTGGGAGATCTTACAAAAATTAACAACTCGGGTCGCCACCTTTTATCTATCATTAATGATATCTTGGATGTTTCAAAGCTCGAGGCCGGAAAAATGACGGTTCACCTTGAAACCTTTGACATCAAAGAGATTTCAAAAGCAATATTGGATATTATCTATCCCGCTGCTAAAAAGAATAACAATAAAGTCATCCTTAACCTTCCCGATGATATTGGAGAAATGTACTCTGACCTTACAAAACTACGTCAGATGCTTTTTAACCTTCTCAGCAATGCCTGTAAATTCACAAAAGACGGAACGGTCACCATTGATGTTAAAGCCTCTTCAAAAGGCAACAGAGAATTTGTTTCCTTTGTTATTTCCGATTCGGGAATCGGCATTACAGATGAGCAAATGGCGAAACTTTTCCAACCTTTTTCCCAAGCCGATAGCTCAACCACGCGTAATTTCGGCGGTACGGGACTCGGCCTTACCATTACGAAAAAATTCTCTGAAATTCTAGGCGGTAAAATCATCGTCACGAGTAAGACCGGTGTCGGCACAAAATTTACCCTTGTTCTCCCTCGCAATACACGCCAAAATAGTGCCGATGAATATAACGGCAACAAAAAAAGCAAGGGACAAAGCGCAGCCTAAGTTTCCTTCCGTAAAACTTTCCTGTTACAATACGCCATGATGAAAATAAATTCCTCTTCTCTTTTAGAGACCGGTGTTCAAGCCATTAAAAGCTATATCAAAACCCTGCCCGATAAACCGGGGGTTTATCGAATGCTTAATTCAAAACAAAAAGTACTCTATGTCGGGAAAGCCCTCAGCTTAAAAAAACGAGTAAATAATTACACCCTTCCCGATAAACTTCCCCTTCGCCTTCAACGAATGATTTCCGAAACCGCTCGCATGGAGTTTGTTATCACACCTTCGGAAGTTGAAGCTTTATTACTGGAAGCTAACCTTATAAAGCAATACGATCCCCCTTATAATATGCGTCTCAAAGACGATAAATTTTTTGCCTACATTCATCTCTCTGATCATCCTTGGCCACGACTCTCAAAATACAGGGGAGATCGCAAAGAAGGAGGGGATTTTTTTGGTCCCTTTGTTTCATCCGGAGCCATTGATGACGTGATTATCACCCTCCAAAAAACCTTTAAAATACGATCTTGTACCGACTCTTATTTCAAGGCTCGAACACGACCGTGCCTGCAATACCACATTAAACGGTGCAGCGCCCCTTGCGTTTCTAAAATCGCCGAAACAGCCTATCAACAGTCTGTTTCACAAGTCAAAACCATTCTTACGGGTAAAACACAAAAGGTTCAAAAAAGTTTAACAGCCTCTATGTTAAAAGAAAGTGCTCGGCACAACTATGAACGCGCAGCCCTGATTCGGGATCAAATAAAAGCTCTTACAAAACTGCAATCCCATCAAACGGTCAATATCACAGATCTTAAAAATGCTGATTTTTTTGCTCTGGCAACACTCAACGAACAGACGTGCATTCAAGGATTCTTCTACCGAAACGGCAGTAATTACGGTACGCATAGCTTTTTTCTCCAAGGAACCGTCGAAGAATCAAAGGAAGATATTTTTGAAGCTTTTCTCCTCCAGTTTTATGCAGGAAAAGAAATTCCGCCTTATATTTTTACAAATTTTTCCCTAGAGGATCCGCTTTTACAAAAGGCCCTTCAGCAAAACCAACCTCACAAAATCACCCTTGCCGCCCCTCAAAGAGGAACGAAAAGAACTGTTCTTGAAACAGCCTTTAAAAATGCCGTCGAGTCTTTGCAACGGCAACTCATTTCTAAGAAAAAAGAACAAGAGTATCTTGAAAACCTATCGGACATCCTTGACCTTTCCCGCCCACTCAAACGCATCGAAGTCTATGATAACAGCCATATTCAAGGCACAAATGCCATTGGCTCTATGATTGTTTCGGGAATGCAGGGGTTTGAGAAAAAGCACTATCGAAAATTTACTATTAAATCCGCAGAAATAACGCCCGGGGATGACTTTGGCATGATGGCAGAGGTTCTAAAACGGCGTTTTCAAGGCTCCCTTACAAAAGATAAAGAACGATCCCCCTTCCCGGATCTTGTTATCATTGACGGCGGTAAAGGCCAATTAAGTGCAGCTCAAAAAGTCTTCGATGACTTTAATATCGATATCCCCCTCCTCGCTATTGCCAAAGGACCGGATCGTAACGCCGGAAAAGAAACTTTTTTTACAAAAAAATCACCTCAAGGGTTCAAACTGAGCCAACACCTTGAGACTCTTCATTACTTGCAACGCCTGCGAGATGAAGCACACCGATTTGCCGTCACCTTTCACCGCGCAAAGCGCACGAAGGGTTTGCAAAAGTCTCTTTTAGACACTATTTCCGGAATCGGCGCTGCGCGCAAACGTGCGTTGTTGCAACACTTTGGATCAGCAGTAGCCGTCAAATCAGCAAGTATCGAAGACATACAAAATGTTGAAGGTATTAGCAAAAACCTTGCAAAAAAGGTTTATCTTTCTCTTCATTCCAGTTAAACTTAGCTATTATCAATAGGGTTTCCCTTCACGTTAAAAAACAGGAACTACAGTGTTTAAAATTAAAAACATCGCCAACATCCTTACCTTAATACGTATTGCGCTTATTCCCGTTTTAATCGGGCTTTTTTATATTGAGGCTCCCTTTAGTTTTATAACGGCTTCTATTCTGTTTTTAATTGCCTGCCTCACTGATTATTTTGACGGCGTTGTCGCCAGAGCCACCCAACAAGAAAGTGACGTCGGGCGTTTTCTGGATCCCTTAGCCGATAAGCTTATTATCGCAGCCGCTTTAATTATGCTCGCCGGATTTAATCGCATTAACGGACTAACGCTGATTCCGGCGGTGATTATTTTATGTCGTGAAATTTTAGTTTCAGGATTAAGAGAACACCTCTCTACTTTGAATATTTCCCTTCCTGTCACGCGCTTATCAAAGTGGAAAACAACCGTTCAAATGTTTGGTATCGGCTTTTTAATTGTAGGCGATGCCCTGCCCGTTTTCCCCTTTGAAACCGTCGGCCTGTATTGCTTTTGGCTTGCAGGCATCTTGACCCTTATTACGGGCTATGATTATCTTCGCAAAAGCCTAAAGCACATGTAATACATAGTTATTGAAAAGGATATCAAGGCGAACTCTAATGCGCCTCGTCCCAATTATTTCCTATCACGACATCAACAACTAACGGCACATTAAGATAAATAACTTTTTCCATAAGGTGTTGAATTTTAGGAGAAAGCTCCTCAACCAATTCTTCCTTAATTTCAAAAATCAGTTCGTCGTGCACTTGCAATAAAAGCCCTGCAGCTTCTCCGGTAAGGCTCTTTTGATTGCACCCGTAAGGACCGACAATAGGACACGTAGATTGAGTCAAAGTAATGGTTCCGGGCTCTCGAAGAGTCTTTTTTTCTTCTTTCGGCATTCCTAAACTAACGCCTTCGGGAAGATCAAAAAAATCAAGTTGAGGAATACTTTTAGCAGATTCTTTTGTCACCGCATCCCCTCTATACTGAGGAAAAACCTCTTCAAAAGAACTCTCTTTTTCAGATGCATTATAAGGGGCTAAAAGACCTGAAAGACCGTTCATCGCCCGCTTAATAATATCCGCCGAAGACCCTTGAAGCGGAGCGTTAGTTGCCTGACGTTCGGCAAAAGCACGACGCATAGGGTTTGTATCATGAAGGCCTTTGATATAACAATGACGTCCCAAAATGGTTTCAATATAACCTTGTTCTCGGGCGATATTTTTTTGCTTTTCCATATAGCGGCGAATCCCGGGATAGCGCTCGTAATATGTCTCGATATGTTTTGCCGCTTCTTGGCGAGATATGTTCAGTTGGCGCGCTAAACCAAAGGCGCTAATGCCGTAAATAATTCCAAAATTAATTGCTTTTGCAGAACGCCTCACCTCTGAAGTAACCTCATCCAAAGGGATAGAAAAAATATCAGAAGCCGTGGCTGCATGAATATCTCGTCCCTCTTTAAAAGCTTTTTTAAGGGAGTCCATATCTGCCATATGCGCCAATAGCCGCAGCTCAATTTGCGAGTAATCCAAGGACACAAGTTTGTACCCCTTTTGTGCCGTGAAGGCTTGACGAATTTGCCGACCTTCTTCTGTTCGGATGGGGATATTTTGCAAGTTCGGATCAGAAGACGATAAGCGTCCCGTTGAGGTTACCGTCAACCCGTAAGTGGTATGAACTCGCCCTGATTCTGTGGAAATTTCATGGGGTAAAGCATCACAATAGGTACTTTTCAGCTTTGAATAATGGCGCCATTCAAGAACTTTTTCTGCTATTCCATGTCCTTCCTCGGCTAACTTATCCAAGACATCAACGCCCGTGGAGAAGGCGCCCGTTTTGCTTTTTTTACCGCCGGTGAGTCCCATCTCATCAAAGAGAACTTCCCCCAACTGTTTGGGGGAGGCAATGTTAAATTCACGACCCGCAAGCGTATAAATTTCGCAGGATAAACGCTCAATATGTTGTGCAAAATCGGTACTCATCTTGCTTAAAATCCGAGGATCAACCAAGACGCCCTTATGCTCCATAAGAGCTAAAACTTTAACCATGGGTAAATCCACGGTGTAATAAACAGTATGGGCTTTTTTCTCTAAAAGACGCTGACGCAAAAGGTGGAACAACCGAAAAGTATAATCGGCATCTTCAGCGGCATAGGCTGTTGCTTTACTCAATTCAACATTAGAAAAATTCACATCCTTAGAAGCGCTCTCTTTCTTAATCTCCTCCATAAGGTCTTTAAATTTCAACATCTCATGATCAAAATAAGTCAAAGCCAACTCGTCCAATCCGTGGCCGCGGGTAACGCCGTCACAGCAATAGGACATAACCATAGTGTCTTCATAAGAGGCAATCTCGATGCCGTAATTCAACATAATTCGCATATCATATTTGAGGTTTTGCCCCACAACTTTTACCGCCGGATTTTGCAATAAATCCTTTAAAAGGCCGAGCACCTCTTGGAGGTCGACTTGTCCTTCGCAGGGAGTTTCTCTATCACGCCGATGAGCCAACGGAACATAACAGGCCTTACCGATTTCGTAACTTAAGGAAAAACCAACCAAATCGGCTTTTGTCGGATTTAAGGCCGTTGTCTCCGTATCAAAGGCTACGATACCTGCATCCCTAGCTTGAAAAATCCATCGTTTCAATGTTTCTAAATCTTGAATTAAGGTATAGTCTTGAGGCGCTTTTTGGAGATAGGCAATCAAAGAAGTTTCTGTTTGAGAAGGCACTTTTTCCCCTGCCGGAGGCCGAATAAGGCCACGTTTTAAGAGGCGCCCAATAAGGGTATTAAAACCTTGTTCAATTAAAAACTTATGGAGTTTTTCCGAGTCGGGTTGATGCAAAACCAAATCCTGCAAACGCAATTCCAAGGGCGCATCCGTTGCCAACGTTACCAGCTCCCTTGACATTCGCGCATCATCGGCATACTTAATTAAACTTTCCCGACGCTTGGGTTGTTTGACGGTATGAGCCAGCTCTAAAAGCCTATCAAGGTCACCAAATTCATTAATCAAAAGGGCTGCCGTTTTAACGCCGATACCGGGAACTCCGGGAATATTATCCGAGGCATCTCCTGCAAGAGCCTGAATATCAACAACTTTATCAGGATGCACGCCGAATTTCGTCTTCACCTCGTCATACCCGATAAAGGTATTTTTCATCGGATCCATGAGGCGAACTTTGTCATTGACAAGTTGCATTAAGTCCTTATCGGAACTGACAATAGTAACGTCATTTCCTTGTTCTACGGCTTGTTTTGCATAGGTAGCGATAATGTCGTCTGCCTCATATCCAAGAAGCTCTATTTGAGGCAAATTAAAAGCCTCGCAAGCTTCTCGAAACAAAGGAAATTGCGGGATTAAATCTTCGGGCGTTTCCGAGCGGTTGGCTTTGTAATCGGGATAAATATCATGACGATAATTTCCTCGAGCACTATCAAAAACCACTGCCATATTATCGATGTTGTTTGCATCTAAAAGCTTTAAAATAATATTACAAAATCCCAAAACAGCACCAACCGGGGTGCCGTCTCCCCGTGTCAGCGGCGGCAAAGCATGGTACGCTCGAAAAATAAACCCGGACCCGTCAATAAGGTAGATATGCTTTCCGCTTGTCCGAGCTGTGCCTTGGCCGGAGGTTTTAGAAGTTGCTGATTCTGTTATATTTTTTGAAGGATTTTCCATGGAATATAAACTGCTGACTTTAATTATGAGACTTGGTATAAGATAACATAAAATGAAACTTAAACTAGGGAGCTAACATGATTTCTGACGATATCTCGATTCCCCTGTGTATCGACTTAGACGGTACGCTAATCAAAGAAGATACGACACAAATGGCTGCCCTGAAATATGGCGGATGGAATCCTTTCAAATGGCTTCAAATCGGCATTTGGTTTCTTTATAAACGTCATGCTTATATGAAGGAAAAACTTGCACAACATATTACTCTCACCTCGGATGATTGGACAATCATCCCCTCTATGCTTCAACTCATAAAAGAAGAAGCAAAAGCCGGCAGAAAGATATTTCTTGTCAGTGCAACGGATATAAAGTTCGCAAAGGCAGTTGCCAATGCCCCCCTGTGCCAAGACTATTTTTCTACTGAAACGATTATTGCCAGTGAAGGAAAAATTAATTTAAGAAGTGCTGAAAAAGCAAAATGCCTTGTAAAGAAATTTGGAGAAGGGAAATTTATCTATGCCGGTAACAGCACCCATGACCTACCCGTTTGGTCCAAGGGAGTCTCTCCTATTATTGTTATCGAAAAAGAGCCTTCTAAATTGGCTGAACGCCTCATAAAATCTCAAGAAAATGTAACGATCATTTCTCAATAAAAAAGGGCATTTCTGCCCTTTCTTCCTTTCTCAGTTACAAAAGATACTGAAAAATTATCCGGCTTTTTGAACTTGTTTCTCTTTGTATGCTTCCCAATCAGAATCAAGTAAACCGTAATTAAGGGTATCTCGATACTCTCCCTTGCTGTAAAGAGCGGCTCGGGTTGTGCCTTCAAAAAGAAATCCTATTTTTTCAAGGGCTTTTGCAGAACTTTTATTCTTTGTCGTGCAATAAGCATGAATGCGTTTAGGCTTATAAATTTCGAAGGCATAATCAAGAAGACATTGCCCCGCTTCGGGAATAATACCTTGCCCCCAATACGTATCGGATAAACAATAGTGAAAACGCATAATATGGTTAGATTTGGAACTCCATGTCAAACCGACCGTCCCGATAACCATCTCCGGATTTTCCTTAAGGGTAATCCCCCAAGGCTCGGGGATTCCACTAGCATACCCCGCCAGAATATAGTTTCGAATAAAATCTCTCGTATCTTCAATAGATTCATGGGCATACCAAGACGTGAACATTGCAACGTCCTCATTGCAAGCATATGCATAAATGGATTCATCGTCTGATTCTTCAATGGCTCGTAAATAAAGACGTTCGGACTCTAAAATAGGGGGGCGCCAATCTTCCATAAGATCTCATTCCTTATAATAACTTTACCCCTATAGGATGCCGCTCGTATGGTTAAAATTCTATTAAAGAAAGTGGAAAAAAATCCTACTCTCGCATAAAACCGGCCAGATCTTTTACTTTGCTGCCTCGAGAAGAACCGAATTCAAAGGAATAGGCATCCTTAAGACACGAACCGAAAATACCGGCAATAGTTGAAATAATACCGACAGCTTCTCCCGGAAGATTACTCCTAAAAAGAGCAAGGGAAATCAGGCAGGAAAGCAGGCCAACGGCTGCGGCAATAACCATAATATCGGCTCGCGTGTTTGATTTTTTATTCACAACAAAAGCCATATCTCGATAACGTGCATCTTGACGGTCTTGAAGATAAGCACGTTCAAGATCGCGCTCCATATCTTGAATTTCCCTTTGAAAATTAAATAAGGCCTCGGGGTCGGACTCTAAGAGTCGCAGCGCATGATTTGCATCTCCGGATCCTGTGACTTTTTTTGCAATATCAATGACTTTTTTGGCGATCTCATGGTTATGTTTTGATTTTTTGGGGTCGTTAGAAAACCACTTGGTCATTCCCGGAACTAAATCGGCCAGTGCCGACGCCAAGCTCATAAGAGACAAACTCATATCATATATTCCCTTTATAAAGTGTAGAATAAGTGCTGCCCTATACGCTTTGTCGGCACACGATCAATCGACCATGCGGGATATACCTTCATCCAAGACGCGTGATAGTGGTTGGATCCTTCTGTCAAATCCGGCCATTGTTCCTTTAAAACATTTTCGGCAACATTCAAACAGAGGTCAAAAATTTTATCGTCTCCTTGTTGAACCCTAGAAATAATAACGCAATTAGGGTCATTTCTATTCCAACAAGAAAACTGATAAGGACGCTTACAAACCTTCGCAAGAGTCTCTCCGTAACGTTTAGGTTGTTTGGCACGGTTCACAATAACGTTAGCCACACAAATAAGTGAGGCTATTCCGCCGTCATTTCGAAAATACTCTCCTCGTGCTTCCCCATAAATTGTCCGCGCCAATATATCAATATCATGTTCGGTATGTTTTGTCGTATTCATGTTTTTCTCCCCGTTTGATTTATTATTCAGCTGCAAAAATAAGCTCCCACTTAGCCGAATCCTCCACAAAAACCTCACCGCTTTTATGAGGCGTTTTGCAACAATAGGTTTTCCCTTCCAAAAGACAAAGATCGTAAAAAAGGTAATCTCTTTGAGCAACCCACAATCCTCGAGGCCTAAAACATAAAGACGGCAAGCTGATACGTCCCAGAACGTCTCCAAAGGCCGATTCAAAAATAATATCGGCGCCTTGTTGGGTAATCTGCGCTACGCCCCCTTGATGAAGAGTCAAGACATATTCTTCAAGTTTTTCGAGTCTTTCGTGGAGTTCTTTGAAATTTTGATCGAGTTCATCGGCACTTAAGGGAGAACCCTTAAGATTTCTATAGGTTATAGCCATATTAAATTATCCTTGTTTTAGGTGAAGCAAAATTGTGTTCGTTTCCGGATCGATAAAATCATAATCATAAGAAACATAAAGAGCCTCGGACGTGCCAAAATGAATCTTTCCACCGCGTATATCTTGTGCAAGAGAGGTTTGGACAAGTGGCGCATCCGGAGGCACCATACTATAATAGCGATCGGCAATTTTGCCTCGACGCCCCGGGTAAACGCCGGCACGTTGCCAATAACTTTGCCCCTTTATAACGACTTCTGTTTTCTCGCCGACCGCACTCAAAAATGCATACATCGGCATCATCATATCAAGATCCAATCCCTTATGAAAAAAGCCCCCAAAAGGAATGACAGGGTGTTCTTCATGTTTGGCAGCCTCCCAAAGAGGGCACTCATAAAGCCACACCCCTTCGTTATAAATTTCTTTAGATAAAAAAGAATCACCCGGGGGAAGGGTAAAAGCTTTGCTATAAAAACGTCCCTGTTGACAAGATTGTAATTCCTCACACAAAGGTTCAACTAAACCGTTTTCTGTTTTTTGGCTCCCCTCTCCTTGCCAAAGGAAATCAATGGCAGTACAACAATCCGATGCTAATCCTCCGGCAAGTTCTGCACAGGTAACCGTTGCAAAGGCAACGCCTCTTGACATAAACGAAAAAGAATAATCTCCCTTCACCTCTATAAGTTTTTGAGGACTTAAGGTTACCGCAAGAGATATCTCCAAAGGTAATCGGTATTCCTCAAGATCAACCTTAGTCGGAGCACCTTGATTCGAATGCGTCGCCAAGACGGCTTCTTGAGTGTTTAAGTCAGCAACATCCGCGCAAGAGTCATTGAGAGGATCTTGATGGGGTAAAAGAGCCGTTAAGTATTGTTCAAAAGACATTTTAATGATCTCCAAGATTAATTTGTTTGGGCGCCGACCAAGGATTTAGAATATCAAGAGAAAGAGTTGTTTTCTCTAAACGGCGACCCCTCAAATCTTCCAAACGCAGCTGTACTTTTGTTCCGTATCCCTTAAATTTTTCAAGGATATTATGAGAATTAGGGTATTGGTTGGCGCGAAGAATTTCTCCTTGTTCTTTTGCATCATGGGAAACAGAAACCTCACGCAACAAATCAGCGGCTCCTAAAAAAGCCGGATAAAGAATTCCTCTTTCTACGCCGTCCATAGAGCCGTAGCGATAAAAAACACCTCCCTGTGTTTTTGTGTATTGAGACGGAAGCCTTTCTTCCAAAACCCCCGTCATCCCATAACCTTCATTGTCATCTGCAGCCTCGACAAGAGTCTCTGCCCCTGTCCCGACACAGCAACCAAGAGTCACATAAGCGCGCATTCGTCCTGTTTCGCCTATCACTTCAAAGGTCAACTGCTTGATTTTTCCCTTAGCCTTTCCTCCGGGTAAACGTTCATCTGTCATTGTAATTGAATGATCACAAGACCATTTCAAAGCTTCTTCAAGGGAACAAATAAAAGAAATATCAATACACCGTGAACCCGAACATAAATAAGCTTTTGCACGATCTAAGGCTTGTTCAACAACTTTACGTCCTCGATCCGTTTTAAAGAAAGTTCCCCGATGTTGCAGAAGGGGATAATTTTTTGAAGACCCTAGTGTTTCCCATTCCTCAACATCATCTTGAAATTGTGCGCTTGATCGATGAGAGCGTCGTGCTTGATAAATATTTCCGTGGTGATCAATACGCTCTTCACGCTTGTAATAAAGGTCAGGCCCCCAATGGGCTAATTGTTCTCCCGCAACGAGATCATAGACTGTTAGGTTAAGTACTTTTCGTTTAGAGGGTTTATAAGCCAACTTTTGACAATCGTGTTTAAGTTTAAATACGACCTCTTCATGGCGCGGTTGAACATAACGCCACGCAAGCTTTAAAGAAGGCCTATACGCCTTACATTTAAAGCGCACTTTTTGCGGGTCTTTCGTTTCCAAACGACCTTTTGTTCTTTTCTTTTGAAAAAGGGGATCATCGGGCGAGACCCAGAAACCGTCAATACGCTCGAGCTTTGGGAAAGAAATCAATGATGTTTCAGCCACACGATAGCCATGGGGCTGAAAGTGCTGATCGGCGCGCCACCACTGTTTTTCAAGGTCAAAACCCGAATAAGTTTGGATGACTCCCTCCGGCAGGTCTTTTTGCAGCAAACGGTCAAGTTTTGTGGAACCTTCAAAGCGTTGGATCCATTTGGCATGAAGGTGTACCTCGATTTCTTCAAGAGGACTTCTTTTTAAAGATAAATTTAGAGAATCGCGATAATAGCGCCCTCCGATATCTCCTTGGTGACGCCCTTCTATCAGATTGCTCAATGCAACGTTATGGGATGTTCGATCCCAATAGGGCAAGGCATTCTGACTTGCCAATAAATCTTCTATGCTCGGGTTTTCTCGTTGAGAAAAAGGAAGAAAAAGCTCATCCCATGTTGGTGCTTTTTTAAGATTTTTCAAAAGAAGATCATAATTTTCTTCTCTCGTTTTCGACAAAGCAATAAAGTCTAGTGTTATCAGTTCGCCGCTTAAACGAGTCGGGCAATTAACTAAACGTCCTCGAAACAATAAACTTACCTCCCCTGAAGTTGTTTCAACAGAAATGAAGCAATAAGATCGCTCATTAGCTTCAAAGAGGTCTATGCCTTCTTTTTTACCCTTAAAATTTTCGAGGGTAATGCGAGCATGGGGAACACTTCCCTCCTCTTCTATAATTTGCAAGGAAAATATTTTTTCATCCTCATGCAGGTGAGTTTCAACCGAGAAAACACTCTCTTCGTTAACCCAAGAAAAATAATATTTCATTTAAAACCTCTCGTTTTTACTGGACTTTTTTCCCGGAAAAATGTATCGTTCCTTTATTTGTTAAATATATGTTTTGATTCCTATTTCTCTTTCAGAAAAAGGATTCTTTTTAGGAGTTACCATGACGGCTACAACAACCGCCTCCCCTTCAATGTCCCTAGAACAACCCCAAAAATTATGGTTCTTTCGCAAAGGGTATCTTCAAGGGGTTTTTTGGATCACTCTTGTTGCTTTAACCAGTAATCTTAACGATATTCTTATGCGGGAATCTTCAAGGCTCCCCGCTCAGGAAGTGACTTTCTTTCGCTATTTTTTCGCAGTAATTACCTTACTGCCTTTTATGCTGGCCAATGCGAAAACAGCCTTTAAAACGGAGCGTCCCATGCTCCATGCCATCCGTGCGATGCTTCTTTTCGGCGCTATTTTTGCTTGGGCTGCTGCTGTTAAACTTGTGCCTCTTGCCGTTATGAGTACCTTTGCCCTAACGGTTCCTATTTTTGTTTTGCCCATGGCCGCCGTTTTCCTTAAGGAGCGTGTCGGCTGGCAAAGAACCCTTGCCACCCTTGTCGGATTTGGCGGTATTTTCACAGTGATTTACGGATCTTCAAATGATGCAAACTTCTTTGAGTCTCTCTTCACACTTAACAACGGGACATGGTACTTGATGTTTGCAGCTCTCTTATTTGCCATGAGCGATATCGTAAACAAAAAATATGTCTTAAAAGAATCGAACCTTTCCATGCTTTTTTATATTGCTCTGGGCACAGCTATTTTTGCTTTTTTCCCTGCAAAACTAGCTTTTGAAATGCCGACTCTAAAAGAATTTGGACTTCTCTTTGTCTTGGGAGCGGGCGGAAACCTTATCCTCTTTTTCTTGCTCAAAGCTTTTTCTGCAACGGATGTTTCGGCTCTCGCACCCTACCGTTACACAGAGCTCTTTTTTGCAGGCATTTTCGGATTTATTTTTTATAGCGAAATTCCAAATTCTTGGACTTTCCTTGGCGCAGGCATCATTATTTGTGCAACTGCTTCTATTGCCTATTACGAAATCCATCAAAACAAAAAGAAGAAATCTTAAAACAACGAGTTGCAAAAGGCTCCCCTTTTGCAACTCTTTCTAAATTTCTTCCAATCCTAAACGCCAAGATCGGCCTTCCTGCCACTCACTTTCTTTAAAATCAAAGGACGTGATCCGCATTTTAAGGCACGGGCGATAAGATACGATAACCGTTTTTCCTTCTCCCGTCGGCAGAGTTAAAATACCGTCATTCCACCGAAAATCCACGGGGCTATTGTCGGCGTACTTTACCAAAAGAGAGCCTGCAACACTAGGACGTGATAAGTGTTGAGTCGTTTCCTCATTCTGTAAGAGAAATGTTTCCCATAAAGGAGAGATACAATCCACCTCCACAATAGCCCCCACCCAAACCTGTTGGATGCCCGGTAAATTTTGATCGGAACAGATAACGTGGCTTCGGTATTTATGATGGCGAGCCGTCCCAACATAGCAAAGTTCTCCGTTCACACTGCGGCGCATCTCACCATGCCGAATAGGTGTCAACACTTGCGTCGCATCTCTGCAAGAGAGAGGCGGAAAACCGACACCTTTAATTTTTAGATCTGATTCTTGCAACATGATTTACTCCTACAAAAAAAGAGCCCAATGGGGTTTCGGGGCATAAGTACTCATAGCCCGTCGACGCAGTTGATTCCCTAAAAGCTCTCCCAGCAGTTCATCTTGTTCATAAGAACTAAGAGTCATATCCCCTAAAGTGGGAATTTCTTCAGGTTCTTTAAAGAAATTTTCATCGCGGACTTCACGTAATGTTTTTTTAAATTGCGTCATATTTTATACTCCTGTTTTGAAACGCTTAACTCGAAATGTTAAGGCATTATTTTTTTGGTTTCCGTGTTCTTCTTTAAAGGAATAACAGAGGTCTTCATACGCAAGGGATGATGAAGACAAAACGCTTTTTATTTCCTTTTTAAGAATCGAACTTTCTGCAAGTCCCTTGTAATCGCTTTCAATAACCAAATGAATAAGGGCGGTATTTTCCCCAAAACTCTCCCCTTGAAAAACAATAAAAGGCTTTATAGCTTCTTCAATAAAAAAACTCCATAGTGTTAGGTGTTGCAATAGATCATTCACACTAAATGCCTCTTTTAAGGCTTTAAAAACATCTTTTTCCATTATAACTTCTTCCTATAACTCAACGGCAAAAAGCGTTGTATATCCTGTGTTTTCACTTTCATGGATCGGACAACTTACGGTCTGCAGTATTTTACCGTCGCGCTTGAAACGCAACTGTTCCGGTAGTGCTTTATTATGGCGCAAGGTCACACGATAAAGAGATTTCCGAAGAACCGCTCCACTGCCTAATACGTTACGCAAAGAGCGAGTGGTAATATCCTTAGAAGACGCGAAATCAACCTTTGCCCATAAAGGCGGATGCTCTTCCCAGAGTTCTTTTAATCCCCCAAAACCATCATCTCGGGCAACTTTTTTTTGCACGAGCAAATGCTCCCGCAGTTCTGTAAAACTTGGTTTCATGATATAAATCTCATTAAAGGAGGTTGTAAAACTATCTCACAAAGCTTTTAAGGCCTTAAAAAACAAGTCCTTTAGGCTAAACGTTTGACTTGATAGGGTTTTATGAGGGTTAGTATTCCTTGATGAAACTCTCCCGTCATACCCGGATTATCATTCACGGCTATTCTATTCTCATAAAGTTGAGCCAAAACCATAAGCACGCCCTGCTTTAAAGGCTCGGGCAATTTTCCGTCATCATAGCCTGCAATAAACTCAATTTGAATACTTCCCGTCCCGTGAAGCAAGGATTGTGCAGAAGGGCCAAAATGGATATGAGCTGCTCGAGCAGCCGTATCTACTCTAAAATCTTTTAGGCTTTTCTCTCCGTATTCAGTATGTAAAACGGGGTCGGAACATAACTCTACAAAGGGAGATCTCGGCAATTCTATACCCTGCTCCCCTCTGCTTTTACGGCCTGTCAGATACGCCTCATCACTACGAGCAACGGCATAACCTGCATTAAGGGTAAGTTGCCATTTTTGCTTAATGAGCGCCCGTGATGTATAAGCCTCTACGGATGCACGCGCTGTTGAAATAAAGCTCTCAATCAAGCCGTCTTCATTATCGTGCTCCACGCGCAGATAAGCTTTTGCAAGCTCAAGGCCAATGGGCTCTTCCCCCAAAACTGCTATTTTCTTAAGGGCCATCAAAGCTCTCCTATTTGTATATCAATGCTAAAATAACGGTGAAACGTTACCGGATTATTAAATCTTTTTTAAAAAAGGGCAGAGAAACAAAAGTTATCCTAAAAAAATAGAAATGCCTAAAAAATCTCTGCCCCCCCTTTACCTTATTCTTCAGGATTTTTTAACATCACAAGAGACTCAAAATTCACCACATTTCCGCCGACGCGTTTTGTTGTATAGAATTCAACATATGGTTTTGCAGAATAAGGATCGCGCAAAACAGTTGCTCCTTGGCGATCCACAATTTGGTAGGCTCTATTAAAATTACCGAAAATAACGGAAACACCGGAGCCGTTGGTTCCTAAGGCCGGAAGTTCGTCACAGATCTCAACCTTATATCCGAGAAGCGTTGACGGAGCTGCTGCATCAAGGCTAGGTTGCCAAATATGACGACCGTCTTGATCCTTTAATTTGCGAACAATAGCAAGGGTTGCGCGTGACATAAGCCATGCAGCTCCGTTAAGGTATTCGCCTTTGATGCCGGCAAACATATCGACCAAATTATCAATAAGGTTTGCGTTATCATAATCCACATGCGCAAAATGTCCCCAAGACGCTTCCTCCGCCGTTTCATAAGACAAGATACCCGTTGGCTTTTTATCCCCGTCTCCATAAAGGAACGCCCTATTTTCAAGGGCGGCCAAACGGTGAGCAATAGAATCGGACAACCACTGTTCAACATTGATACTCGCGTCATCCAGCAATTTTTGTGTCGCCCGAGGTTTTGCGTACATTTCATGAACGGGTACAACCAGCTTTTGGACTTGAGGTGAATCCGTTACATCACGGTCATCTTGTTCACCGGTCCATCCTGCCGCAGCACCTGTTTTGTTGAGCAATAAATCTACTGAACTAGAAGAGACTTGCATGACATTAGAGAGGCGACGCACAATGCTCACGTCTGATAAATCTTTCTCAAGCTTCGCAACAAGAGTCTGAGGAATCATATATCCGCCGTCGCTATCTGCTAAGGTTGAAAGGCTTTTTTTCTCGAGCGCTTGTAAGGAAGATTCTTCCCCACGGCGCACATAAGACGTAAAAGCCGTTTTATATTCTGTTATTTCCATATTTATATCTCCTTCATAAGATGTCATTTGAGGCCTGTTTTTTGCAATTTCATATTTTTCTTGTCGGGATGATTTTTCACCGATTCCCTGATCAAGTTTTTCAAAACGCCTATCATTTTCTGATTTGTACTCTTGAAAAGCTTGCACAAGAGTATCCACCGTTTTTGCAACAGAGGTTGTCATGTTTTTTTCCTTCTTTTGTTAATAGCGTCGAAGGCTTTCGACGCTTTTTTCCGATTTAAAAGATTTTAAACCGAAATACGAGCCCCGGCATTGGCCGGAAAGGTGACCAGAGAAATTTCAAGGAGTTCCACTTCTGTTAGTAAACGAACTGCTCCTCTTTCCTTTCCCCGCAAAGCTTGCTTGACGATATATCCGATAGAGAGCCCGTCAAGAGCTTTTTCTTGAATAAGGGCTTGGGCTTCTTTCGCCTTCGCCACATCGGTTAATAACTTACCTTCAACATAAAGACCTTTGGCATCTTCTCTAATTGTCGTCCAAAGACCAATAAGTTCTTTTTCATTGTGTTGCCACAACATTTTCGGCAGTTGCCCGGCCTTAGCTGCCGCTTGTAAACTCTTTTGAAAAGCCCCCCGCACAACACGATCATTTTGCGAGTCCACTTCATCAAAAATACTTGCATACCCCTTAAATAGAGCTTGCCCCCGAGATTTTGTTTCAAGATCAAAATTCATTTTTATAAAAGATTTTTTGTGTTCTATTGTCATCGTTTTTAGGCTCCTATTTTAGTAATACCGGGCACAAAATCACCATTTTCCACAGGCCCATATCCAACAGCCTTACGCTTTTCATTCAATGTCAAGAAATCAGCTTTTGCAACTTTTGCCCAAGCCTCTTCACGGCGAGGCGCTAAGGCCGGGATTGCATCGATGTCATAAGATAAACGCAAATCCTCTCCAAATTGCTTGCCTAACCGGAGATTTAACTCATCGGCAAGATAATCCAGTAAAGGCAAAATCGTATCCTCCCACAAATGAAACCGTGCCTCCTTATAATTGGCAAAGGTAGAATCGCCCGAAACACCAACCAACATCGGCGGCACATTAAATGCCTGAGCAATTTCCCGAGCACTCAATAATTTACCTTCGATAAAATCAAGATCCTTTGGAGAAAGCCCCATTTCCTGCCATTTAAAATCTCCCTCCAAAATCATCACACGGCCGGCGTTTTTTTGGCCTTCTACAATTTTTTGAAGATCAAGGCGCAAGTCATCCAGTTGATCCGATGTCAAAGCGTTTTGAGGGCCCTTACCCTGATTAACCATCAAAGCTCCCGAAGGCAGCCCCCCGTTTTGCAGCAAAGCCAAATTATGCGATGCGACCGTATTATGCTGATCAATGGCACAAGCTGCCGCTTCAATCGGGCTCATTCCATACCAATCATTTAAAGGATTAAACAGTTTCAAATGCAATATGTCCGACTCCCCCGTCACGGGATCGGCGGGGATCACTTGCTTTTTTGAATCAACACTATATTCAAACCCAAGGGGTAATCCGTGAAATCCCGGGATAACCTTGATCCGATCGGGTCTTAACGCATAGAGCTCTTTCGGTAAAGCCGTGTGATCGCTTCCCCGAACAAATTCTATATAACTGTTCCCTGAAAGAAGCAAATAGCCAAGAGTTGACTCGATAAAGGCGCTACCTGCTTGAAGAACCGAAGGACGCTGTAACAAATCCAATAAGGGATGCTTTACCAGCTCGTCTTCCCCCTGATAAAGACGCCACGGCACACTGGCAGCTCCTCTGGCAATCAAGTTCACACAGCGATAAACAATGACGTTTTTCCGAAATCCTTGAACGGTAAGAGCCTCATAGTTACGCGGTGTCCAAACGGGTCTGCCCAAATGATTATAAGCCACCATAGAACCGACACTGCTTGCTTTTTCCTGCACCTTCTTTTTTTGCTGAAGCTTTTTGAAGCCTGCGCTTCCCCATTTAAGCGGCGATAAAATAGCCATATTTCTCTCCCTTATTAAAAACCCTTTAAAAACTGCCATAAAAAAAAGACCCCTGCTCATGCAGAGGCCTTTCAAATTAATCAAACAAAAAACTTATACTATTTAATAATACCTAATATACATAATAATTTTTACAAGTCAACTTTATCAAAATAAAAAGACATATATAATTAAAAAATATTTATTTGTAATGTCCCTCAACGCTTAATACAAGAATTTCCCCGGGTCCTGTCACCTTATAAACAAAGCGATCTTCGTGATTCAAGCGGCGTGAAATACAACTCTTATGCCCTTTATAAACCCCTTTTAGAACTTCAGGCTTCCCACTACCCGTTGTTGCCCAAGGTTGCTCTCTGATGTCACTCAAAAGCTCTTGGAATTTCAAGCTACTTGTTTGCAATTCGTTAAATGCTTTCTCCATATCGGAATCTCCGGAGAACACATAAGTAATCTCCTTCAAGTTTCCTCTTCCTTCTAACGGAGCTAATTCTAAATCCCCGTTAGCGACCTTCTTCTCTATTTTTCTTTGAATTCTAGCTTGTGCTTTTAAATTTTTCTCAGCTGCTTTTTCTTCTTTTATTGCCTTTTTTTCAGCTTTTGATAGCTTAGGAAGTAAAGACGTGCTTGAAGAAGTCGAGGCTTCAGCTATAGACGGACTCTCATCTTTGCGTTCACTATCAAAAAAATCCGTATGAGTTTTATCTTCTTTCAAGAAATTTATTTTTCTATCCGGCAAACTAAATAAAGGTGCAAGACCTTCAGGAAAAAAAGGCTCGGAAACAACCTCAGATTTCTCTTCCAAGAGGCGCGCTTCTGCCTCTTCTTCCAACTTATCAAGCTGCTTTAAAAGCTCTATGCCCGCTACCGAAGCTCCAAGAACAAGTTTGCTCAAATACAAGCGCGCCTGATCATAATCCTTATTTAAAAAGGATAACTGTGAAAAAATAATTAACCTCTCTATTTCCGGAACTTTATAAGAAGATTCATTAAAATCTCGTAAGGCATCTTGAAAAAGAGGGTTATCCGTTTTCTTAATAAATGTCATCTGAACAAGGATATAACCCGCCTCTACAGGGGTAGGATTTTCAGCTAACATTTTTCCTAAAATATCAAAATACTCTTCTGCTGAAAGTTCCTGCTTATCATATAGACTGTAATTAATATTTAATCTTGCTTCAATAGAACCGATACCTTGGTAAATTCTTAAAGCCTCTTCCCCTTCCCCGCTCCTTTGCAAAATAATTGCCAAAGAATTCAAGGCTAAATCCGTACCTGATTTAAGATAGAACTCTGAAGCAGTTTCTATATCTCCCAAGGCTTGAGCAATAGAGCCAAGATTGTTGTATACATAAGGAAGAACAGTGTTAGATTCTTTTGAGCTAGGATCTTTTTCTAATTGTTCTTTCAAAGAAAGAAGCATTTCTCTTGCTTTCTCGGGATCGGGCTGTTCTCCATGGTGGCCGTAGCGGATAATTTCAGCTATATTTAAAAGAGAATCAACTAAAGTACTACGCTCATAAGACTTAAAAGCCTTTTGATATCTTTCTTTATCTTCAAACATGTAATGCATGTAAAGATCACCTATCAAATTATAGCTTGCAGGGGAGGCGGAACGTTCAAAAAATTTAATTGCTTTTTGAAGAAGAAGATTACGAACAGGATTCTTTGTGTCCTCGGAAAGCGCCTGTTTAACCAAAATCTGCCCACAGCGTTCTAAACTTTCCGGTGTATTAATTCTTTCAAATACTTTGAAAACCCTTGAATCTGATTGCCTCTCAAGAACCCGGCTCAAAAACAACAAGCCTTGCTGCTCTGTTTCTCCTTTTGAGAGAGCAACTTCCCGAGAAAGAGTCATTAATTTCTCTAAATCAGAAGCATGGCGAGAACTTATAAAACGAGCAATCGTCTCTACCGGAGGATTTTGCGTAAGTCCCAAAAGAAAAATCCGCTTAGATTTTGCAAGAGCCCTCTCATAAAAAGGCTCTAAGGTGAGAGCCCATACAATTTTCGAAGTATGCATTCTATCTTCAAAATAAGGTGAGGCTAAAAATTCACGAATTGCTAATTTCAAAGTCTTTTTATCATCAAATTTATCACGGCTTTTATACTTATTCTTTTTCTCCGGCTCTAAATCATCGCGCACTTTTTTAAAAAAAGTTGTTGCGTAATCATAGGGATTTCCTGTTCCCGAATGATGTGTATGATAAGCTAAGGTTGCCCAACGCATTGCCTCCGCCAAAGACTTCTCATCATAATAAACGTAGGCAAGCTCAATCATTCCCCGAGGATCCTTTAAACGAGCGGCTTTATAAAAATGATCTTTCGCCTGCTCCTTATTTGAACTTTGCACCTTTTTTCCTGCCACAACTTGCATCAAAGCGTCATGATTCCCTTGTGGTTCAACCGTGCCATGCGCAAAAAAGCTTTTTACCGTAAAATCTGTTTTCACTTGTCTTTCTTCCTCAAAGGCAGAGGAAGAAACATCAAGAACAGAAGAAGCTAAGACTTCTTGGGAAAGGGTTAAAGCCAAAGCCGTTGAAAGGGAACACATAGAACAAAATAGAAAATTATTTTTCACTGCAAAACATCCTTCAATTAAAATATATATACACATATATATTGCCATCAAAAAAAATATTGCAAGTAAAAAATGCCATTATTTATCTTTAAATATAAGTTTTGAAAAAACAACGTCCGGAATTTCTTTTGAAATGACTATATCTTGATCTATTTTCCCAAACCTCTATAATTTAAAGGAGAAAAAAGAGTAACAAGAGTAATGTCATGAGAGCGAAGTTTTTTATAGCCGTTGTGATTATCGGTGTGGTTGCAGCTGCTGCTTCTTTCATCACCTACCGATTCCAAGAAACAGCCCGAGAAAATAACGATAATACGACAACAACAAGCGTTGCTTCGGTTCGTGTGGGAAAAACTTACGGGCAGGCAACCGTCGGAGGGCCTTTTACCCTGATAGATCAAGACGGAAAAAGACGTACAGATGCCGATTACAAGGGCAAATACATGGTCGTCTATTTTGGTTATAGTTTTTGTCCTGATATTTGTCCTGCAGCCCTTTATAATATGACCCAAGCTTTTCAAGAAATGTCACAAAAAGAACTTAAAAACCTAGCCCCCCTCTTTATTACCATAGATCCTCAACGTGACACGACCTCGAACCTAAAAACCTATATACAGAACTTCCATCCCTCGTTCACAGCCCTTACAGGATCACAAGACCAAATCGATAAGGCAGCCAAAGCCTATCGCGTCTATGCTAAAAAGGCCAAGCCCGACGGCACATCAACCGAATATCTCTTGGATCATTCGTCTATTGTATATGTCATGGATCGCCAAGGTCGCTTCATTACGTCCTTTAACCATCAAACAGAACCTGAGATTATTAAACAAACCTTAAGAAAAATTATCGAATAGTATTAAGTTATTATTTTTTGTATACTTTTTTATTTTATTATGATATTAAATCATTTATTTTATAAAAAAGGAAAACAATATGAACAAGACGATAACAATATTTCTCTCAACTCTGTTTTTATGGCAACACATCGCTTTCTCATCCTCAATAAAACCATCAGCTTTTGAAATATCGGAAGAGGAAGTTACACAAAGAAGCCAAAGTGATATCCTTAGACTGGTACCGAGAACTGAAATTGGGGATAGCTTAAAAATCTTACAGCGGGTTTTTGAATCAGGGCGTCGTCAAATTAAGCATGAACATAAATACGGGCAATCCTTTCCTTGTAATCCGGAAATGCTCTATGACTTAATGTCACAAGCACCTGGAAAACGTGTCCTGGAAATAGCCGGTGCTTCCGGGGAAAATGCGATTCTTATAGGGTTGGCAGGTGCCGAACATGTTTATTTGAATGACATCGTACCTGAAGAAGTTGAAGAGTTTCAGAGACAAGTTGAAACATTAAAGCCTGAATTAAAAGATCGCTTCACCTCTATTGCCGGCGATTGTTTTGATCTTGATGAGCACCTTGAGGTTAATAGCCTTGATATTATTCTTGCCCGCAATATTTTCCACTTCCTTAAACCAAGCCAATATGATGATTTCTTTGAGCTCGTTAAAAGACTTCTAAAACCGGGAGGTATTTTTGCCATGACCGTCAACAGCCGTTACTCCGAACATGGGGTGGCTATTGACGATTCTGAAGGCACTTTGTTTTCAACGTTTATGACCATATTTGATGAAAATTATGTAAAACCTATCGCACTGAATCGCACCTTATCTATTTGTGATGATGACACAAAAGACCCTCTTATTTATACTAATCACCATGTTTTTAACGGCTTCACTATTGATAGTGATGCCTTAGAGAAACTTCCGAAATCCCTACATACAACGGTCATAGAGTCTATTGATAGAGTATCGGGTCACCGTGGCCAACTCCGTATTTTGGAAAATATAATAAGGCTATTTACCCCGGAAAACTTAAGTTCTCTCGTTGAAAATGCCGGCTTAGAGGTTACTTCAACACACCATATTGGCACTAACGGACATTATATTTCTGAAGAACAAGCAAAAACAACAGGTGCGTGCTTTGTCGGCCTAATAGCCGGAATCCCCATGGATTAAAAAGAAGATGCTATCAAATAAAAGAAGGGGGGCACCGAGCCCCTCTTTTTTATGCACTTTTTCGTTCATGGTCAGGTTTTGTAATTGTATACCGCATGTCTTCAAGATCCGTCAAATGACAACAAAGACGGCTTACCGTTAATTTTATCCGAGAGTCTCCTGAAAAAATCAGCCGGATTTCATCTTCTTTATCGGCTTCTATGGCGAGAAGGTTATAATCTTGATCTGTTTTTTTACGATCAAACGCAATTTGTTGAACTTTGTCGACATTTTTAAAATAAAGCCCGCATAATATCCGACCGTAAACCTTTTGATGATTCAGAATTTCGGGAGATTCCTCCCAACAAAAACGATTAGCTAGAATTGTAAAAGCTTTTCCAGCTTGGTCATAATGAAAGTTCGATACCGGCACAAGAGCATCTTGTACCAAAGCAGAGATAACTTTAAGGTCTATAAAATCTGATGCTTTCAGCTTAAGAAGCTCATGGGGTACTGCGGACAACTGTCGTGCTTGAATAAGTTCTTGCCTTTGAGAAAGCCTCTCACCCTGTATTTTCTTTTGCGCCCCCGTCGTTTTTAACCGTATCGCCATCCCTGTATCTCCTGATATTACCGCCACATGCTTTAAGTTTATTTTCTATGTCTTCATAACCGCGGTCAAGATGGTAAATACGCCCGACGTTTGTTTCGCCTTCAGCACAAAGCCCGGCCATAATGAGCGAAACAGACGCCCGCAAATCCGTTGCCATAACTTCTGCTCCCTTAAGACGGCTTACACCTCGAACAGTGGCTGTTCTGCCTGAAAGAGTTATATCCGCCCCCATACGTGCCAATTCAGGCACATGCATAAAGCGGTTTTCAAAAATGGTTTCCGTAATGTTTGACGATCCGTCTGCCAATGTCATCAATGCCATAAATTGAGCTTGAAGATCCGTCGGATACCCCGGAAAAGGAGCCGTGTTCATATCAACACTTTTAACGGGTCCTTCAGGCGCCCTCACAATAAAACCGTTTTCTACGGGTATAAATGTTGTACCTGTGGCTTCCAAAATTTCTTTAAAAGTCGGCAAAAGATCAAGACTTGTCCCGACAAGTTCTAATTCCCCCCCTGTCATAGCGGCAGCAATGGCATAAGAACCGGTTTCAATACGATCGGCAACAATAGGATGAATAGCTCCGGAGAGTTTCTTTACTCCCTCAATAACAAGTGTCCCCGTCCCAATTCCTTGAATTTTTGCGCCCATCTTGATAAGGCAATTCGCAAGATCTGTAATTTCCGGCTCACAGGCGGCATTGATTAATTTTGTTGTCCCGTTAGCCAACGTTGCTGCCATCAAAATATTTTCAGTGGCGCCCACGGAAATCGTTGGAAAGGCAATTTCAGCGCCCTGAAGACCATTTTTAGGGGCTTTTGCCTTAATATACCCTTGATCAATTTCGATGCTTGCGCCCATTTTCTCAAGACCCATTAAATGTAAATCAACGGGTCGTGTCCCAATGGCACATCCCCCGGGCAAAGATACTTCTGCATGACCCTCCCGAGCAAGAATAGGCCCTAATACTAAAACAGACGCCCGCATTTTACGCACAAGATCATAAGGGGCGCAGTGGTCTTTAATGGAAGAGGCCGTCAAAGTCATGGTATTCCCCGCAAAGGTAGACTCGACACCGTGGTGATTTAATAAAGTCTCAAGGGTAAAGACATCGGCAAGGCGAGGGCAATTTGTAAATTTAATAGGCTGATCCGTCAGCAATGAAGCCGCCATTAGGGGCAGTGTCGCATTTTTAGCGCCGGAAATTTTAATTTTTCCCTTTAAAGGTTTCGGTGAAATAGAACCGGTAATACGAATTTTATCCATTGACGCTATAACTTTCTTGATCTTATTTTCTCTTTTAGGAAATTAGGCAGCTGCCTTTGGCGCTTGAATAATGCGAGGCAATGTAACACCACGCTGTCCTTGATATTTTCCTCCGCGATCCGCATAGGATATATCGCAAACATCTTCTCCCCTCAAAAAGAGAAATTGGCAAGCTCCCTCATTCGCATAAATCTTAGCCGGCAGAGGTGTTGTATTAGAAAACTCTAAGGTCACATGGCCTTCCCACTCGGGCTCTAAGGGCGTGACGTTCACAATAATGCCGCACCGTGCATAAGTAGATTTACCCAAACAAATCACAAGGGTATCACGGGGAATGCGAAAATATTCAACGGTTCGAGCTAAGGCAAAGCTATTTGGCGGAATAATACAAACATCGGTTTTACGCTCGACAAAACTTTCCCCCGAAAAATTTTTCGGATCAATAATCGCACTATCAACGTTGGTGAAAATCTTGAATTCGTCAGCGACTCTTGCGTCATACCCGTAAGAGGATACCCCATAGGAAATAATACCCTCGCTACTTTGGCGATCTGCAAAGGGTTCAATCATAGGAGAATCAGGGTTCTGAGCAAGCTCTTTGATGGTCTTATCCGGTAAAATCATAGGGGGGGGTCTCTTCATAAAATTTTAAGGTAATATTGCACTGTTAGGCGGGTAATGACAAGACCGAATTATAGTAAATAGAGCGTATTTTAGTCTTCTTGGTAGTCTTCTTGATTTTTAGAAACTGTTCTCGCCTTATGAAGGCGGTTCTTTTTCTTTGAAACCCGCATCCAAGCATTCACAGAAGGAAGATGCAAGGAAAGAGCAGTAATAATGGCCAACCCTACGGCAAGGAAATATAAAGAAAAGCCAACAGACATACCGACGGCCGCCGAAACCCATAAGGAGGCGGCGGTTGTCAATCCGGACGGGCGATCACCGGTGCGAACAAAGAGGCCCGAACCAAGGAAACCGATACCAAGAACAATTTGAGCCGCAATACGAGAGTTATCTGCAAATCCTAAAAGAGGTGACAAAATCGAGAACGCCGCAGACCCCATGGAAATACACCCAAAGGTACGAATGCCCGCTTCTTTACCCGCACGTTCGCGCTCCCACCCGATAACAGCCCCCAGCAAAAAAGCGAAGGCAAGATGAGCCACATAGAAAAGTTGAATTTGCCAAGAAATTGTATCAGGAATAAGAGTCATGCTCACACTCTAGCTTACTTAAACTTTTTTGTAAAGAATTCCCTTTAGTCCTTAAAAGAAGTTTGCAAGAAGCGATCTAACGCAAAAAGAGATTGACATTAAAAATATATTTATTTACAAAAATATATCATTAACACATTTATTTAATGATACTAAAAACAAAAAAAGGACTATTGTTATGAAAAATACTATTTTAGCGTTTGGACTTCTTTGTGCTTTTCCGGCCCTAGGAACCAATATATTACCAACATCCGAAGAAAATGCTGAAGCACCTTCCAAAGCAACTCGCTTTCAGGAAACCTTTCCTGAAATGACAGAGCTACAAGGGCAAATATTTGGCCCCTTTTCTATCTATTTTGGAGCAAAAATATCCGATTTTGAAGCAATTAAAATCCCGGCCTTAGAGACCAAAATTTCTGAAGAAACGGATGAAAACATTATTTTCTACCTTAATATTCAAAAAGAAAAATACGAAAAAAAACGTTCTAAATACAAATCATTTCAGGAAGCTATGGATAGATTGCCGGAATTATACACTTTTTTACTTAATGAGATAGAAGCCGATTCATACCTTCATTTTACCGCCCCATATTATTATTCTAATGATCAGATATTGGAAACCTTTCATCTTCATATAAACAATCCTATATCCGCTGGCCTAAATGATATGACACTATTACAAAAGCTTCAAGAAGCGGGTTTAGAGGAAACCGTTCTCTTTCTAAATCAATTTTCTCGCCACTCTCACAAAGCTTTGAAAGATCATAAAAAAGATTTCCTTAGCGAGTACAAAGCCATGGAAACTCTCGTACCGGAAATAACCGGTATTCTTTCAAAAATTTCACCGGAGCTATTAACACCGGAAAAAGAAGCGCAATTAATAAAAGAGATAAAAGCCGAAAGAGCCTTCACTCTTAGGAAAGAATACAATATAAAAACAGAAGAACAGCAACAACTGTACCTAATATTCACCTTCCTCAATGATTATTTCCTAATCCCTCTGGAACAGTTCAGAAAACTTCTTGCTCATTACCCCAAGGTAAACGATGAGGAATTTGATACAAAACTTCAAGAACTTAGAAATAATTCCGAGAACGATTAAGAACAAACCCAAGACTTTTCAATGATCATTTTTACAAGAGAGCCCCTAAGTTGGGCTCTCTCTTTTTTTAATAACAGATGAATGAGTATAAAACATTTGCCATATGGTTTTTTTTCCTGAAATTTGCTATAGCTCAAACATGTTTTATTCACAAAATAAAAGACTCAAGATTTCATGACACATATTGAAGACCTTCAAACAGCCTATTTAAACGCCGTTAAAAACGCAAAAACCCTTCCTGAACTCGAAGAAATCCGCCTAAACGCCCTTGGTAAACAAGGAGAAATTTCTATCCTCATGAAGACCTTAGGAAAAATGGAACCAAGGGAGCGTCAAGAAAAAGGTGTCCTCTTTAACAGTGTGCGCACTCAAATTGCAACGGCACTTGAGGAACGTAAGGCAAAACTCGCCGCAACAGAAATGGCGGAAAAATTAAAAGCGGAAAGTCTTGACGTGTCTTTGTCTGCCCGCGGAGAACTTAAAGGGGCTATCCACCCCTTAAGTCAAGCCCAGTACGAACTGACGGAAATTTTTAGCTCAATGGGTTTTCACGTGGTCGAAGGCCCTCATATTGAAGATGATTTTCACAATTTCAGCGCTCTTAACATCCCTCCGGAACACCCGGCCCGAGAAGAACAGGACACTTTTTACTTACCCAAGGGTGAAGACGGGGAAATACTTCTGTTACGCACTCAAACTTCTCCCGTGCAAATTCGCACCATGCAAAACAAACAACCCCCCGTTCGTATTGTGGCTCCGGGGCGCGTCTATCGAAGCGACTATGACCAAACCCACACACCGACCTTTCACCAAATTGAAGGCTTGTTCATTGACCGCAACATCCATATGGGGCATTTGAAACGCTGTGTTGTTGATTTTTGCCGCGCCTTTTTTGAAATTCCCGACCTTGAACTCCGTTTCCGCCCCTCCTTTTTTCCTTTTACAGAACCGTCTGCCGAAGTTGATATTGCCTGTGTAAGACGAGACGGAGAACTTATTTTAGGCGAAACGGGAGATTGGCTTGAAGTCCTTGGCTGTGGAATGGTTCACCCCAAAGTCCTCGATAACTGCGGTATAAATTCCACAGAATACCAAGGTTTTGCCTTTGGTCTCGGCATTGAACGTATGGCAATGCTGAAATACGGCATACCGGATTTAAGATCCTTTTACGATACCGATAACCGCTGGTTACGCCACTACGGCTTTTCTGCTTTTGAAGCTCTCATGGGAGGGGCAAAATAATGAAATTTACTTTTTCTTGGCTCAAAGAGCACTTGGATACGACAGCAACCGTTGATGAAATTTCAGAAAAACTCACCGCCTTGGGATTAGAAGTTGACTGCATCGTTAACCCTGCCGAAGACTTACAGGATTTTATCATTGCTCACATCGTCAGCGCCGAACCCCACCCCGATGCCGATAAACTCAAAATTTGCCAAGTATCTACCGGATCGGAAACCCTCCGGGTTGTCTGCGGAGCGACTAATGCACGAGCCGATATGAAAGGCGTCCTTGCTCGCTCAGGAGCAAAAATTCCTGCCAACGGCATGATTCTCAAAAATACAATAATCCGCGGTGTGGAAAGCAGCGGCATGATGTGCTCTGCTCAAGAACTAGGGCTGGAAGACGCTTCCGACGGTATTATAGAGCTGGATGAAAACGCGCCCGTTGGCGAGTCTTATGCCCTCTATGCAGGTCTGAATGATCCGATTTTTGACCTTGAAATTACCCCTAACCGCGGCGATTGCCTCGGTATTCACGGTATCGCGCGAGATCTTGCAGCAACAGGTATCGGAAAGCTTAAACCTTATGACGTGCCCATATTGCCCCAAAAAGGCGTCTGCCCCATAAAAGTAGCCCTTGAATTTCCCGAAGATAAAAAACACGCCTGTCCTTTGTTTACAGGCCGCCTCATTAGGGGAGTCAAGAACGGCCCAAGCCCCGAGTGGCTTCAACGGAAATTGTCGGCGGTCGGTCTCCGCCCTATCTCGGCTCTCGTAGATATAACCAACTACATGACCATGACTCATTGTCGCCCCATGCATGTGTTTGATGCCTCGAAGCTTTCAGGCGACACCCTTACCCTACGCTTTGCAAAAAGCGGTGAAACCCTCCTTGCCTTAGATGAAAAAGAATATATCCTTCAAGACGCTATGACCGTGATTACCGACGAAAGCGGTCCCATTTCCCTTGCCGGTATTATGGGCGGCGAAACAACAGGGTGTGACGAGTCCACAACAGATGTCTTCTTAGAATCTGCTTTCTTTGATCCCGTCACAACAGCCTTAACAGGGCGCAAACTAGGAATCCACAGCGATTCTCGCTTCCGTTTCGAACGTGGAGTTGACCCGGCCCTTGTCTCGGAGATCCTTGACATGGCAACCCAAATGATTATAGATCTTTGCGGCGGAAGCGCTACGGAAGCCGTGATAGCAGGCCAAGCGCCTGAGGCCGGCAATCGCCTTTTCTTTGATCCGAAGCGTGTTAAAACCATCGGGGGTATTACGGCCTCCCTCGGGAAAATTGAAGCGATTCTTAAAGCACTTGGCTTTCAAATTCAACAAGAAGGCGGGGGTTTTATGGTCGGCATTCCTTCTTGGCGTTTTGATATAGATTGCGAAGCCTCCCTTGTTGAAGAAATCTGTCGTGTTATCGGTTATGATCATATTGAAGAAACTAACCTGCCTCATTCAACCCTCGATGACTTTTTCGAAAGCAAACCGGGGTCTTTGCAAAATCAAAAACGTCGCAATATTGCACGGCGCAGCCTTGCGTCACGAGGCTTGTGCGAATGCAATACATGGTCCTTTTTAGACCGGAAAAAAGCAGACCTGTTTGGAGGCGCCGAAGACGCGTTAACACTCTCGAACCCTTTAAGCAAAGAGCTTGAAATTATGCGCCCGTCCCTATTGGCCAACCTTGTGGCAGGAGCCGGTCGCAACAAAGATCGTGCGCTATCTAATACGGCTCTTTTTGAAGTGGGAGCGGCCTATAATACCTCATTTCCTCAAAAGCAAGAAATGCGCATTGCCGGTGTGCGCACAGACTCCCACGCCCCGCGTCATTGGCTCAATAAAGAACGCTGTGTTGATCTATATGATGCCAAGGCCGACCTCTTCTCGACTCTGGAATCATTCGGTATCGGTACGGATAAACTCCAAATCAAACCCAAAGCCCCCTCCTTTTTTCATCCCGGGCGCTGCGGAACCGTTTACCAAGGCCCTAAAAATATATTAGGGGTCTTTGGTGAACTGCACCCCCAAGTCCTTGAAGATATTAATGTCGAAGGCACAGTTGTAGGATTTGAACTCTATTTGGATCGTTTGCCTTTCACCAAAGAAACCCATAAAAAGAAGCTTCTTAAACTTTCTGCATTACAACCTGTTCACCGAGATTTTGCCTTCTTGTTAGATAAAGATGTTGCAGCAGAAAAGCTCTTACAAGCGGCCAAAAAAGTAGATAAAAAACTCATTACCGAAGCAAACATCTTTGATGTTTACGAAGGAAAAGGCATTCCCGAGGGTAAAAAATCCATCGCCCTTACGGTGACCTTTGAGCCCTTTGAAAAGACCCTAACCGACGATGAAATTAATACAATTATGGATCAAATTATCATTGCCGTCGGCAGTGAAACCGGTGGAGAACTCCGAGCATGAGTGATCAAAAATCTTTAGATCATATTAGAAACTTTTCCATTGTAGCCCATATTGACCATGGAAAGTCGACCTTAGCCGATCGTCTTATCCAGCAGTGTGGTGCCGTGGAAGATCGGGCAATGAAAGAGCAATTACTTGACTCCATGGACATTGAACGCGAGCGCGGGATTACCATCAAATCTCAAACCGTTCGTTTAAACTTCACAGCCAAGGACGGCAAAACCTATCAATTAAACTTGATGGATACCCCGGGGCACGTTGACTTTGCCTATGAAGTAAGTCGTTCTCTTGCAGCCTGTGAAGGTTCCCTCCTCGTCGTAGATGCCAGCCAAGGCGTGGAAGCTCAAACCTTGGCCAACGTTTACAAGGCTATGGAAAATGATCACGAACTTATTCCCGTATTGAACAAGATCGATTTGCCTGCTGCGGAACCCGATCGTATCCGAGCGCAAATCGAAGATATCATCGGCATTGATGCCGGAAATGCTATTCTTACGTCTGCGAAAACCGGTGTCGGCATTCAAGAAGTACTCGAGCGCATTGTAACGGATTTACCGGCACCTAAAGGAGACCCTGAGGCGCCTCTCAAAGCCCTCTTGGTTGACAGTTGGTACGACTCTTATTTGGGCGTGATGATTCTGGTGCGCGTTTTTGACGGCATTTTAAAGAAAGGCCAAAAAATTGAAATGATGGCTGCCGGCGCTAAATATCAGGTAGAACAAGTGGGCTACTTTAAACCGGAACGCATCGCCACCGAGTCAATCGGCCCCGGTGAAATCGGCTTTATCACCGCCGGTATTAAACACGTTGCAGATTGTAATGTAGGGGACACGATCACAGAAGAAAAACGCAAAGCAGCAACCCCATTGAAAGGCTTTAAACCCAGCATTCCCGTTGTTTTCTGCGGTCTGTTCCCAACGGATGCTGCAGACTTTGACGACCTGCGCGATAGCCTTGGCAAACTTCGTTTGAATGACGCCAGTTTCTCTTTTGAAGCTGAAAGCTCTGCTGCCTTGGGTCTTGGTTTTCGCTGTGGCTTCCTTGGTTTGCTTCACCTTGAAATCATCCAAGAACGCCTTGAACGGGAATATAACCTTGATCTTATCACCACGGCTCCCAGCGTTATTTATAAAATTGATCTCACCAACGGTAATAAATTAGAGCTTCATAACCCGGCAGACTTTCCCGATGTGGTAAAAATCAAAGAAATTTACGAACCTTGGATTAAAGCAACCATTCTTGTCCCCGACGACTACCTCGGAGGCGTTCTAAGCCTTTGTACGGATCGGCGCGGAGAACAAGTGGATCTAACCTATGTCGGATCACGAGCCATGGTTGTTTATAACTTGCCCTTAAGTGAGATTGTGTTTGATTTTTATGATCGCTTAAAATCTCTCTCAAAAGGATACGCCGGATTTGATTACGAAGTTACCGACTACCGCCCGGGGGATCTTGTCAAAGTCTCTATTCTGGTCAATGCCGAGCCCGTAGACGCTCTTTCCTATATCGCTCATCGGAGTCAATCGGAAACAAGAGCCCGAGCCATGTGCGCCCGTCTCAAAGACCTCATCCCGAGGCAACTGTTTAAAATTCCCATTCAAGCCGCTATCGGCGGTAAGTTCATTGCCCGTGAGACCATATCGGCCATGCGAAAAGACGTGACGTCCAAATGCTATGGCGGAGACATTAGCCGTAAGAAAAAGCTTCTTGAAAAGCAAAAGAAGGGAAAGAAAAAGATGCGCCAATTTGGAAACGTTGACATTCCCCAAAGCGCCTTTATCGAAGCTCTTAAAACCGGCGGCGATTGATTTTATAGTTGTCTGATCGAGCTTATTCTCTACTTCTAAAGGAAAATCAAATTTAAGAAAACCGTATTTTTTGGAATAACCATACGGCAGCGAGTCAGCAGAGAGCAACCTTCATCTCATAAATGCAACTCATACGAGCCTGTGGAGTTCATCACAAACGCCTCACATAAAAAAAGGGGTATTCCTAAATAGAAGGATCACTTAATGCGAGGCCTACCTACGTGGCGTTGTCACAAAAAAAAGCCCTGCTCGAAACAGGGCTTTTTAAAATAGTAAATAATTAGAATTATGGCGTTATAGCCATGTTTCCGAAGGTACGTTTTGGATTTGCAACGGCATCTTGATTAATAGCGTCAAAAACAATACGAGCCCCACCCGCAATGTTATTGTTCCCTAAATTTGCCGTATGAACAGTTATATTATTTCCTACAACAATATTTGCAATAGGTCCCGCAACCACGTTTCCAACAACTATATTTGGAGCATTTAACCAAACAATCCTAAGATCAACGTCACCAGGATGATTAACAAGCGCCCCCTGTCTTTGAGCAAGACCTGCCGGAACCGTTCCGACGGGTTGTCCTCCAAAACCTGTATTAATGGCCCAAGCCACTGATGCTCCTGTATTTGCATTCACAGCAGTTGCAGCTACAATAGCAGCGATCTGGGGAGCCGTCACTTGACGCCCTCCTCCGCCCGCTACATAAGGAGCCAGCAATACGGCTGCTGCAACGTTATCTGCATCAACAACTATTGCACCGCCGTTGGCATTTGCCAATGCTAGAGCAGCTGCAACATTACCTGCATTAACAGCAAGAGGAACACCCGCAAGAGCTACGGCAGCTGCAACATTACCGGCATCAACAGCCAGAGGAACACCCGCTAGAGCGACGGCAGCCGCAACATTACCTGCATCAACAGCCAAAGGAACACCCGCTAGAGCGACGGCAGCTGCAACATTACCGGCATCAACAGCCAAAGGAACACCCGCTAGAGCGACGGCAGCTGCAACATTACCTGCATCAACAGCAATACCTGCCCCGCCAAGAGCAACCAGTGCTGCACGATGTCCCGCATCTTGTGGAAGGCCAAGCCCATTTAAGGTTAGGTTCTGAGCATTCAGTAATCCCGCCTGCTGTTGTTGGTTAACAATTTCATCAGCCTTACGAACAGCTCCCTCTCCTATGGCAAAGGTGTCTTGTGCAAAAAGAGTCGTGATAACCGCAAGAGGTAATATTTTTAGATATTTCATTATTATACCCTCATTATTTACTATTAATTAAAAAAACCACCCTTTATTGTAAGCATGGTTTTATTAATAAAATGTTAATTTTTCATATTAAATCTTCAAAAGAAGACCAAATTTTACAGAAACACTATTATATTCTACCTCTGTCCTTTGGGAAAGGTTACCGGTAGCACTAGAACTTGTTCCCTTAATATCTTTTCCAAAAAACTCACCGGAAACTTCCAAACGCACCCCGACATTTTTATGCACTTCATACTCGGCTCCTAACGCCGGCACAAAATGAACAATTCTATCTGTTTTTGCATTTTCCGTAATTTGATTATCCCCTTCAATCAATCTAAATTTAGAGATACCGGCTCCGAACTTTGCATAAAGAGCTGTTTTTTCGTTCATCTTCCAACCCAATACGGCAGAGGGAACAATTTGCCAACTCCTCTTTAAATTTAAGCGCCAAAAATCGGCTACACGTGAATCCAGTAAAGCAACATCCAAATTCATACCGTCCCAGTTGCCTTCAACTTCAACACCGCCAAAGAAATTGCCAAAGAAATAACGAGCACCGGCAAAAACACCCCCTGTAAAGAAAGTCTCCCCTTTGCTGCCGTTTAATTTCACAGTATTCCCGGCTATAGTTGCATGAGTGTCAAAATCTCCATGGCCAAAAGTACCGCCGGCATGAGTACCCAGATAAACTTGAGGCGGCGTCCAGTCGGCTTGCGCTGTTAAGGCCGGAAGTACTGTTAGGGCTGTTGTTAAAGCTAAGAGTGTTTTTTTCATGAGAGTTACCTTCCTGTTTTTTATAATAACAATTAAACTTTATCTTAATTTAAACCAAGTTCAACTCGTAAAAACACTCATTCTTCTCCTTTTTTTAAATGTTGCTTTATTGCCACAGTTCTTTTATGAGCAAGAACCTCTACTGAAACCTAAGGGTTTTAAAAAAAATACATAAAAATAAAAAAAGGCCTTTCTTTTTTAGGCAGTCTTCGCTACAAAGAAAACATCTTGTTGCGGGTGATTAGCTCAGCGGGAGAGCATCTCGTTTACACCGAGACGGTCGGGGGTTCAAATCCCTCATCACCCACCATTCCCCTTTCTTTTAAAAGACAAAAATTCACTTTATTTAATTATTTTAAAAAATTTCATTTTAAGGCTTAATTAACTTTGCTTATTTATGATCTTAGCTATGTGTTGTCTGAATAAAACAAAAAACAGGATTAAAAAATGAAATATATCAAATTATTATCTCTTGCCTTTGCCGCCACCCTTACCTCTCAAAATGCTATGGCCATTGGCAGCGCCGCCGTCCAAAAAGTAGATGAATCCCTTGAACAAGCAAGAAAAGATGCTGAAACCCGCTTAGCCGAAGCAGATACCGCACAAAAGGCTCTCGTCAAAAAGGCAGCTGAAGAAGCTGCCCGCAACGCAGGTCCGGAAGCCGACGCTTTAAAGACAGCAGGCATAGAAATTAACGACTCGAATAAAGCCGCTGTTAAACTTCTACTTGATCTTAACGCCCCCGCAACTCTTGTTACTGCCGGAAACCTCAAGTCTATTTTAGCAGAGACGACAGATATAAAGAAAAAAGCGGCTGCTCTCCTTCTTAAGACCGGTCTTTATGATAAACGCAATAATACTTCCAAAAAACGCGGCGAAGAGTATTCCTATCTTCAAGCAGCGGAGGCCTTTGCAAATAATGAAAAAGCTTGGAAAACCGCAACACGGAATGATTTGAAATATTGGCGCCAACATGCAGGTCACCCTCACAACAAAGACACTGTAGGAAAAGTGGCAGGCGGACAACATTATAACTAAAACTAAAACCAAAAAAAATCCCCTAGAGATTTTTAGGAGTCTCTTAGGGGATTTTTCTTCTATTTTAAATCAATCAAAAAAGATTAATCACTATGCACTTTCTCATCACGCTCATGGCGTTCTTGAGCTTCCAAGCAAAGGGTTGCAATGGGGCGCGCTTCTAAACGAGCCAAACCGATAGGTTCGTCAGTTTCTTCACAATAGCCGTAACTGCCGTCATGAATACGCATTAGGGCATCATTAATCTTATTAATGAGTTTACGTTCACGATCCCGCGTCCGCAACTCAAAAGCACGATCGGTTTCGGTTGTTGCCCTATCGGCAAGGTCGGGTTCATTATGAGTTTCTGCCTGCATATGATGGATCGTTTCAATGGACTCGTGAAGCAGTTCGGCCTTCCAGTCTTCCAATTTCAAACGAAAGTACTCCAAGTGCTTCGGGCACATGTAGTCCTCTTTGACAGAAGGATGATAATCGGGAGGAAGCGTTGCAAGCGCTGCACCTTCTTCGTGATCACTATGTTGTTTTACTGTTGCCATATAAACCTCCTGTTAAGTTTATTGCGTTAAATCTTCAGGTTTCATCAAATTCTCCGGTCAGCGGCTCATTTCAATTTTAGCGATCTCTACCATAGCACGTTGCTTTATTTCTGCAATGACTTGCTTTAAGTTCGGATTACTAATTTGAGCCGGCAAAGCCGTTGTCATCGTCACAATATGCTCTAACGACCTTTTTGAAATAGCGCCTGCTAAAATCTCATTTTGCAATTTCTCAAGGGACTCTAAGATCATTTCTCCCTGAACAACCGTCCTCTTTGCCGAAGCATCTCGTTCACCAATTTCTTGTATTTGCATAAGTTGTGATAAAGAAGCCATCTCTGCCGAACTTTGCGGTGCACTCATGACACTTGCCCGAGCCTCTTCCCCCTCCGATCCGCTCACAGTAAAAGCAGACGGAGAGCCGGACTTGGCTGCCCTCCTAAATCGAGAGGGCGCATAGGTTGTTATCGTTTCAATTTTAACCATGATGCACTCTATTTTATATCTCTACAGTATATCATAAAGTTTTTTTGCGCGCCTTCAAAAAATCACTTTCCTGTTTTCCCTTTTATTTTCAAAATCATAATTTTTTTGTCTAAAATTTATCAAATTATTTGATTGAACTTAAAAACTGTTTCATATTTACTTTAAAAAAAATCTTATATAGGCTTTAAATACATAGTAATTAATTTTGATTATTATGTGAAATAAATGCACTGCTGAACTGGGAGGTTACATATGCATAAGTTACTAAAAACCATGACTTTTACGGCTATTCTGGGAGCAACAAACTTGCTCGCATCACCCGGGGTTTTTCTTTTTACAGAAACACCGGACATGCCGAACCAAAGCATTGTTTATGAAACAAGTCCAAGCCTTCGTGTGAACGATCACGGATATGTCCAAGATGATAATGATCGCTTTTTGCTAGGCTGGAATATGCAAAGCGGCATGCTTCACGATCCTTCCAATTGGGACATCAGTCGCAATAATTTAAGCCTTGTAAGATATCTGGATTCGATGCTTCCTTTCCAACAAACAACACTCTTACAAAGTAGTTTTACCTTACCCTTGGGCGATGCCATCGGCACAAGCTATCAACACCAATGGAGCATTGTTGACAATACGGGCAGCAGCCATGATCTTGTTGCAACCTTTACAAAAAATGCGGCAGCTACATGGTTTGTTTCTCTTGATTCCCCCGATGCCTTAAACGTTTCCCGCAACTATCCCGGAGGAACTCCCATTAATACGGCAACCCCCCTTATCTTAAACTTTGATGCCGGAAATTACCTCCTTGATATAGACGGTGCGCCGGGGGCTCCCAATGTTTACATCCAATGGAATTCTGCAACGACAACTGCCTATGATTCAAATTTTATGTTGGATTTTGGGCCTGTCGGCATGCCGACATCAACACGATTAGATACTGTACCTTTTGGTGTTTCGCAAAGTTTTCAGGACGGATCAGCTCCGTCAGAAGCGGTTTCTGCCACAGTTGATGCAATCGGTGTCCTTCATACCGTCTATGCCGACGGCTCACAAGGAGATAGCTTTCAACTCGGTTATATCGCTTTGGGTATGAACGGCCCCCAAAGCGTTGTACGCGCCCCCTTAGATAGCGCAACACAAACAGCAGTAAATAGTATTTTCCCCGTTATAGCCCCCTAGTTTTTTCAAAGAACCCTAAATAGAAAAAGCCCAAGAAGAACCCTTTGGGCTTTTTTTCCAATCCACTATTAATTTGATAATAAATCTCTATTTTTTACGTGCAAATTTGCCGAAAGTTTGCTAGAAAGGATCATAGAGCGTGCAACTGGAATCATTCGCATATGTCCACCCCGTCATCAACGACGACTGCCTCAACACAGAAATCTGCGCCCCCTACCCCTTTGGCTTTTAGCACACTCCGAAAATTGTTCTGGCCCATCCATGGAAATGAAGTAAAAAAATTCCTTCCCATGGCCGTTATCATGTTTTTCATCCTTTTTAACTATACTCTTCTTAGAAACATGAAAGATGCCCTTGTGATCACAGCCTCCGGTCCCGAGGTTCTTCCTTTTCTAAAGGCCTTTGTCATTCTGCCTTTTTCTATTCTGATCGTTGCCGGATATGCAAAACTATGCAACATCTTTGATCGGAAAACAGTCTTCTATATTGTGATCACACTGTTTTTAAGTGTTTATGTTACCTATGCTCTTTTTATTCATCCTAATATCGAGCATCTTCACATGTCACCGGAAAGGCTAAAAGCTCTCAAAGAATCTTATCCTAATTTCCAACATTTCTTTTCCGTCATAGCCAACTGGAGCAGCAGCCTTTTCTATCTCTGTGCCGAGCTTTGGGGCGCTACCATTATCGGCCTTTTATTCTGGCAGTTTGCCAATGAAGTCACGAGGGTTCAAGAAGCCCGTCGTTTTTACACTATGTTTGGTTTACTGGGTCATTTTTCTCTTATCGCAGCGGGAAAGCTCGGCGAGTTTTTATGCGATATAAGGCATACAACAGCTACCGATGCCGAAGGATGGAGTTATTATATTAATTATAACGTTCTCGCCATCTCTTTATCGGGGCTTAGCATTATTGTTTTATACTGGTGGATGAATCGTTATGTCCTGACAGACCCTCAATATTATGACGAAGTCAATAAAATTTCAGCAAAAAAAGAAGCAAAACCCAAGTTATCCCTCATGGAAACAGTCCGTTATATTAGCCGTTCAAGATATCTTGGCTATATTTTACTAATGGTTATAGGATATGGTCTTTCCATGAATTTGGCAGGAATTCTATGGAAGAAACAAGTTCAACTCCTTTTTCCCAATCCCTTAGACTATGCTAATTTTCTTGCCCAATTTGCCTATTGGGTCGGTGTGATTACCATTGTGCTTATTTTCTTTTTAAAAGGTATGGTCGAGCGATTTGGCTGGTACAAGGCCGCCATGGTCACCCCCCTTATTGTGGTTGGAACGGCGATCCCTTTCTTTACCTTCATGTTTTTCCAAGAGGAACTTTCACCTCTTTTAAGCTGGAGCGGCTGTACGGCTCTTACCTTAGCGGTTGGCATTGGCGCTGCCCAACAAGTTTTGAGTAAAAGCAGTAAATATTCTATGTTTGATCCTACCAAAGAAATGTCCTACATTCCCTTGGATCAAGAACTTAAAGTAAAAGGAAAGGCCGCCGTGGATGTTTCAGGTTACAGCTTGGCAAAAGCAAGCGGCGGTTATATTGCCGGCGCTCTTCTCGTCATAACGGCTGCCGGCGACCTGATGCTTATTGCACCTTACTTGGCGGCTATTGTCATTGGTATTCTGGTTGTTTGGATTATTGCCGTTAAAAAACTCAGCGTTCTTTACCGCGGACTTGTTAACACGGCAAAATCAAGGGATGTTGAAACATTTACAAGTTCTAAAATCAGAATTAAGTAAACGTTATCTCGTTTCTTTTTTCTTGGGGGACGAGGTACTTCCGGCCAAAATCCCCCCGTCTAATGTAAGCTCGGCACCCGTTATATACTTTGACTCATCCGAGGCCAAATAAAGGACGGCATAAGCAACATCCTTAGGCTCCCCCATATGCCCCAAAGGAATACCCGCTTCAATATCGGTCGTTACCTTTTGCCGAGTTTCCGCATCATCGCCAAGCATCGGATCCCAAATAGATGTGAGAACAGCTCCGGGATGCAAAGAATTACAGCGAATATTATATTTCTTTTCTGCACAATACAGAGCCACACTTTTCGTATGATTACGGATAGCTGCCTTACTTGACGCATAGGCTGCCGCAGAAGGAATACCCACCAAGCCCGACCGAGAAGACATATTAATAATAGATCCTCCCCGCTTTTTCATTAAACCAATGCCGTATTTGCAGCCCAAGAAAACGCTGTCCAAGTTGATACGATGAATATGATGCCAACTTTCCAAACTTGCCTGCTCCGGGTCTTGTGGCCCCAATCCTTCGCCAAACCCGATAATCCCCGCATTATTAAAAAGGATATCAAGATGTCCGTATTTTTTGCGTATCATTTCAGCAAGGGCTTTCCAAGCCTCCTCATCGGACGCATCTAAGGAATAATAAACAGCCGGTGCCCCAATAGCGGCCGCCAAAGTTTCTCCTTCCCCATCGAGAATATCAGTGATAATAACCGTTGCCCCCTCTTGAGCTAACAAGCGCGCCGTAGCAGCACCAATACCGCGCGCAGAACCGGTAATAAGGGCAATTTTATGATGAACTCTCGGCATAAAGAAAACCTCCTGTAATATTAGTCTCCGGGCAATTATGTCGTCTAGGCGCCGGCAACAAAGCCCTTTGCCGTATAGGTGAGGCGCGCAGGAACGACGTCCGATCTTTTGTAAACGGCTATACTTCCGGTTCAAGAATAATCTCCGACGGCAAAGAAAGATAGGAAAAAAACCTATCCGATGCCTTGAAAAAACCTCCCCGAAATACCCTTTAACTATTCGCATCGAATACATATATTTTACAGGTAATGGACGCCTCTTATTCACACAATCCCTCTTCATGAACAAGCTAAATGTTTTTTTTACATTTTTACTGCTTAGCAAGAGGGTAAAAACACTGCAACCCTTATAAAACAAAGGCTTCCGGAGGTTGCACAAATATTAAACATTTATTAACGAAACCTTAATTGCTGCGGTCTTGAGGTGCTTTCAAAGATTTTGTACACAAAGTTATACACAGGTTTCGTGGATAAAATTTTATGACCTGAATGGCTAAAATTTTTGCAAATATCTCAACTTTTCCCGCTTACTCTTTTTTGCTCAAAAAAAACAAAGAAAATGCATTTTTACCCTTGATTAATCACGTCGAACCCTGTAGAAATTCTATTATCTTGTTAAGGAAAATTCGGTTCTTTCAAGTTTTTATAGACTTAGGTCCCCATCGTCTAGAGGCCTAGGACACCGCCCTTTCACGGCGGCAACAGGGGTTCGAATCCCCTTGGGGATGCCATATCCGGCATTAAGTTAACATCAAAAAATTTTCTCTGTTTATTCGAAAAATAATAATAGTTCGGTATGCCTAAAACCCCGAATGCAGTGCTATAGAGATCATTCGCTCAAAAAAGAAGGGTCTAGACTAGCATGAGTTAAGATTTCCAAATTTTCCAGAGATCCGGAAGGTAATCTTGTTTATGTCTATGATTAAATCTAAACTCGCA
>JAACSN010000014.1:0-42174 GCA_009993885.1 Alphaproteobacteria bacterium
ATTTTTACACCAATGGCAAACTATAACGGCCCGGCTTCTTTTGAGTATACCATTTCAGACGGTAACGACGGAACGAGTACGGCAACGGTTTTTCTTGATGTTCAGGCCGATATACCCCTTATTAGCGTCGGCGATAACGATTCTGATGTGATTTCCGGATCAACCGGCCAAAATGTCATTATTGGGGATGCGGGTGGTATTGCCACGACTGACTTTGAATCCTTTAATATGGTTTTTTCTTTAGATTATTCAGGCAGTATGGCGTGGGGGCAAGAAAATAACTCCAATGTACCGGTTGGTGATCGAAGAATTGATCTTGCACGTTCTGCCTTTAATGAACTTGCATCGGAATTTGTCAGTTACGGAGATTCGGCCAGAAATGCCTTAACACCCGTTGATCTTAATATTCAGATGGTTATCTGGAGTAGTAACGTTCAAAGCAGTCTTTTATTTACCTATCAAGAAGATCCTAATAATTCCGGAAGCTATGACTTTTTTGACTCTACCGGCTTAACATTCTCAGATCATCTTGCTACTTTTTCTAATCCGAATGGCGGTACCCCCTACAACGTTGCTACAAATGCGGCCCTTGATTATTTTAATGAGACGTCTCTTGTCGCAGATAACGAGCGCCATTATTTTATTTCAGACGGCCAACCGGACCCGGTAAGCAATGCTGCACCCGGATCAGGAGAGGCCTTCACAGCCATAGGGGTTGAGTCTTACGCTATTGGACTTTTCACCGATGCGACTGTCACCGGCCATCTTAATGAGGTTGACAACACAAATCCTGACGGAACTAATATAGCGTCCGGGCCCGGTATTGCGGATATTATTGCTGAACCCGACGATCTGTCCGCGGCTCTTGTGGGAACAATAACGGCAGAGGCAGGTGTCGATACCCTGACGGGCAATATTGAAAATGATATTATTTTTGGAGATATTGTTAATACGGAGTGGCTCCCCGACGGAAGTTCCCTTTGGAATTATAATGATGTGATTTCTCATCTCACAACCACCTTGGGGCATGCCCCGTCCACTGAAGAAATTTATGCCGAATTCCTTGCAAATCATTTGAAATACGCAGAAGAAAGGGCAGGCGGTGTCGGTAAGGCCGATATTATTAACGGAGGTGACGGTGATGATATTATCCACGGTCAAGGAGGCAACGACACGATTAACGGCGGTGACGGTGATGATATCATCTTTGGCGGCACAGGAGCCGATACCTTAACGGGTGGAGCCGGAAACGATACCTTTGGCTTTAGGCTTTTTGATATTGGCACGGGCGTTGATACGATTACGGATTTCCAAAGCGTTGAAGATGCGAACGGAACCGATCAACTTGATTTGTCCGAATTGCTTATTGATGCAGGATATGACATAGAAAGCCATGATTTAGCTGATTTTATTGAGATTCTGACTGACGGCACCGATGCGACTGTTTCTTTTAACGCAGAAGGTAACGGCAGTTCCGGAACCTATGTCGAGATTGCTGTTTTAGCAGGGATTACTACAATGGGTGGTGGTACGATCAATGTGTTAATTGATGCAGCGGGAACCGTGGACACTATTTCTGTAGCCGCCGGTTAAAGGTCAAGAATTTGTTTGACCAGCGGGAGCGTTAAATTCCGGCGCAACTCGAGGGATGTACGATTTAAAAGCGTTGTCATTTCTTGAACCCCTTCATAAGATCGCTGCATGTGTTTGATGATATAATTTAGTACATTCTCAGGAACTTTGAGTTGCAAATCGGAAAATCTTTTAATCAAGAGAGCACACAATAAATCATCATCAGGTGCTTTGATTTGCGTTGCCGGTACGGATTGCAAGCGCGAGGCTAAATCGGGCAAGGCGATATTCCATAGTCGAGGGGGTGTCTTTGCAGTAAGCAGAAGGTAGCCTTGGTATTCGTTAATGAGGTTATACAGGTGAAATAATCCTTTATAACAAGAAATTTCATCGGCATTGTCCACAATGAGAAACGGGTTTTGACACACATATTCTGCCAGATAATCCAACTTTAAAACACTGTCGTCGACAAAACTCGCGCGGCTTTCATTGCGCCATAAATGGGCTATATGGGTACGACCGCTACCTGACGGCCCATAGAGGAGTTGGACGCGATTATCCCAACGGGGCCAACGTTGAAGCAAGGAGACGGCTTCATCGTTACTGAGGGAAATATAGAAATTTTCCCATCGGTAAATCGGATCAAGGGAGATATCAAAAGCGAGTTGTACAACGGGTGCCGGTTTCATGCTTCATAAGCCTCAAGGCGTTGTCGATAGTCATTCATAGCAAATCTTAAGAGCACTGCCAAGGTTGCTGAAAGGGGGACGGCTAAAAGCAAGCCGGTAAAGCCCATAAGAAATCCGCCGGCCAATAGGGAAAAAATGACCCAAACGGGGTGTAACCCGATACGACCGCCGATAAGTTTGGGCGTTAAATAAAAAGACTCAACGACCTGTCCTGTACCGTAAATAGCCAGTACAATGAACAGATAATCAAAGCCGCTAAATTGAGCCAAGGTAATGCCGACGGCCGCTACAAATCCGATAAAGAAACCAACGTAAGGTATGAAGGCTAAAAGGCCGCTCAAGAGGCCGACGGTAAAAGCAAATTCCAGCCCCATAAGGGACAGGGCTAAGGTGTAATAAAAGGCAAGGATGACGCATACGCTTGCTTGTCCTCTGAAATAGCCGCTTAAGGTTGCATTAATTTCATCCCCTAATTTTAAGCTTGATGGTTTCATGGTGTGGGGCACAAGGCCATGGATGTAATTTAAAATCTTCGGCCAATCTCGCAAAAGGTAGAAAATAAGCAGAGGCGTCAGAAGGACAAGGGAAACAAGGTTTGCAAGCGCAAGGGTGTTGGTGAAAAGGCCCGCTAAAAAGGTGAAAACCCATTTCAACATCTTAGAGAGGTTTTCCGTAACGGTTTTTTGGATTTCTTCTTGAATATTCCCTTGAAAACTTGAAATCCATGTTTGAATTTTTGGTGTCGCACTTTCAATAAAAGTCTTTAGATAATCAGGCAAGGTCACGGCTAAAGAGTGGAGTTCCTTTTTTAAAAAAGGAATGGTAAAAAACAGGAGCGTTACAATAAGCATCATAATACTTAAAACCATTACCGAGGTTGCTGCTGTGCGCCCGAGTCCCTTACGTTCAAAAAAACTGACGGCCGGATCAAGGGCATAGGCAAAAATAAGAGCAACGCCAAAGGGCATCATGACGGGATAGAGGTAGTAAAAGAAAACAGCAAGGAGTGCTCCGCCTCCTAAAAGCCGGAGACGGACTTTTTTCCTTATATCATCGGCCGGTCGAACCGCAGAAACGGTCTTTGTGTTTGAGGCTTTTTGCTTAGGTGATGACGTCTTTAGATGAGTTTTCGAGCCATTTTTTGACATAACTCCCTCCTGAGAGCAGCGTTGTGATTGCCGTTAGTATAAACAAAATATCATTCAATGCGGGATATATTGTGCCGTAGGCTAATTCGGCCAAGATAATGACCACTAACAAAAGCTGCATCAGCGTATTAGCCTTACTAATGAAAAGAGGTCTAATTTCCAAAGATGACTGGAAAACAACGGCTAAGAGAGCGCCCCCAAGAATTACAAAGTCTCGAAAAACCACAAGGATGACCAGCCATGACGGAAAAACACCGTGGAGGCCGAGGGTTACAAAAACAGCAACAAGCAAAACTTTGTCTGCAAGGGGATCAAGATAACGGCCAAGGGTCGTTTGGCACTGCATTTTCCGAGCCAAAAAGCCGTCCAGCAAGTCGGAAACGCCGGCAATAAAAAAACCAAAGAGAGCATAGGTATAATGCTCGTCTACAAGAGCCCACACAATAACAGGGACAAGGAACAGGCGAAAGAGGCTAATGAGGTTAGGGACGGTCATGGATATATCTCAAAGCCGGAAGGCCTTTCCGGCTCTTTTGGAGACGGTGATTTAAAATAAGAGGCGGACGCTTGAGAAGACGGTTGGTCTGAAGAAGAATTTTCAGCTGCAAGGGGTTTTGAGGGGGGGGATTGCCTAAAACCAACGGATAAATCAAAGCTTCCGGGGGTTCCTTCGCTAAAGACGAGGCCTCGGCGTGCGAGTTCCCCCATAAGGTCATGGAAAGGAAGCGCGGACTTAATGACAATTTTTGCGTAGGTGCGAGAGAGACTAGCCACGCTGAAGACTTGAACAGCCCCTATTTTTAGACCTCGACGAATTTGTTGCCATTGCTCAAAGCTGTTGAAAGACGCTGTGACATGATAGGTTTGCAACCCGACATTCTTTGTTTGAGCCGTGGATGAATTTTGATCTTGAAGGACTTTGATAAGTTTAATTCGTGCTTTGGTGAAAGCCTCTTCAAGGGTTTCACCCTCAACAAAAAGAGGATCACCGGAAAACATAAGGCGGCCATCATGGAATAATTTGACGGTAAGCTCAAGCTCGTTATGTTCAAAGGAAACACGTTTTAGGATCGCAACAACAAGCGCCTTTTTGCCGTAACGTTCTAGTAAACCTTGAACACGTTGGGATCGATTCGTCATAATGTCTTCAATGGACACACTCATAATATCTTGAACGTCACCTAAAGGAACACGTGTCTTCAAGACGTCTTCTTGGGAGGCTTGTTGCCAGAATTGATGCCAAGGGTTTTTCGTATCCCACATCAATGATTCGTCGGACGTTAGATAAACAGGCACTAAAATGACATCTTTAGTTAGGGCGGCGTCGGCCTTCGTCGAGTTGTTTTCTTGTGTTTCATCTGCATCGCTCCCTTGGTTTGGGGCGGTGTTTGGGGCGGTAGAATCTTGAGTGTGGCGACCTTGTAAAAGTTTTCTTAACCCTTGATCGCTGAAGGTGATAGAGAGTGTCCCGATATATTGCTTGGGGGAAATTTTTTCTTTTTCGATCTCAAAAGTATCCGCGGCATTTTCGAGGGCTTCGTCGCTTGGCATGCCGCGAGATTTTAAGTCATATTCAAAAGCAGAATTACCTTGAGTGATTTCAATAAAAGCTTTTCGCCTTGCTTCTGCTATGGCCAGCTCACGGGCTTTTAGACCCGAATCGGATTTAACATTAACGGTAATACCGCCTATCTTCATGCCGGCATCACAGGTCAAAAAAGGAGATAGCCCGCACAAAAAGCTTAAAGCTATGAGGTATGCTCTTAGGGTCATGGCGTATCTCCTATTTTAATATCTTCTTAAAAGAAAATATTGATTAGCCGACAATTTCAATTCCGCTAAAGAAATAAGCGATTTCAACGGCTGCATTCTCGGGGGAATCGGATCCATGAACGGAGTTTGCTTCGATTGATTCGGCAAATTCTTTACGAATGGTTCCGGCATCTGCATTTTCAGGGTTTGTTGCGCCCATAACATCACGGTAAGCAGCAACAGCATTTTCTCCCTCAAGAACTTGAACAACAACAGGGCCTGATGTCATAAAGTCGCAAAGGTCACCGAAGAAAGAGCGTTCTTTGTGTACGGCATAAAAAGTCTCTGCTTGGGCACGTGAAAGGTGGAGACGCTTTTGAGCAATGATTTTGAGGCCGGCTTTTTCAATAACCGCATTAATCTCGCCGGTTAAATTGCGACGTGTCGCATCGGGTTTTAAAATAGAAAAGGTTCTTTGAATAGTCATTTTTATATCCTTAATTAAAGTTTAGGGAGCGTGGTGGCAATCTAAATATCTTGCTTTTCCCAGCGCCCGTTTTCGTTTTGTTTCCAATAGGTTAGGGCGTGTCCGGCTTCTTTATAAGCTTTCCAACGCTTGCGGGCTTCTGTAACGGCTTTATCATCGTGGCCGTTAAAAATGTCAAGACATCTTTTGAAGCCTGCAAAATTCGGAACGGTTGATCCCTCAACACATGCCAATACATCAGCCCCGTTTGGATTTTCAAAGGTTGTTGTAAGCCAAAGAGGTTGTTCATCGCTTTGACCTTCCTTTTCCGATCCATGGGGTAAAAATGCTTTCGAGCTAAAAGTCCATAACAACTTGTTATACACCTCCAAGGCCTCCGAGGTTTCAAAAAATAAAACACTTTTGAGACCTGCAAGATAGACTTTCTCCAGAAGCTTGGCAACGCTTTTTTCCAAAGATCCTTGGGTGAGTTGATAAAAACTAATTTCTGTCATTATGCTTCGTAATGATCTTGCACAAGCCTATCCAACAATCTTACGCCAAAGCCTGTAGCCCCCTTTGGAGCGGTCGGTAATTGACGACTCTCAATCCAAGCCATTCCTGCAATATCAAGGTGAGCCCATGGCACACCGTTTACATAGCGTTCAAGGAATTGGGCAGCCGTGATACTTCCGGCATGGCGGCCGTTGCTGATGTTTTGCATGTCGGCAACGGGAGATTTCAGCAGCTTATTGTAATCTTCCGACATGGGAAGGCGCCATACGGGATCCCCCGATTTATCTGCAGCCTCTTTCAAGCGCTCACTTAGTTCGTCATTGTTCGAGAAAAGACCCGCATGGAAATCTCCCAAGGCGATTAAAATAGCGCCTGTTAAGGTTGCAAGGTTAATCATAAATTGGGGCTTGAAGCGATCTTGTGTGTACCAAAGAGCATCACACAAAACAAGGCGCCCTTCCGCATCGGTGTTAAGCACCTCAACGGTCTGGCCGGACATAGAAGTGAGCACATCCCCCGGGCGTATGGCATTGCCGTCGGGCATATTTTCCACAAGGCCTACAACGGCAACGGCATTAACTTTTGCCTTGCGAAGGGCAAGGGTTTTCATGAGGCCGACAACCGTAGCAGAACCCGCCATATCGTGCTTCATTTCATGCATGTTCAAGCCCGGTTTCAAACTAATACCCCCGGTATCGAAAGTCACTCCCTTTCCGATAAAGGCAATAGGTTGTTGGTCTGAAGGGCCGCCTTTCCATTGCATGACAACCAAACGAGATTCTTTAGCGCTTCCTTGTCCAACGCCTAAAAGACAGCCCATACCTAGCTTTTTCATGTCTTTTTCATTTAGAATCTCTACGTCTACATCAAGAGGTTTAAGTTCGTCCTTGATCTTCTCGGCATAGGTTTCGGGATAAAGAATATTACAAGGCTCCGTTGCCACTTCACGGCATAGAAAAATACCCTCTGCCACGGCTTTGAGAGGTTTAAAAGCCTCCGTTGCAGACTCGGGATCTTCCGTGATGACGGAAAAAGTATCCAGTTGCGGCAGGTCTTCGGGCTTTTGCTTTGTCATATATTTGTCAAAACGCCAAGACCGCATCAAGGTGCCCGATGCAATAAGGGCTGCAATATCGCCTTTCCCCAAAGAATTTGCAGATAAATCACCAAGGTGAAGTACGGCTTCTTTATCGGGAGTGGCTGCAAGGGCTGCATAAATATGGCCGCCGATGTCTTGCAGAGTCTTAGGACAAAGATCTTTTCTTTGGCCGAAGCCGGTTAAAATAATACGGCGTACTTTTAAATCATTAGGGGCAATGAGACTGATACAATCCCCAACCTTACCCTTAAAACGGTTGGTTTCAACGGCTGTTTTCAGAAGACCGTGGGTTGTGTCATTGAGAAATTGCGCTGCAGCCGTCATTTCATTATCTTCAAATACACCGACAACAATGGCAACGTCTGTATTTTTAGCTTCTTTTAGGAATTGTATTTTCATCGGTTGGCTTCTCCAAAATTTGAATACTCCATTCTCCTCAAAAAAACTCCTTTTGTAAAGAGATAGCGCTTTCTAATTTTTTAGAAGGAAGAGGCTTTAAAAAAATATGTTCAATTTTTTTTATTGATAAAACAACGTATGAACACTATATAAAAATTAACAGTTAATTAAAGGATGCAAAAATGAAAATCATTAAAGAAAAATATTATTCAATATTACTTAGTGTGTTACTAATAGGGGCAACCACGGCCTCGGCCTCTGATCATTCGGATACGGAAATGTCCGAGGTATCGTCTTTAGGCAAAAGAAAAGCACCTGAGTCAGTTGCTGCGGCCCGGACTTCCTCTGACGACCTCTCGGAGAAACGCGGAAGACAAAGTGACCTTATTGAGGCTTTACCAAGCTTAGCAATTCTTTGGGAAAAAGGTAATGGTTTCTTGCGAGCAAAAGAGTATGAAAGTGCCGCACAATTATATGAACATGTATATGAGTATGTTTCTACCCAAGGATCTCTAGATACTTCAGGTCTTGCAATCCTTGGATACGCACAGGCTAAAGCGGGAAATTCCCTGCGTGCCCGTGAGATTATACAATTGCTTCTTGAAACAACAACCGCTCCCTCCCTTGTAGCGCTTAAGCATGCTGCAGGGCTTTATCACCATATAGGTGATTATGAAAATTCTGCACTTTATTGTGATAAAGTATTAGAAACAGCTCTTTTCCCGTTATCGGCGGACTATGGGAATGCCGGACTTTCGCATTGCTTAAACGGAAATTATGCATATGCAGCAAAGCTTTTTGATCTCGCTTTCCAAGAGAATGCAAAGCCCCCAAAAGAATTACTTAAAGCAGCCGCAATTTCGCACTATAATTTAGGAAATTCTTGGCGTGTTGCAGACCTTAGAAAAATGTTCGACAAAGTAAAATAATCCGATGTCCTTTATGCTTGCAGAGTTTAAAGACCTGCAAGCATAAAACTTGTCTTTTTGCCCTTAATCCTTTAGACTGTTTATAAATTCATAAAATAACGATAAAAGAATATATATATTGATCCAAAAAACGCCGTCTAAAAAGACACTCTTAACGACTCCTTTAAAAAAGTCCGTTTCTAAAACAAGCAAAAAAAACATAAATAAAATCCCTTCGGACGCCGAAGTTGTTGATTATGTCCAATCTCAAAACGGCTTTGTATTGCGCCGTGATATTGCCCGCGCCTTTCAAATTAAAGGGCCTGATCGACGTCGCCTTAAAGAGGTGTTAACGGGTCTTGTTGCCCGAGAGACCCTCGAGCGACGGGGGAAATCCTATCGTGTAAAAGGACAGGCTGATCTGACGGTTATTGAAGTTCTCGGTCTTAATGAGGACGGTAATTTTATAGGGTGTGTGATTGAAGAGGATCACCATAACTTTGAAGAAAGTGTTCATTTGATCCTTCCGGCACCCGCCCTTGAAAAACAACTCCATAACGGTGATCGTTGGGCTGCAAAAATTCAAATAACCGACGAGCGCCTTGAAGCCGTGCTCTTGCGACGTTTTGTTGTAGAGCCGAAAGGTATTCTAGGTTTGTTGCAACAAGACGGAAACCGACTTTTACTAGCCCCCTTAGAGCGCAAGGATCGTGATCTTTATTTGGTTGATCCTGCATCTTGTGATCGCTTTGCTGCTCAAGCGGGTGATCTTGTTGAGGCTTCCCTTGAAAAAGTCACTCGTGAGCGTTTTAAAGTCGCTCATGTGTTAAAGGTTCTGTCTTCTAAAGCAGACCTTGTTCATCATTTATCCCACATGGCCGTTCATCGTTATGATTTGGAAACGGAATTTAGCAAAGAGGCTCTTGCTCAAGCACAAAAAAGTGAACTGCCGTCGACCCTTGAAGGTCGTGAAGACCTGCGTAAAATTCCTCTGGTGACCATTGATGATCAGTCCGCCCGAGACCATGATGATGCGGTTTATGCCGAGCCGGATCAAGATCCTAACAATAAAGAAGGGTGGCGGCTTTTAGTTGCCATTGCCGATGTTAGCCATTTTGTTACCTCGCATTCGGCTCTGGATCGAGAGGCTCAAAAGCGGGGAAATTCTACTTATTTTCCCGACCAAGTTGTGCCCATGTTGCCCGAGCGCCTTTCCAATGACTTGTGTTCTTTGCGTCCCCACGAAGACCGACCTTGCCTTGCCGTTTGGATGCGAATTTCAAAGACGGGAAAATTGCTTTCTAAGAAATTTGTCCGCGGTTTAATGCGTTCTCACGGAAAGCTCACTTATATCGGTGTGCAAAATTATTATGACGGCAAAAAAGATCATGGTTTTCCGGACGGTTTAGATACAAGAGCTATCGATAATCTTTATGGGGCTTATGATGTTTTAAAAAAAGCACGTAAAAAACGCGGTACTCTTGAACTGGAAGTGCCGGAGCAGAAAATTACCTTGGCCGAAGACGGTTCTATCAAACATATTCAAACAACGGCACGTTACGACAGTAATCTTCTTATTGAAGAATTTATGGTTTTGGCCAATGTTGCTGCTGCCGAATTTATTTCCGATAAGCACCGTCCGTGTTTGTTTCGAGTGCATGATAGTCCGAAACCGGAACGCGTTGAAGAGCTTCGTCTTTTTCTTGAGAGCAATAACCTGAAGGTCTCTATGGCCAAGGGTAATATTGTGACTCCCCTAAATTTCAACCATATTTTAGATCAAGTGCGCGATCTTCCCATTTGCCCTGCTATTCACCAATTGGTTTTACGCTCCCAAGCTCGGGCTAACTATAGTCCTGAAAATCTTGGGCACTTTGGGCTCAATCTTGCAAGATATGCTCACTTTACCTCGCCCATTCGTCGATATGCAGATTTAACAATTCACCGCGCCATTATCTCTTTGATCGAGAATAACCCCGCATTTTACCCCTATAAAATTGAAGATTTAAACCTTATCGGCCAAGAAATTTCCGATCGAGAACGCACGTCGGTGAAAGCAGAACGAGAAACCATTGACCGTTATATTGCTACTTATCTTGAGAATCGAGCCGGAGAAACATTCCCGTCAACGGTCAGCGGTATGACGGATTTTGCGATCTTTTTGACCTTGGCTGAAACAGGATCAGACGGTATTTTGCCCCTAAGAAATTTAGGGGGAGATTACTTTCAGTTTGATCCTAAAGCCCATAGCGTCGTCGGACGTCGCTCTCGTATAAAGCTTACCCTTGGAGATGCCATAGATGTGCGCCTTGAATTTTCAAACCCCGTTTCCGGCAGTCTTCTTTTTTCTGCTCAATTAGGAAGAGAAAGGAAGAGCGCTACCTACACGAAAAAGAGTGCAAAATTTTTAAAGGATAATTTAAAGGACAAAAAGTCTTCCGGCTTAAAGACTGAAAAGCTTGCACCTTCTCCGTCTCGTACTTCTGCCCGTGCAAAAAATAAAAGCATTCCGAAGAAAACAATCGTCGGTTCTCCGAGGAAAAAGAAATAGACATTCTATTTATTTAGGATTTTTTTAAGCGTACGTAACAGGCGCCTGTTTTACCTTCAAAGGGGTGAGAGAAGGTATAAAAGTGTATATAAGGTCTCAACGTAGGGTGCTCTAACCACGCGGGAAGATTGCGACGCAAGACGCCCCCGATCTTTTTTTGTTCTTCTTCGCCAAACGCTTCATGTCTGTCGAGGGGCTGTACACCTTTTCCCGTAATAACGAGGATATCTTGTTGGTGATTGGTGTAGCATCGTTGAATAAAGGACGTGAGCGCTTGAACGGCTTGTGCTTGGGTCATGCCGTGCAGGTCAAGTCGAGCTTGGATCTCAGTTGTACGGCGAATTTTTTTAGGATTTCGGTATAAAAGAGAGGCGCTTGAAAGGTCTTCCGCGGAAGTTCCGAAATTCGGGGGTTTCGGGGCGCGGTCTTGAATGGTAATTTCGATCTTTTTTTGGAGATCAAGCCCCGGTTTTTTTCGAGATTTTTTTAGCGGTTTTACGCTTTTCTTATAAGCTTCCCACTCTGTTTTGCCCGAGGCTTTGTCGGGCGTTTCTTTTTCAGTTTTTTTGGGTTTATCATCCACCGTCACGGAGTCTTCTCAAAAATGTTATAGTTTGGGAAAGAGCCTCGGACGTCTGCACTTCATAGTTTAGGAGCGTTTGATGATGTCCGAGTCTTTTTTGGACCGGCTAAGAGTTTGTAGAAATCAGAATCCAATTAGGATCTTTCGATTTTAAAGAGCGCTCAAAGGTCCACGTATCAATGACTTGATCAATTTGGTTGGGGTTCCCTTCAATGATTTTGCCGTCCTGATCTTTCAGGATCGGTACTTGTTCCGTTGTATAGCGCACACAAATTTGTGCCATGTTATTCTTTGTCACAGCCCTTTCAATCACAACGTCCTCAACACGAACCAATGTGTTTTCAAGGGTGTGCCCTTTATCATTGCGTTCTGTAACGGCTGCTTTAAAAGCTTTGTAAACATCTGCCGACAGAAGGCTTTTTAAGAGCTTTAGGTCTCCGGCAGCATAGGCATCCAAGACCATTTCAAACGCGATCGTTGCTCCCTCGGTAAAACTTTTTAGGGAAAAGTCAGGGTCTGTTTTTGTGATTTCTTGAATGGCGGGGCGAATGGCAGGATCGATTTCCTCTATCTCGGGGGTTGATTGAGGTTGTCGGATAGGCTGCTTTTTGTTGAAATCAACCACATTGGAAGGAGCGCCTTTTTTATCTCCCTTGTATCCTGTTTTTTCACCCAAGGTTGCATAAAGGCGATAAATTATAAAACCGGCAATGAGGGCTAAAATGATTAAATCCACGAACTGTAACACCTTCTTTTTATACTTTGAAACTGAGTTAGTTTATCACATCAATCTTTGAGAAAAAGTTAAATTTTTCCCAAGAAAACTTGCCAAAGAAAATAGAAGCTATTATCTTGGTATTCGTCACAGATTTTTCACTAAAATTTCCTAGGAAAGTCGTTATGAATTTTTATATTTCCGGCACATCGGGGTCGGGCAAAAGCACTCTGGCAAGAAACTTAGCTCATGATTTTCAGTTGACTCACATCGAGTTGGATGCCCTTCATTTCGATTCCGATTGGGCGGAACGTCCTGACGAGGATTTTGTTCGTGACGTGTCCTTAAAAATGGAAGAGGGGCCTTGGGTTGTTTGCGGAAATTACAAAGAAATTTTAGCCCTTGCTTTAGAAAAAGTCGATTACCTCATTTGGTTGGATTATCCCCTGCCGTTAATTTTGTGGCGTGTTTCTAAGCGGACGCTTCGGCGTTTGATAAAAAAAGACAAATGTTGCGGAGAGAACTATGAAAGATGGTATCGGCAATTTTTCACGCGGGATTCTATTTTTCTTTGGGTGCTGAAAACCTATCGGAAAAATAAACGCCGTTATAAAAATATATCTAAATATTCACAGTACGGACTTTGTGTAAGGCGTATAAGATCCCCGAGGGAACTTGAAAAATTTCTTAAAACGATAAAGGAAAGTAAAAGTATGGATGAGGTTGGAAAATAATGAAATATGTTAGAGAAATTAAGTATTGTCTTGTTTTGTTGACCCTTTTTACGGTTGAGTCTTGTCGCGCGGAAAGTCCTCAATTGGCTGCGGTTTTTGAAAAATTCCAAAAGGAAGGAACTATTGTTATTTCTTCGTTAAAAGACGGAAAAACTTATAGTCACAATGATCAGCGAGCGAATCAACGTTTATCTCCCGCATCCACTTTCAAAATAGTAAATTCTTTGATTGCTTTGGAAGAAGGCGTCGTTATAGACGAGAATAGCGTTATTCCTTGGGACGGTGTAAAAAGAGAGTTTGAAAGCTGGAATAAAGATCAGACCTTAGAGTCAGCTTTTAAGTCATCTTGTCTTTGGGCCTATCAACGGATGGCTCAAAAAATCGGTACAAAGAAATATAGGCGTTATTTGACCCGGATAAATTACGGAAATAAAATGCCGGAACCGGAATTAACAACGTTTTGGCTTGCGGGCGACGGTCTAAAAATTTCAGCGGTTGAGCAAATTGAAATCCTTAGAAATATTTATAGAAGAACTTATGGCTTTTCCGATAGGGCTTACGATATTTTGAGAAAAATCATGTTAGTTGAAAAAACTCAAGACTATAGGCTTTATGTTAAAACAGGGGCGGCAACAAAAAATTGGGTTGGACACGGTTGGTATGTCGGTTACATAGAGACAAACGAAAACACTTGGTTTTTTGCTACCGATATAAAGATCGACGGATTTGATGATTTGGCTTTGAGAAAAAAAGTTACGCTAGCTTGTTTAGAAGTCGTATTAGGAAAAAGCTTATGATTCGTAAAGTATCCTAAAGTTGTTTGTAACAAGGGCACGTGACGAGGTGGTCATGCACGAGCCCAACGGCTTGCATATAAGCATACATAATGGTGGGGCCGACAAAGTTCATACCTCGTTTTTTAAGATCCTTGGACAAGGTAAGGCTTTCTGTGGTTTCCGTCGGCACGTCTTTAAACGTTTTCCAATGGTTGCGGATTTGCTTATTGTCCGTAAAAGCCCAAAGATAGCAGTCAAAGGAAGTAAATTCTTGTTGTATGTCTAAAAAGACCCGAGCATTTTTACGGGCACTATAAATTTTAAGGCGGTTTCGGATGATTTTAGGATTATGGCGTAAAGCCTCCAAGTCATTATCACCCATGGCAGCAACTTTTTGAGGGTCAAAATTGTGAAACGCCTCTTTGTATCCTGCGCGTTTTTTTAAGATGGTTTCCCAATTTAAACCGGCTTGAGCACCTTCAAGAATAAGGAGTTCAAAGAGTTTTTGGTCATCATGTACGGGGATTCCCCACTCATAATCGTGGTACTGCGCATAGAGATCTTGCCCGTCTTTGTTGCCAAAACAACGTTGTTTGTTGAAGTTTTCTGTCATGATGTTCTTTCGTTCCGATTCCTATTTATAAAAATATAATATTTAAAGTGAACATATTAGATTGTTTTTTTATTATGGTTGATATATAACTTAATATGAGTTTCGTTATTTTCCTATTTATAGGTATCTTACGTGCTCTTTATAGCCTTCTTGATGTAAATCGGGAAATTAATAATTATATACTAAGGAATTCACTAATGACAACAGGCACAGTTAAATGGTTCAATGCCAACAAAGGTTACGGCTTTATTTCTCCTGACGAAGGAGATCAAGACGTTTTTGTTCATATTACGGCACTTGAATCTGCTGGCATCAGTAAGCTTGACGACGGTCAAAAAGTTAGCTACGAAATCACGAACAACAGAGGCCGTGACTCCGCAACTGACATTCAATTAATCGACTAATTATCTTTAAAAGTTGATTTTTGACTTTTAAGACATTTATTATGCTGCTGCACTTTTTTGGAAGTGCGGCATTTTTTTTGCTATTTTAAGGAAAGTTCCGGCTTTCAGGAGCATTTTTTATGACTATTTCATTTGATGATTTTTTAAAAGTCCAAATTCGCAAAGGAACGGTAGTTAAAGCAGAGCCTTTTCCCGAAGCTCGGAAACCGGCCTTGAAAGTGTGGGTTGATTTTGGGGACGAACTTGGCGTTAAAAAAACGTCTGCTCAAATTACCCGTCATTATGATAGTGTGAGCCTTGTCGGTAAGTCTGTCGCAGGCTGCGTTAATTTAGGTGAACGTCAGATCGGCCGTTTTTTGTCGGAGTTTTTGCTTTTAGGGTTTGAGGACGAGGACGGGGGTGTTTCGCTCATTTCTCCGGATCATAATGTACCGAACGGCACGGTATTGAGTTAAGTTTTACGGCGAAGTTTTTTGGGAAAAAAACTTGAAAACCATAGGGCTGAATTTGCTTTCGTTAAGAGAAGGGGATCAGATTGTTTATTCGGGGTTTTCCAAGAACTTTCCATTGACAAGATAACCCCGTCGGGATATCAATAAAACAGCTTTTCTAAAATATCCCCTGCGGAGGGGTGGCCGAGTGGCTGAAGGCGGCGGTTTGCTAAACCGTTATACGGGTAATACTTGTATCGTGGGTTCGAATCCCATCTCCTCCGCCATTTTCTTTAAATGATTCTCTTCTCTACTTTAAAAATCCGCTCTACAGATACCGGAAAACATTTATACTTTCTCACAACCATCCGCTCTTCGGTATTCTTTTCGACTTTTAATTCGTGTGGAAACTGTTGAAGAACCCTAAACGCCCTCAAGGGTTGAACCTCTAAATTCACCGACCGTTATTTTTAAAGCTAGATGATCATACCTTCGAAAGAACTAATAATATCCATAAACTCCTTACTTTTGTTACTTTGCATGATTCCGCAGTTTATATGACTGCTGTAGTCAAGTGCATTTATATTTTTAAATGATTTATATTTTAGACTATTGTATTCTTCTTTTTTCAAAGTAGATGTTAAAATGACTTGTTTTCCTAGACTTTGGTATACCTCTAACATTTTATGCTCTTTTTGGGTTGATACCTCACCATCTCTAAAAGAGTCTATGATAATAGGAAAATCATGTTGGAGAATATTGTTTAAAGCAATCAACCTACAAAAGTAGTACTCTTGCTCTTCGCTTCCGGAGAACGTAATATCCTTATTTGTGAACAGATCATTAAAGGCAAGGGCACCATTAGGATCAATCACTCTACACACTCGTGACATTTCTTTCAAAATACTTTCTAGAAACTCTTTTTGTTCAGTTTTACCCTCTCCTACCAATGTTTTTTTCAAATTCAGTTCGGCTTCTAAAGCGGATATTTCCTTTAATATAGCAACTGACTCATCATCCAGACTCCTGTCGGATAGAATATTTTCCTGATAAGCAATAACATCCTGAAAATGCACCGGCGTTGTTTCTAATACATCCTTCAGACTATCTTGTTCTTTGTTGATCTCAACTATGTAGTCGTCAATATTTTCTTGCTTCTGAAGTATCTCTCTATCGATAGATTCCAAAATATTACCCCTGACTTTTGCATTACTTATATCAAATGTGAAATCCTTGTTGGAATAGGTAATTTTTTCACTACCGCACTCACCGCATTTTACACGGCCTTCATCTAACTCCCTGTTAAGTGACTTCAATTCAGAAATAAGGGTTCTGAGTTTTTCCATTCTGTTGGTTTCTCTATTTCTTTCCTTCTGTATTTCGGAAATTCTCTTATTTATTTCTGAGATTTTCTTCTTTTTCTTCTGAAAAATCTCATTGTCAATATATTTGTAAGCAATATCTGCAATATTAGGATTAGCTTTTATTAAACTCATTTTTTTATTTACAGAGTTTTGCCTTTGTTTCAGGCTTTTGATTTTCTCCTTGAGAGGCTCTATACCTTTTTCTGAGTCTATCTGAGGGTGTATATTTCCAAGAGCAAAAACCATTGATTTAAAATCAGATTTATTAAATTCCCCTTTCGATATTACATTTGATGTAGAACGATGATCTTGCCCTATAAAAAACAATTCATAAAACAAACTAAGACCCACCATCCTTAATCGATTATCTTTTGCAATCCTGGGCAGCTTAAAAAGATTTTTATCAAAAAAATGGCGAAAATCTCTTGCAGAGTCAAAAAGCTTCATCATCCCCGTTGTTCTAAACACAAAATAATTATTTTTTCTCAAAAACTCGTATTGTTCACCCTCTTTCTCAATTTTCGAATAAAAATACTGATCTTTATAGTTAAAACCGCTCGGGAATATGGGATCATTTCCAAGTGAATACATCATTCCTTGTATAACAAGTGTTTTTCCACGATTATTGTCATCACTGAAAATGACATTAACACCATCTTTAATTCGATCTTCAATAAAGGAACTCGCCTTATTTCCAAACGCAATTTTCTTAATTTTCATTTTCTACTCCATTCTTAATAAGAGATATCAAAAAAAGAATGGTCTCTTTTGTTAAATAATAAGTTGTGATTTTTACTGAAGATAAGAGAGCTTCATATACTTGATAAATATCGTCATTCAAATTCTCTTGGAGATGCGGAATTATGAACTCGAGCACTCTCCAAAAATTGCGACATCCGTTCTTATCAAAAAAAGCGTAACTTAAATTTTCATGACAGTCCTGCAAGAGATCTTTTAATTCTGATTCATCCAGTCCCTCGATAACAGAGAGAAATGGCGGCGGAATTTGTCTAGGACCATCAAACACTTTAATACCGGTCAATCTATTAATCAATAAAATATTAATTTTCTTTTTCGTTATATGTCGACGATATTTTAAGACGTCACGTGGCAGAGTAATTGTTTCATTTTCTATGTATGAGTTTTTAAGTGCTGCCTGAGTATTTCTTATCTCATTAAAAATACTCTGATATAAATCTTCCGATACCAGTTCCTTATTCTTGAACCGCACTATGCTTTTGATGTAAGTGCTTATCTTTTTATTATCTTCTACAAAGGTGATGTGACTAAGAAAATCATCCAATGGCGGTGGCCTGCCTTCATCTTTTGGCGATATTTTATTTACCAGCTGGTTTTCAATGCCTTTTTTTTGTTTGTCGTTAATATTGCTGTACCCATATATGTGCAATGATTTGTCTATAAGGTAACTTCTCTTTAGCTTAGGGATGAATAAGATATAGCTCGAAAACTCAAAATCGGATATGAAGTTTTTGTATAAGGTGAGCAAGCTCTCCCCAATTTTTGATGGTGGTAATGTTTGATGGTTTTTGCTTTGCACATCCCATAGTTTAGTAAAGTCTTCATTGGCCCCTGTAACATCATTAAAACAATCAACTGTAAGCACGTTAATTTCATTGCGATCTTGGTGCATTCCTATAAGATAAAGAAGTGCCTTGGTTTCATGCTCCGAAGCTTTTTTTATTATTGATCTCCGTATTCTTAAATGTATACAAATTTTCTAACTCGCCACCCTTAATTTGAATTAAAAGCATTATAAACTATTCTTACCGTTTTCAAAATCAATATTCATTTTCTCTAAATCCTTTCCTTCAAAATATAAAAAAGAATAGGCAGGCAAATCCCTATGCGTTAAACTCAAAGAAAACAGGGAAGCTCTTAAAATGACCCATTGGATTTTATTTTTTATATTTTTAGTGGGAATGATTGCCCTTGATTTGGGGGTTTTTCATCGAAAAACCCACGCAGTGACCATTAAAGAAGCGACGGCTTGGACGTGTGTGTGGTTTACCCTTGCCCTTGTTTTTAATATTTACATATTTTACATCAAAGGCGAGAAAGCAAGTATTGACTTTTTAACGGGGTATCTTGTCGAAAAATCTCTAAGCCTTGATAATATTTTCATTTTTCTTACTATTTTCCAAGCTTTTAAAATTCCACTGGAATATCAACACCGTGTTTTACTCTGGGGTATTATTGGTGCTGTCATTTTACGCGGTGTCTTCATAGGTCTTGGCGTCATTTTGATTCAGAAATTTAGCTGGATTTTTTATATTTTCGGCGTGTTCCTTATTTATACGGCTTATCAATTTATGAAAAAAGAAACCAAAGAAAAAGATTTTGCACACCATCCGTTGATTCTGTGGATCAAAAAGCATTTTTCCATATCAAAGAATTTGGACGGCGAGAAATTCTTTACCCGAGAGAACGGGAAAAGGGTCGGAACGCCGCTCTTGCTCGTTCTGATCACCATTGAATTTTCCGACGTTATTTTTGCGGTCGACTCTATACCCGCAATTTTTGCTATAACCCAAGATCCCTATATTATTTTTACATCGAATATTTTTGCGATTCTTGGCCTGCGCGCCCTTTATTTTGTCATTGCGAATATGGCTTTGAAATTTGAATACCTTTCCTATGGTCTCGGATTTATCTTGGGTTTTATCGGGCTAAAGATGATCTTGCATAACTTTGTGCACGTTCCGAGTTTTATCTCTTTATCTGTTATCGGATTTGCATTATCTGTATCTATAATTGCTTCTTTAATGTTAGAAAAGAGGCAGGATAAAAAATAAATAAAGTGTTCTTAACTCTTTTCCGAATACAGGAAAAGACCAAGGCACAATAGCGCTAAGGATTGCAAAATCGTGGATATTAATACTTTCTATCGTGCTCCCGAATCAAAAGTTGTGGCCGAGCTTTTAAAGCAACTCTCTTTATCAGATCAACAAAGGGAAAATATTCGCCAAACTGCCGGCTTATTGGTTCAAAAAGTTAGAAAAGCCCACGAGTCAGCCTCAACCGTTGACCGTTTGATGACAAAATATGATCTGTCGTCTAAGGAAGGATTGGCCTTAATGGCGCTTGCAGAATCCCTGATTCGTGTGCCGGATCAAGCCACGGCTCATCGGTTAATCCAAGACAAAATGCAAGGAGTAGATTTTACCGACGCGATTACCGGAAAAGATCGCTTTAGTGAAAAAGCTGTTGCAAAAGCTTTGTCTTGGGCTACGGGATTCTTGGCAGTAAATAATAATGCTTTTTTTAAACCCCTCAAATCAGCTTTGCATACGCTTTCCAAACCCGTCGTTTCTTATACGGCCAAAAACCTTGTTTCCCTTTTGGCGAATCAATTTGTTATGGGGAATTCTATTAAAGCAACGCAAAAGCGTGCCTCTCAAAATCGCACAAAGGGCTATAGCCACTCCTTTGATATGCTCGGAGAAGCGGCTCATACACAAAAAGATGCAGCACGTTATTTTCAAGCTTACTTGGGGGCAATTCGGGAAATCGGCCAAACAGAAGACACGTCCCATTCCCTAAAATCCAGTATTAGCATTAAGTTGTCCGCTCTTCATCCCCGTTACGAAGTTGAAAAACGAGAACGCGTTTTAACCGAATTGAGCGGTTCCCTTAAAACGCTTTGCCTTGCAGCCCAAGAAGCAAATATTGACCTCACCGTTGATGCCGAAGAATCGGAACGCCTTGAGCTGTCTCTGGAAATCTTTGAACGCGTTGCCCTTGATTCTGACCTTCTGGGTTGGAACGGGCTGGGTCTTGCCGTACAGGCCTATCAAAAGCGCGCTACAACGGTGCTTGATTTCCTGGCCGATCTTGCAAAACGATCCGAACGCCGATTTAAAGTACGTCTTGTCAAAGGTGCTTATTGGGATAGTGAAATTAAACGCACCCAAGAGCTTGGCTTGGAAGATTATCCCGTTTTTACGCGCAAAAAAACAACGGACGTTTCCTATCTTGTTTGTGCCAAAAAACTCTTGAGCAATAAAGAGGCTTTCTACCCCCAATTTGCAACCCATAATGCCCATAGCGTTGCTGCGGTTTTAGAACTGGCAGGCGCCGATAAAGACTTTGAATTCCAATGTCTCTTTGGCATGGGGCAAGCTCTTTACAATCAAGTTCTTGCCCAAAATTACGGTATTCCCGTTCGCATTTATGCACCTGTCGGCGTTTATCAAGATCTTCTTCCTTATTTGGTGAGGCGTCTTTTAGAAAACGGCGCGAACTCATCTTTTGTCAACGAAGTTGCCAATCCGAAAATCGACATTGATAGCCTTGTTCAGGATCCTCTTCAAGTGTTGGCTGCTCGGGAAGAAGGCGATATTTCCCATCCCTTAATTTCAAAGCCCGCTCATATTTTACCGGGAAGAGTAAATTCTGTTGGCTTGGATCTGACCGATGAAAGAGCCCTTGCGCCTATTTATAAGGCTCTTAATCCGGAGAAATGGTCTTGGGTCGGATGTCCCGTTGTTCAAGGCAAGAAAATTATGAAAGGGGCAAGAACAGTCACAAGCCCCTTGAATAACCATCCCGTCGGACAAGTGCATACGGCTTCAAAGGAAGAGCTCCTTCAAGCCCTTGATTTCAGTCAAAAAGCACAGGATTCTTGGGCAAATCTTCCTGTGGCGGAACGGGCACTTTATCTTGATAACGTTGCTTGTTTACTGGAAAAAAATCGAGATGAACTTATTGCCTTATGCGTTTTTGAAGCCGGAAAGTCCATTCCCGATGCCGTTGCTGAAATTCGAGAAGCTGTTGATTTTTGTCGTTATTACGCAACACAAGCCCGAGAGACTTTAACGCAGGATACCTTTTTGCCCGGCCCAACGGGAGAAGCAAATAAATTACGCCTGAAAGGGCGCGGAACTTTTTTGTGCATTAGTCCGTGGAACTTTCCCTTAGCTATCTTTACGGGACAAGTTTGCGCGGCTCTTGTGACGGGAAACACCGTTTTAGCAAAGCCGGCTAGCCAAACATCTTTGATCGCCACAAAGGCCGTTGAGCTTATGCACAAAGCCGGTATCCCGAAAGACGTTCTCCACCTGATTCCGGCTTCCGGTCGCCTCGTTGGGGAAACACTGCTTCCCGATCACCATATTGCCGGAGTTTGTTTCACAGGCTCGACAGAAACAGCTTGGCACATTAATCAAGTCCTTGCTTCACGACGCAGTGCTATTATTCCTTTTATTGCTGAAACAGGCGGGCAAAATGCGATGATTGTTGACTCGACAGCTTTGCCCGAACAGGTGGTCGGCGATGTTATTGCCTCTGCTTTTCAAAGTGCAGGGCAACGTTGTTCTGCCTTAAGACTATTGCTTGTGCAAGAAGATATTGCGGAAAAAGTGATTAAAATGCTTAAAGGAGCCATGGCCGAACTCACTTTGGGCGATACCTCAAAACTATCAACGGACGTCGGGCCTGTCATTGATCAAAGCGCTCAAGACTCTCTTTTAGCCCATATTGAGGAGCTAAAGAAAATAGGTGCGGAAATTTATACTGTGCAAGCCTCTGACCCTATTACAAAACAAGGGTATTTTGTTCCGCCAAGCGCCTATGAAATTTCCGAAATCTCCGCCCTCACACAAGAACATTTTGGGCCTATTTTGCATGTCAAACGCTTCAGAGCCAAAGATCTTGATAAGGTTCTTGAGGACATTAACAGTCTCGGTTTCGGACTGACTTTCGGGCTACATTCCAGGATTGGAAGCCGTGTTGACTATATAGCCTCTCGCATCAAAGCCGGTAATGTCTATGTCAATCGAAATATGATTGGAGCTGTTGTTGGCGTCCAACCTTTTGGAGGACAAGGTCTTTCGGGAACAGGACCCAAAGCGGGAGGGCCGCACTACCTTTACCGTTTCATGAACGAGCAAACCATTTCCATTGACACAACGGCACAAGGCGGCAATGCAAGCCTTATGACTCTGTCATAGGCCTCATTATTTAACGGGGTCTCTTTAGTTGCCCTTCCACAAAGCTTTCAATCCGGACGTCGGCAATAAGGCCTAAAACCTAGCTGTTTCGGGTGAGAACCTACAAAAGGTTAGAAAAAGAAATTCTAACAGAATCTCCATTCTTGACCGGAGCTTCTATATTCATGCAACAAAGCCATTGACCATGGTCTTTGAGCTATGAGAAAGTTATAGAAAGCGTTGGCACAGAATTGACGGTTAGTATAAAATCTATATAATTAGGGGATTTAAAAATATGTTTTTACGATTTATTTTAATATTACTTGGCTTAATGTTGTATTTTGTAAATGCATATGCGTCTATTGGCACACAAGAAATCAGTTTTATATCTAAGAGTTCAAGAAGAATATTAGTCGCCGAAGTTTATTACCCTACCTCATGTAAAGTAGAAAAGAAAAAGATTCCCCATGGCATCTGGATGAGAGAAAACTATTCTAAAGGACAGCCTTGTGTGAATGGCAAAAGAAAATATCCTTTAGTTGTGTTTTCTCACGGGTTTAGAGGAGATAGGTTTGGAAATTCTTGGATTGCAGAAGCCTTGGTTTCTAAGGGTTATATTGTCGTCATGATTGATCACACCTTTAATACTAGTTATGAACACAGCGATTTGTTCCTTTATACTTCAATGTGGCAAAGGCCTGTAGATATTTCGGAATTATTAACCTATCTATTAGAATCTTCTCAATGGGGTAAAATCATTAATAAAGAGAAAATAGCTGTTGCCGGATTTTCATTAGGAGGAACGACAGCTTTATGGGTTGGCGGCATTAAAGCAGATAAGGATAAATTTAAACAAGCCCTTGATGATAAATATTCAAGATGGAGTGATTGGCCAAAATATGCATCTGAAAATGCAAGAGCAGTTGATTGGAATAAGGCGGAACATTCTTACAAAGACGATCGCATTAAAGCTGTCATTTCCATAGCGCCGGATTTAGGAGAAGCCTTTACCGCAGAGGGACTGAAAGAAATGAGCGTTCCTACGCTAATAATTGTAGGGGATAAAGATCGCATAACTCCTAAAAAGCAAAATGCTGAGTTTTATTCAAAAAGCATAAATAGGTCTGAGTTACTTGTCATAGAAGATGCGGATCATTTTACATTTATGAATAAATGTTCCAGTATAGGATTTAAGATAGCACCATACTTAAGTTCTTCAGATGATAAAAAAGCAAGCGCACATACTCTGGTGATCGATAGGATTTGTGATTTTTTGCAGGGAAACCTAAAGTAAAATGCGAGCTGGAACGGTTTTTTTCAACAAATCCCCCTTTTCCGCCCCGGTGTTAGAACCGAGCAAACGAGCCCGTAGATAATCTGCATTATTTTGCGCATGATACAATCATGTCCCATAGATATCTTATTGAGCTTCGAGCCCGCACCTTGCCTTCTCTAGACTCAGGTAAGTTACGAAAAGAGGTCTATGAAACCTTTAAAATTTCCCTAAGACATTATTTAATTGGATTAAATGTCGCAAGGAAACAGGCGATGTTAAGATCACAGAACGATCGAAAGTAAGTTTTCACCGAAATAAGATTAACTTGACGGCGGCAAGTCAGAATGCATTCTGCTATTGATTACACTTTCACCGGTGGAATACGAAAAAACTCATAAAGCAGCTTTAAAAAGTGTCCGCAAAAAAATTGACACATCACGTACACGGAGGTCCATTAGCCCACGAATCAAGTGATTTTGACCTGCAGTTTGCATTTTGGAGACAGTCTGGTTACATGGTTGCCACTCCAAATGTAAGGGGGGCTACAGGAAACGGAAAAACATATTGCAATATAGCAATAGGAGACGTTGGTGGCGCCCATATAGAAGATGTTAAATCCGTACTAAAATATGTACTGGAAATGCCGGAAACAGACCCCGAGAGAGTCTACCTTGCAGGACATAGCCGGGGTGCCTACACGGTTCTTGCAGCACTATCGTTACCGGAACACCAAGACTATTTTAATGCTAAGGTTACTGCTTCCTGTGCGATTGCAGGTTTAGCTGATTTTGCAATAGACTTACAGAGTACTGAAGGTGTGAGACGTCAAGGTGTAAAAAAATCACTGCGAATAATGCAATTTGGTGATGACCAAAATCCACTTGAGGATGAAGAGCTAAACCAAAAAATTTCTCCTGTATTTCATTTAAACAATATACAAACGCCTCTCAAAATTGTCCATGGAACTGAAGATACAAACGTTTCAATTGAGAATGCTTATTTGCTTAATAATTTGATAGAGTCCAATCCAACACTTCAACAGTTAATCGAAATGAAAATTATAGAGGGTGAAGATCATTATTTCGACTCCCCCGATGGGAAAAGGGAAGTGATATGGAATACCCTTGCTTTTTTTGAACGCCATTGCAAAAATGTTGACTGAAGCTCTATTAAGCACTCACTAAAAATTTGGGACAAAGGCCTTTTTGCACTCGGCTGAAATTAACTTGACGGTGTCCCCTTAGTCCGTATGGGTCTGGTTATCCATACCAAGAAAACGCATGGTATTTTTAATATCACCGTTTTGTTGCCCTAATTCTACTAAAAGTTCACCTAAAGACATATTTCCCCAATTGACCGCTCGGCGAATCAAATAGGGAGTCGGACTATGAGGTTCGATCTCGGAAAGATAATCTGCAATTTTACTAAGAAGATCATAGGCTTGTTCACGGCTTTGAAGTTCGCCTTTAATTTTAAAGGGGGATTTTAGCATGGAAGGGCTCTTGTTGGTTAAAGGACTTAAGATAAATTCGTTATTCTCAGCTTGTTTGTCTAGTTTCAGAGAAGCATTTTGAGAGATTTCCGGAGGGCGTTCTTGATAAATCCCGTTTGCAAAATGTAGAATTTGTTCAATGTGCCCCCTGCAACGCATTAAAATTCCCGGATAATCTTTGTATTTATTTTCAACAAACGCTTCAATATCTCGAATAATTTTGAGAGTTTCTTTAAGATCATTTGTTAAATCTTTATAAAACTGTGTGGGTGTTAGCTTCACAGCATCATAAAAAAGTGTCGAGGGTTTAGGAGACGGAGATTGTTTTTGGTTGGCAGCCTCTTTTTCTGCAGGTGAGGTCTTTAGGACTCTGCTCCGGTAATCCCAAAAGGTGAAACTCTCTTTGGAATCATCGGTAGGCAAAGCAATAATAACTTGAGAAAGTGCCTTTGTAACGGCTCTATCAAACCATAAGAGAGGCGACATACGGTATTCGGGGTCATCGGCCGAATAGGGGTGAACGGTATCCCAGAATTTCTCAAGAAGTTGTTGGGTTAAATACAGACCGTATCGCAGTCCGTAGACTTGATATTCATGAAACCAGCACTCTGCAAGCCATAAGGATATTTGGATGTCTTTTGATTTTGTTTGTAGGGCGTCAATACAGAGCTTAGCCGTCTTGTCCCAATCAGCCTCTTTTAGGTCATGGGTCCAAACACCTTGCGGCAAATCTTCTTCAACTTTTTTTGCATCCCTGATTTTATCATATTCTTTTTCATAACGCAGGGATTTTCCGCTAGGCTCTTTCTTAGAAATCGGTTTCAAAAAAAGAGCTAAGGTCTTTTTATCCAGGAGCTGAAATTGCTCTTCTTTTTTCTTTAAAAACATGGTTTTTTCCTATTTCTATTTTTCCACTTAACGGTTATTAGCGCCTTTGATATTGTGGAGAATAATAAGGGAAGCTTGGCACAGGGAATATTCTATTTTTATCTTCTCCCGTTGGAGCCGCACCGTCCTTTCCGGGTTCAACTTGCACAGGTGTTCCCATGATCAGACGCATATACAAGCGGGCAGGCTCGCTTTTGCGTTCAAAGGGCATAACCGTTTTACCTCGGTAACAGTTCGGGTTAAAGGCCGTCGGTATAGAGAATTCAAGAACCTGAGAACCGGGTACACCGTCGGTATCAAAAGCGGATTCGGGCAAAACATGCTCCCTTAGCAAACGTGCCAACGCCCATCTGCCGTCGTAACTAAAGACGGCATGATTACCCAGCACGTTAAGTTTTGATAAACGAGGGTCGGGCAAGGGAACGGTTTCTCCATTTTTCGCCCACTTAATCATCATGTCAATGGGCATGCCCACGCGCCACTCGATAATAGGCGTATTGTTTCGCATTGTTGTTACAGAATTTGCAATACGCATGCTCCAGTCGATGATACTTTCACCGCCTTGTTCACGACTTTGATCTGTTCTAAAGCTTGCCAGAAGGTTCACTTTAGAAATGTGCTCTTTATTATCGGAATCAATGGCCGAAAGCATAATCGGGCGAATGCTGACAATATCTTTGATGAATTTGCCGATCGATACTTGCGCCCCCGCATTACGAGCGGAGTGTTTAAGCATTTCAAGCTGTTGTGATGTTATTGAGTCAAATAATTTAAAGAACGTAGCCACATCATCAGGATTAGCCTCCGGACCTTTGCCGTCACCGATTTCTTTGGTAAAGGGGAAACGACCGGCTAAGTTTGCATTAAAGAAAGCACCTGCTTTATTATATTTTTCGACGGCATCTTTAAAGCCGACGGCCTCACATTGTTTTTCAACCGCTTCATAATAATGATTGCGTACATCAAGGAAATAGTCCCCTGTTTTTCCAAACTTATCAAAATCACCAATCTTTTCCAAGCAGTTGGCGAGGGAGATAGAATTCAAATCAGAACTCAAAAACTGCTCGAGAACCTGCAAAGAATTACCGGGTGTTTTCTTTTCATAGCTCTCAAGGACAGAAAGAATTCGTGACCATTTCACAACTAACGGCATATCCATCGGGATATTACTTAAGAAAGGTTGTGCCAACATCCCTAAGATCGGCTTTGCCATCTCGTTAGCAAGGAATGTAATACTGAAACGTTGTGCCGTTAGATAAGCGCTCATATCATTTCCGTCACTCACATTAAAGAGTTTAAAGCCGACAAGCTCCTCGCCTTTCCACCAACGCAGTTCTTCTTCATTTGCCTTATACAGGTTATCGATCGCAAGGAGATTATCGATCTTTTTTAACACGCCGTAGTTTTGGTTAATGAGAAGCTCTCTTAAATTTGCCGTGGTCATGACAAAACTACCGTCGTCAAACACACCGAGCACTTTCGAGAAAAGGGGCGTCGCCACGGCAATATTGCTCACTTGTTTTGCCAAGAGCTCACGTGCACCGAAACTTGTCATGGTTGTCGGTTCCGAATGATAGTTTTGGGACAAAGAGACATAGTTCACTACTTTTTTGCGAACACTGTTTCGACCGACCTCACGGAAGAAATCGTGCAGAGCCGGTGAGTAATTTATAAGACGTTTGGCTGTAAAGTCTTCGTAAGCATTAACAACCTTAACCCCTCTGTTGAGTGTTGCATCATCCCAGAAGAGGAGTTTTGCAGGAGGAATTTTAAACAAGATTTCATAATTATCAACGGGCGCCATAAAAGACTCTCCTAAAAAGGAGGTCAAAGAATCAATAAAGTTAATAACCCCTGAAGACGGTTCTGAAATGAGTTGACCGTTTTCAACAGTAAAAAACGATCCGACAAGTTCGGATTTCATATCGGCAAGCGCAAGACGGTATTTTGAAAAGGCAAGATTTGCGATGCGACTTAAATCCGATGCGATACGTTGTCCTAAAAGTTGGGAGCCAAAAACATGATCCATGACGGTATCGTAACGGTTTCCGGGATCAAAAAGTTGTTTTGACAACCAAGCTATTTTACCGCTGATAGCAAGGTCGGCAAAAGAAATGGCCTTTTCTGCCAATTGACGTAAGTCCTTTTCATCCATCCGTTTATAAGCAGAATAATTGACGATAGCGTCAAGTTCTTTCTGCAAATCAATTAAGACGGGTAAGTTTTCTTTAACATCCAAAACTTCGATAAGAAAATTGCGGTAAAGAAGACGTAGTTTTTCTTGAGCCGCTTGACTGTGTTGGTCAAACACTATTTTCTCTCCAAAAATATCTCCGAGAGCTTGGCGATAATAGTCGGAGTTTGAGAAAAATTGTTGAGGCAAAGAGCGATTAAAAAGATACTTTGTTAAACGTCCTAAGTCATGAACACTCGTGCTTGATTTCAAACGGTTAAAGGAAGAAATATGGCTTTCAAGATCTGCAATTTCTTGGGTGAATCTCTCAAGCCTCTCGAAAGAGGGAGAGCTTGTCGGGTTTGGAAAAGGATCCTTACTTTGTGCTGCGGGTTGTACGCCCGAATCTCGCGCAACAATATTTGCGATACGCATTTTTAAGGCTCCCGATATAGAAGGGAGAATAACCTTATCATAGGCCGAGGTAAAACTTCTTTCTATTTTTTCATCTACCAATGAAAACCAAGAGGCGGGGATAAAAATAGAATAGGAGTCTACCGCTTCAATCTCAACAAATTCTGCCATGACTTTTTCGGATTGAACGTTGAGGTATTTTTCAAGTTTAGAGCGATTTCCTCCTGACATGCGTTCGTTAGCGCCCACGATAGAATCGTTGATTAAACTCAAAGAGGGAAATAGATTTTGGTTCGTTATTTTTAAGCGTTGATAGGAATTCAATAAACCCACAAACCAGATAAAAGCAAGGACGCTACCTGCAACTTTTGCCGTATTTAAGGCTTTGTTTGTCGAAACCAGCAAACGTGTATTCGGCTCGCAGATAGGGTATTCTTGGAAAACTTTTTGAGACAAAATATCGCTGACAAAGACCAGTTTTCCAAGTTCGGGATTTGAATTTTGTTCAGAGCTACCGCTTGCTTGTTGCTGCTGTAGAAAGTTAATAACGTCTTGATTATCACCTAATCCTGTGAAATAAACACCCCTTAAGAAGAAAGAGTCATGGTAACTGCTCTCCTTAAACATTGTAAGGATATAGAGCCCGAGAGTTTCTTTCATCGACGCAAGCTCAATGGGTAACAGGGCATTACCGATACGGCGCTCGTCGATTAAATCCCTTGTAAAAATAGAGGCGCGCAGGCGATTAAATCCTTTGCGCAGTCCCCTAAAGATTGTTTCAATCCACTCTTCCGTAAAGGCCATATGGATGTCATACGGAGAGGACCAACCGAGCATTTCTTGACGTTTATTTTCAGGCAACTGTGCAACAAGGCTGGAGAATCCGGGGATTTTGTCACTTTTTGTAATAACAATGTAAACGGGAACCCGCATACCTAGGGTATTTTGAAGTTTCCAAAGCTTTGCATAAATCGCACGACCGCGCGCAGAGATATCGTCTTTTGAAAACCGGTTTTCTCCGGCAACTTCATCGGCCGGTATGGTTAAAATAATGCCGTCGATAGGGCGTTTCGGACGATAAAATTTAAAGAGATTTAAAATATAACTCCATTGACCTTCATCGGAATTCACTCCCTTTTCCCCAAGAAGCAAATCCCCTCGAACATCAGCAACAACAGCCTGATCAAAGAATTTCCAACTTACAGGAGAAAGATCGGAGGTGATTTCATTAACGGGATCCCCAATGGGCAATTCTAATTGTGCGCCGTCAAGGAATGTTGATTTACCCGACCCGTCGCAGCCGATAACCATATACCAAGGAAGGTGGTATTGGGCATCCTTGGGGCCAAAATAACCTTGCAAAACTTCAATGGCACGTTGGAAAGATTGAGCTGTTTCATCTCTCATGTCCCCAACATACTTTTTACGCAAATTTAAAGACATATCCTTAAAGCGCGTGAAAAAGCCTTTTGTTTTTGTCGCATAATCTTTAAGGGATTTTTTCTCTCCGGGGACGTTACCGTGCCCACGGGCAGCTTTTTCCCGAGAGTAGGTGCGTATATTTTTAATCAGCAAAACCCCGGCTAAAATTAATAGGATAAGGCCGATTAAGAATGCCCAGAAGATTGCCCAGGTCAAGTCCGGAAGAAATTGCTTTACTAACTCATTCATAATTCATCAACCTTTATATCTTAAATGCACTGTTTTGAATAATCTCATCGGCCATGCTTTCAACGTCTGCCGTTGCATTTTGCCAAATTACAAAAGACATCAAGAGCAAAATGCCAAAAATACTTGCAAACGCCCCCGTCCAAAATCGGACATCTTGAAAGCGCTTTGCTTTCCCTTCTGTTAACGTGTGACTATACGCTTGTGGAAAAAGGCGATCCTCCCCTTGGTAAAGCCGAGGTTCTTCATGATTAATAAAGATGTAAAGCTCTCGTCGGTAATAATCCAGTTGGCGTTGATCGGGCATGCCCCGAAATTTTCCTTTAAAGCCAACACCTAGCGCAAGAAGGTAAACCTCCGCAATATCACGGCGGACAGCATCCCGTTTTTCAAGGAAATCATCTAGTTTTTTAAAAAAGAGATCACCTGCTTCGTGGGTACCGTAAAGACGGGATTCTAAAAGATTTTCAGACCAATATTGTTTCCCCGTAAAGCCCGGTAGATTCAAAAAGAGTTCGTCACTCAAAGCAGCCATGATAAATTGAGCTTCTTTGTAATAACCAACGGCAAACTCGCCGCCCTTTTGTGCAGCAATCAAAGCTTGTCTTTCAAGGGTTTCATAAAGGTCGTTTAAAATAATTTGAAGGCGCTCGACCTGGGCGCTGTCGGCATCTCCCGGGATACCGTCGGCTGCGGATGAGACCGTTGAAAGCTCTGCCGTACAGGTTCTTAAGTACTTTAAAACAAGACGGTAATACTCTTCAAAAAAGCGCATAACAAAACCTGTATCGGTGTCGAATTGTCGTTTAAGGGCGTGACTCATTTTAAAACTCCAAACCTGTTGGTTTTTATTTCATAATTTCTTTATTGTTGCTTTTCCGTCTGCCGCGGTACGTAAAGCACAACTTCCGTCGGGCGTTTGAGAGCCGTATCGGCAACGTTAAAAATTTGGAACTCTTCATCGGGATTTATGAAAGAATGGTCATAAACAATTTCAAGCAAAATCATATCCCGACTCGGCATTAAGCGCAGTTCCTTACTTCCGGAAATAAGAGAACGAGAGGCACCGAGAATACGTTTATCTCGCACGCCTTCCACAAAGTCTTTTGTGGCGATAACAGCACTTGTAATCCATTCAATAAGATCTTTTTCTTGCATATGCACAGATCCCTTGACGCCAATGATAAGTTTTTCAGCCATCCAAGAACGCTCGAGATCAACTTTAAAGACGCGGTCATCTTTGGCAAAGGGCACAATGCTAAAGCCTTCTTGCAGAGCATTCAAACAGTAGGCTATGTAATCCAGGACTTCTCTAAAAGAGGCCAGTGCATCGTCATGGTCATAGGGCTCAAATGCGGGCGGAATTTCATTGGGGCGTAAGGCGCTTAAGTGACCGGCAAGATTACTTAAGCCGACATACAAGTTAAAAGGATGGGTTTTGCCTGTTTGAACAAGAGCTTCAAACCCGATCAACCCGGCCATCATTGTCTTAATATGAAGTTGAGATTCTTGAGCCATAATAGAGCGTTTATCATTACGAATCTGCTCACTTAAGAACGAGGCTTTTGTGCGAATATTTTTTACCGTATGTGTGCAAAGGCTTCCCAGTTTTGATGTTAAAGGAACATGCAAAGCCGGGGCTGTAAAATCGGAAATATCATAATTCGCTTTTTCTTGATCTATTTTTATCAAAGGGAAAAAGACAAAACGTCCGGAAGGCTCCTCACCTGCAAATAGTTTTAAGTGGGGTTTTAAACAAGCAAAACGAGGCGCTTCTTCACCTGTGTTTTGATTAATGACAAATCCGGACTCTACGGATTCATACCTTGGAAATTCCGATGTGACGCTTGCTGCATCAGAACGGTGCTCCGGGATAGCCAAATAGACTAAAAGGCTTTTGGATTTTTTAAAATGATCCGCGTAGTCACTTAATTCTAATTCAAGGTGGTCGCCGTCTTCAGCATTTATACCGATAATCATGCCGTCCGGCATGATCGCATCCATTTCAAGAATTCGTAACGTTCCGGCGCTTAGTAAAACCTCATCAATTTTAAGGTGACTTACACCCCAGTAGTATGGCAAAACTTTTGATAATTGAAAATGTCGAAGTTGTTCGCCGCGGCGATCGGCTTGTTGAAAATGCTCCGGGCGTAACAACATACCGTCATGCCACTGAACGGCTTTTTTTAATTGACGCAATACACTCATTTAATATCTCCTAAACATCTTTAATATTTAGCGGAAAATTTTTCCGCTTGCTTAGCAACTTCTTTGGCCAAATCCATCCCGTCTTTTTGGGTCTGAGCAGCTTTTACGGCTTCTACCTGTGCAATGGTTGCTTTGGGATCTGCACCCTCAATTTCCTTAAAGATAATATTTTTCTGCAAGGCCGCAGCTTCTTGAGACATATGCGGGTTGGGTTCTCCAAAACACCCTTGCTCAAGAATACAAAAATCGTTTTCTCTAAAATGCACATGAATAACTTTTGAAGAGCCTACGCGAACGCGATGAGCGCCCGGAGCATAATAATCTGCAAACATCACAACACCTTGAGGCGCATCCGACCGTAAATTAATCGGGTAATTCTTGACAACTTGCCCCGGTGTTAGTTCCCAATGGAGAATATCTGCTAAGGTCGGGTAATCCTGCTTAAGTTGTTTTGCCGCAACATAGTAATCTTTTGCTTCCATCTTTAAGAGAACCTCCAAAAGGGCAGGATCATAGACAATTAAAAGATCAATAGCGGTAGCAGATTTTTTATTTGCATCACTGTCTAAAGAGAAGTTTACCTCCTGCAAATAAACAGGGGGAGTCGGACATTCTTTGAACAGCGAACATGCAGAGAGCATAAAAAGAATTGCTAAAGAGAAAAGACGTGGAAAAACAGACAAAAGAAGCCTTGTTTTTCCTGTATAATTTATTTTATTTTTATACTGCATAATAACCTTTATTCACTTTAATATTTTAAATGCTCATCATTTTGTAGCGCGAGAACAACTCGGCTGGGATGGGCGATTAGTTTGCGTGCTTCGCCGGCATCCGAGTAAGTTGCAAAATTACCGACGCGCACTTTGTACACCATGTTTTGTCCGACCCTGGAGCGGATAATATAACTGGCTGTATAACCTTTTTCTCGAAGCTGTCTCATAAATGCAAAAGCATTTGTGCTATCAAAAAAAGTTTGCAGTTCAAGGGCGAATAGCGCTCCCATTTCTTCTGTCGGAGCAGACAAACCGTCATGTGCATCAGGGGTATCGGTAGTAATCGAGGTCGAAGATGCCTTTGCCGAACCGGGAGAGGCGGCGTTAGAAGTTGACCCGCCGCTTGAATTTGCCGAAGAGTCATTGGATGACGAACCGGTGCTGCTGCGACCAAAACCGCTATTGAGTGTTCCTAAAGAATCGCTTCCGCCGCTTTTAGCACCGGTTTCTTGGGTAGTCGACCCTTTTTTTGAACTATCGGGCAGGGTTTTATCAATAGCGCTACCGACTGTTCCGCTTACAACGGTTGTTGCCAAGGGGTTAAAAATTCTTGAAACGGTCTCTCCGAATATCCTACGTACCGCCGATCTAATTTGACTGGTGGTTCTTGACGCGATACGTTTTGCTTCGTTGCGTGTCGACGTATTTAAAGTGCTTTGATATTTTCCGTCACTATAAATGCGATCGGCTAAGACTTCGTTGCGCTCTAAGTAAGTGCGTCTGGCAAGATAAGAACTTGGAACGCTTCCTTCTTGCACGGATTCTGATCCTTCAATAACGGTACCAAGACGCCAATCCGGTTTATTTTGATCTACTGTAAATCCGGCGGCAGAAATAGCGCTTCCTTGGGGAGGATTAGAATAGCTATAGAGGTAACCGCCCGCAAAAAAAAGTCCTGCAGAAAGGGCAAATAATAAGACAATTAAAATAGTCGAAAATTTCAAAAAACCACTCCCTTTTGCCGGTGGAATCTCAAGATGTTGACGTTTCTTACGATCAATATCTAAAAGTTGATCCCTAAATTTCTGTAATTGGTTTGTATCAGGCGGTACGTTTGGCGCTTCCGGTAAGTGACTGGTCTCGCCCGAGCCTAAAAAAGCAGGCAACGGTTCTCCGGCAGCGCGTTTAAGGGCTTGTATACTTTCCTTCTTGCGTATACGTGCATCGAGGCTAATGCCTACCATCCTTATTCAGAGCTCCCTGGAACTATTTGTTTTAATTTATCGTAACATTTAAATAAATCGGCAACAAGCTAATGCGTGCGATTGAAAATATCTGTGATTTTTATGCAACAATAGGATCGAAACCCTTTGATATTCGGGGAAAACGGCCATTAAAAAAGCTCCAAAAGGAGCTTTTTTAATGATTGAATTTGTTAATTGTGTCTTGGCAAAGAGGTCTTAGAAGGAAATAGCACTTCCCAACATAATAGCATGACCGTTATTGTTACCGACAGCATCTTTGGGAGACATTGTCGCTTCTTTCCAAGCTGTTGCCTGAGCTGTGCTAGAGGTTTTGTATTGGAATGCCACACCTTCGGCATAAAGCTTTAAGCCTTTGGCAAGCTTATAATCATAGGAAAGCGATCCTACATTGGCTTTAGTTGTCCCGTATTCAAAACCTGTTCTCTTATTGTGCCCCAGTTTACGCTTGCTGTGGAGGTAACCCAAACTTACCGCATGACGATCACGGGAGTATCCCACGCCAACGTTGAAAACACGACCGGAGTCATTGCCGCTTAAGCCGTTCCACTCGAGGCTACGACCGTTATCCAAGTATTCGCCGCCAATGGAGAAGTCGCCGTAATTAATAACAAGACCCAAGGCATAAGCTGCAATATCGCTATACCCTGCATCGTGGTGGGTCTTTGTGTTTTTGGAATTTCCAAAAAGGCTTGTGGCGGATAGTTGTATACCGAAACTATTGGCAAATTCTTTTTTGAAGTTCAAACCCGCTTCGTGGAGGTTTTGTCCGACAGGTGTCATCGCGCCGTCTTTAGGAGCTAAGGCTTTTGAAGCAAGTTTTGCTTCACCGGCTTGGTTGCCGTCCGGAGTATAGCTGTAACCGGCTTGGATACCGAAGAAACGAGGTGTTACATAAGTCACTTTTGTTTGGTCTTTAGGAGCTCCCTTAAGGTCGTCACGAATCACAACACCGGTCGTCTCGTTCACAATGCTTTTGTAGTTCCCTAAAACGTTACCTGTTCCGGCATAAAAAGCGAAAGGACCAACGGCCATAAAGTCCGTTACGCCGCGATGAACACCGCCGATCAAAGTCCCATAACGGTTTTTTAGCTTAATACGGTTTTCTTCAACGGAAGTCTTTCCTGCTTCGGTATTACCTGTCAGACCGATGAGAAAGCTATATTCGAGGCCGTCTAATTCGGGTCCTGCTTTGCCGAGAACTTGGAAGTTGATACGGGAATCATCTGCGCCAAAATGAGTGCCGCGACCTTTACCGCCGTTTTGCTCACGTTTTTTTTGCTTAAAGATATAGGCATTAAAGGAGGTTCCGCCTGAAATTTCAAGACCGGGGCCTCTGGATTCGTCAACAGGAGTTGCCGTGATATCCGACTCGCCCATAACTTGGATGCCGTCACCTTTGATATCGGTTGTTTTTTGCTCACGCTTATCTTGGGTGTTCGGGGCAGCAAAAGTCGGTGCTGCGGTCATAGCAATAGATAAAGCAAGAACGGATACGCTCCTTACAAGTTTAGACATTTTTCCTCCAAAATTTAAATCAAAAACAATTTAAGTCTTTCACACTTAAAACAGGAAATATCAAAATTGACAAGGTACTTTCTCTCCTATTATGCATATTTCTTGTTTGCAGTATTTTTGCCAAAGCCTTATAATAAGAGGCATCAAAATTATGAAGGAACAAAGTATGGTAAAGCCGACCATTGGCATTAGCGTGGACTCTTCTAAAGAGAACACTTATTCTCAATACCCGTGGTATGCCCTTCGCGAGCACTACTGCGATACGGTGCATAAGGCCGGTGGAGTTCCGATTATGCTGCCTCACACCATCGAACTCATTGATCATTATCTTGATCTTGTGGATGGAGTTGCCGTAAGCGGAGGCGACTTTGACCATGATCCTAAATTATACGGACAAGACTTTTGCCATGAAAAGACCGTTTTGAATTCCGCACGATCTTCCTTTGATTTTGCGTTTGTGGAAAGGGTTCTCGAACGAGATATCCCGCTTCTGGGGATTTGTGCAGGTCAGCAAATGATTAATATCGTGAGGGGCGGCACGTTGATTCAACATATTCCCGAGGCGCATCCTAAAGCTTTAAAGCATTCCCAAGCCCAGTGCCGCCATCTTCCGACACATGATATTATTATTACGGACGGTACTCTTTTGGCGAGTTGCAGCAAGGGAAGGGAAAAAGTTGCCGTGAATACCAGCCATCACCAAGCCGTCGACAAAGTCGGTCGAGGTCTTGTTGTTAATGCCGTTGCTTCGGACGGGATTATTGAGGGTATTGAAGATCCGAATTTGACGTTTTGCCTTGGTGTGCAATGGCATCCTGAGTTTTTGGTAGGAGAGCTTGATCGCTTAATATATGAGCGTTTTATTGAGGCTGCTGCAGAAACTCGTTATAAAAAAAAGAGCTCTAGGCTGCGAGCATAAGTTTTGCTTGGTCTTCGGCAGTCAGATCCCCAAATTTAGTAACCCGTGAGTCAAAGAAAAGTCGCACTGTGCCGACGGGGCCATGGCGCTGTTTGGCCAAGATCACTTCGGAAACATTACGAATATTCTCCATTTGAGCCTGCCATTCAAGGTGTAGGTCGGTGCCGAGATCAGGCTCTTTTCGCTCCAAGTAATAGGATTGCCGAAAAACAAACATCACAACGTCGGCATCTTGTTCAATAGACCCGGATTCCCGAAGGTCTGACAATTGGGGGCGTTTATCGTCACGCTGCTCGACGGCACGAGAGAGCTGTGAGAGCGCCAGAACGGGGACATGAAGTTCTTTAGCAAGGGCCTTCAAAGAACGCGTAATTTCGGAGATTTCTTGCACGCGGTTTTCACTTCGTTTGTTACCCGAGCCGCTTAGTAATTGAAGGTAATCCACTACAATGCAACCAAGGTCATGTTGACGCTTGAGGCGACGACACCTTGTGCGAAGGGCAGACATACTAAGAGCCGGCGTATCATCAATGAACAAAGGGAGGCCGGCGAGTTCTTTTGCAACATCGGCAAACTTTTCAAAGTCGTTCCCGTTTAGCTCACCGCGCCTAATTTTATCGGACACAATGCCGGATTCCGCTGCCAAAATACGTCCCGCCAATTGTTCTGCCGACATTTCAAGGGAGAAAAAAGCAACGGCAGCTCCGCCTTGTTTTTCTTTTAAAGAGGCTTGGGCTGCATTAAAAGCAATGTTCGTGGCAAGGGCTGTTTTACCCATGGAAGGACGACCCGCCAGAATGAGCAGGTCGGAAGGGTGAAGGCCGCCGAGTTTTTTATCAAGATCGAGAAGACCTGTTGTGACGCCGACCACATGTCCGTCACTTTTAAAGGCGATTTGCGCCGTCTCGATGGAAGCCGATAGGGCTTCGGCAAAGTGCACAAATCCTCTGTCCATATTACCCGTTGTCGCGAGGTCAAAAAGCTGCTGCTCTGTTTCTTCGATAAAATCCGTAGCATTGCTTTCAAGATCAACCTTATGGGATTTTGAGGCGAGCTCTTGGCTTAATTGAATCAGTTGACGCCTTAAGAAAAGGTCATAAATAATTTTTCCGTAATCTGCCGTATTAACCAAAGAAACGACAGAGGCTGCCAGTTTTGCGAGGTAGGTTGTTCCCCCGATTTCTTCAAGGGAGGCTTGGGATTGAAAATAGTCTTTTAGGGTGACGGGGTCGGCAACTTGACCTCTTTCTAAAAGGCGTGTGATAGCTTCATAGATTTGTTCGTGGGTGCGCTCGCTAAAATGGTTGGCGCGCAAAAAGTCGGATACATTTTCATAGGCAAGGTTGTTGTACAAGAGTGCGCCTAACAAGGCTTGCTCAGCCTCGATATTATGGGGCAAGCTTTCGAGCGGCAGTTCATGCAAGGGGGGTCGATTAGCTGTTTTGTCGATGTTTTGATGATTGGAATTTTGGGGCTGCGCGGAGGGCGCAGCAAAGGTTGCTGCGGAAATCATCCCTTCATCTTGAGGGTGGTCTAGGGGCGGGATATCGGCAAAATCTTGTTCTGTCATGGGAGCATTTCTATGGATGTACGGGTAACCTTGACCTTACCGGAAAAGAGTCTTCTTTGAAAGGGAGGAATGCCTTTAGGTCTCTTTTTCAAGGGTGGCTTTAAGGTAAGACAGAATCGGATAAAGGCCGGCACAAAGGGCAATCAGGAATCCGTACCGGCCTTCTTTATAGCCTTTTCTTACCACATAGCATTTGTAGAATCGTGAGAAAATTCGCCTTACATTATGACCGAAGGTTTCTTGTTTTTCTTTGGCGCGCATATCCTGTGCATTCAAGGTCGTATAGCGATCAAGGCGATGCAAAAGATCCGAGATATCTCTGTCTACATAGTGAATAATAGGATTTGTGAGTTTGTTTCCCTGTTTATCACTTAAGGTTAATTTCGGGTGGACACGTTGAAGACCCCATGTCTTCGTGCCGCGTCGTGTTAAACGAGGAGATTGGGAAACGCCAAAATAACCGCCCCAGCCATAACGAACACGTTTGTCTCCGATGTAATTATCAAAAGGAATCAGGTGTAAATCGGCTTGAGATGTTTTGATTGTTTTTATGATTTCTTTGGCGAGGTCTTCTGAAATGCGCTCATCGGCATCGAGTTCAATAATCCAGTCACGGGAACACGCTTTAAGTCCGAGGTTGCGACGCTCGCCTTCAATGTCCCATGCCCCTTCCACAAGTTTTGCGCCATGTTTCAAAGCTATTTCTTTGGAGAGATCGGTGCATTTATCCAAGACAACAACAATTTCATCACAGAAAGAAAGGGACTTTAAGCACGGGTCAAGGTTATCTTGTTCATTGTGGGCAACAACTAAGCCTGATAAAGACATGGGAAACTCAAGACCTAAAGTGGGGGGAAGGGCTGAAAAATTAAGCAATGATATCCGGTAAAAGTTGAGCGTTGATTCGGGCAATATGATCCCGCACAAGAAGTTTCTTTTTCTTGAGGCGTTGGACAGCTAATTGATTGACAACTGTTTCACGCAACAAATCGTCAATCATTGTGTCAAGCTCGCGGTGCTCGTCCTTTAAAAGGTCGAGTTTCTTTTTTAAAGATTCTTGTTCGTCCATAAACGCTACTCTACTGATTTTCAGTATTTATACGATCTTATTAATAACAGAAAAAAGAGGTTCTTGCTATACTCTTCCTTTTTTAAAGGGTAATTTATGTCATACTGTTGTGGTGAGATAAGTTATCTCATAATTCTACCTGCCCATTAGAAGTGTAAAATGCTATGCTGAAGCTAATTGCGGTTAGGAGTCAAGGTTGACCGGATGTAACAAAGAAACGTATAAAAATAAATTAAAGAGTATGAAAGGTACCTATGAGTAAAAAAATTGGCATCCTGACCAGCGGCGGAGACTGTGCCGGGCTTAATTCGGTCTTAAAGGCTGTGACTTACCGAGCTATCCTCGGGTATGGCTGGGAAGTGTGCGGTATTCGGCAAGGCACAATGGGGTTCTTGCGCTATCCTTTAGACGTATGTGCTTTAACATTGGATCACTTTGATTCTGCAGGGGCTCGTCTTGGGGGAACAATTTTAGGGACAACTAATAAAGGTAATCCCTTTCATTACCTTATGCCCGACGGTTCGTATAAAGATCGCTCCGAAGAAATTGTTCAAGCTTGCCATGATCTGGGCCTTGAAGCCTTAATCGGCGTTGGCGGAGACGGAAGTTTGAAAATTCTACACAAGCTTTTTTCAAAGGCGAATGTTCCGTTTATTGGAATTCCGAAAACAATTGATAATGATTTGGGCTCAACGGAGCGTTCCATCGGGTTCTCAACGGCCGTTGAAGTGGCAACAGAAGCTCTTGATCGCCTGCAACCAACGGCAGCCAGTCATGATCGCGTTATGGTACTTGAAGTCATGGGGCGCGACGCCGGTCATATTGCCTTATCCGCCGGCATTGCGGGAGGTGCCGATATTGTGATTATTCCCGAGATTCAATACAATTTCAAAAAGATTGTTGAAAAAATTCAAGAGCTTTTTAAACGTGGTCGTAACTATGCGTTAGTGGTGGTAGCCGAAGCTGTTAAAAAGCAAGACGGTCAGTCCTCCAGCGTGATCGATCCTGTGACGGGGCGTCCGCATTATAGCGGCATCGGGCACTATTTTTCAGATCAAATTACCGAACTAACAGGTGCTGTCACGCGTTTTACAGTCCTTGGCCATGTGCAACGGGGAGCACAGCCTATTGCAGATGATCGTGTTTTAGCATCGGCTTTTGGTGTTAAGGCGGTTGATTTAATTGCAGAAGGCAAACACAATAGAATGGTAGCTTGGCAAAATCGAGGCGTTGTGGATGTTCCCGTTTTGGAGGCTATTGAGCGTTATAGCGCTGTTAATCCGAAGTCAACTTTGGTGGCAACAGCACGGGGTCTTGGCATAAGTTTTGGAGATTAAGACAAGTTATACAGAGCGTTTTTATATTTTTTGCAGGGGATGCAAAGGATAAAGATAAAAATGCTAAAGCTTTATAGGGAGGCTTTATGGCTATAAGCGACATCATTGCAAAAGCAAAACGCGCCTTAGAGGAACTTAGGCGCGCAAGAGAACTTGCGCAACAAAAAGTCAACGCCAACCCTTCTAAAGCAAATCTTAACGAACTTAAACGCCTTGATGAAAAGATTGAAAAAACACAAGAAACCATTCAACAAGGTGCAGGCTCTGCTTCAGAGCCACAAACGTCTTCTGCCTCTGAGGATTCTAGCACAACTTCTACAGAAAATGCTCCGAGTGATCCGTCTCAAAATACGCCTGAAGACAGCAATGCAGATACAATAGGTTCCGATGTGTCTGAAGAGACACAGCCTGTAGATGACGCGGGTGATATTGAAGGCGAGCCTGCAACGGACGAAGAATCTGCAGACGAAGACGAAGAAACTGCAAGCGAGGAAGAAACTGCAAGCGAGGAAGAAGAAACTGCAGAGGACGAAGAATCTGTAGACGAGGATGAAGAAACTGCAAGCGAGGACGAGGAATCTGCAGACGAAGAATCTGTAGACGAGGATGAAGAAACTGCAGGCGAAGAAGAAGCTGCAAGCGAGGAAGAAGAAACCGCTGAGGACGAAGAAACTGCAAGCGAGGACGAGGAATCTGCAGACGAGGACGAAACTGCAAGCGAAGAAGAAGCTGCAAGCGAGGAAGAAGAATCTGTAGAGGAGGATGAAGAAACTGCAGAGGACGAAGAATCTGCAGACGAAGAAGAAACTGCAAGCGAGGAAGAAGAAACCGCTGAGGACGAAGAATCTGTAGACGAGGACGAAACTGCAAGCGAAGAAGAAGCTGCAAGCGAGGAGGAAGAAACTGCAGACGAGGACGAGGAATCTGCAGACGAAGAAGAAACTGCAGACGAGGATGAAGAAGCTGCAAGCGAGGAAGAAGAAACCGCTGAGGACGAAG
>JAACSN010000014.1:42229-42335 GCA_009993885.1 Alphaproteobacteria bacterium
GAAGAAAACGCTGAGGACGAGGAATCTGCAGACGAAGAAGAAACTGCAGACGAGGATGAAGAAGCTGCAAGCGAGGAAGAAGAAACCGCTGAGGACGAAGAATCTG
>JAACSN010000006.1:0-147 GCA_009993885.1 Alphaproteobacteria bacterium
AAAACACCCTCAACAAAACGGCGAGATGAGGGCTCATTTCTGACATAAATATTTGAAAACTCACAGCGGTCTTTGTAAATGCTTTCCCACTGATATGTGCTGAGACGCTGAGTGTATGTCATTGTTTCTTCCTGTTTTTTAGGAATT
>JAACSN010000006.1:177-120474 GCA_009993885.1 Alphaproteobacteria bacterium
ATAATAACTTCATAATGCCTTTTTGTCAATATTTTTATTTAAGAAGTGTTCGTTTTCCTGTTTTAAAGTGCTTAAAGGATACTCTTTTTATATTCTATAAATAAATATCATCTTATTTTCTTTCGTTTTTTTTGTTTTTTCTTGTGAAAAAGTCGTGTGAATAACCGTCGCAAAAAATTCTTTCTAAACTGTTGATAATCTTATAAAACCCGCTAAATCATTAGCTTCCTCAAGGGTAAGGTATCCATTTTCCCTGTGGATAACTCTGTTGAAAACTATAATTTCCCAAAGAATCCCACTTGATCTCCATAATATCCCATGCTATACCTTAATTAACCATAGGAAAGCTTTGACCGTTTTTCTTTGTTTAATTATTTAAGTTTTAGTGTCGAAATTCCGGACATATAGGTGGCGGCTTTAATGGCTTTGTTTTTATCAACGTTTGTGAATAAGGTGGACAAGAAGGGGCGGGTTTCCGTGCCGGCACCTTTTCGTGCGGCGTTGTCTGCAGAGCCTTATCAGGGTTTCGTTGCCTTTCGTTCTCACAAGCATGATGCCATCGAGTGCTGTAGCTACACGCGTATGGAGCAATTGAGCCAAAGTGTTGACAGCCTCGATCTCTTTTCCCAAGAACAAGATGACTTTACCGCGACGATTTTTGCAGATTCCCTTCAAGTGCCTTTTGACGGCGACGGTCGCATTGTTCTGCCGAAGAAGTTGCTGGATTATCTTGAGATGACTGAGGGGAGTGAAAGCCGTGAAATCGCGTTTGTCGGGCGAGGAGCTACTTTTCAGATGTGGTTACCGCAGAACTTTGAGGCCGCTCAAACAGAGTCCCGAACACGTATTAAAGAGGCACAATCAACTTTAAAACTCTCTCCGCAGTCTCCTTCGGGTAAGGGGGACTTGTCATGACGGAGAGTCCTTTAGGGGGAAATAACCCTCTCCATTATTCCGTGATGTCGGATGAGGTTCTTGAGGCGCTCAATTTGCAGGAAGAGGGCACTTATTTGGATTGTACTTTCGGGAGAGGCGGTTATAGCAAAGGGGTTCTTGACGCTTTGGGAACAACGAAAATTATTGCCCTTGATCGTGATGCCACGGCTCAAGAGGCAGCGTCCGAGTTTAAGGCGCACTATGCCGATCGTTTTTCTTTCCTGCCTGTGTGCTTTGATCAGATGGCCGAGGTTATAGCAGAAGGAGAAAAGCTTGACGGTATCATGTTTGATCTTGGGGTCTCTTCCCCTCAATTAGACCGTCCGGAACGAGGTTTTTCCTTTCGTTTTGAAGGCCCCCTTGATATGCGCATGGGAATTGACGGAATCACGGCTGCAGACGTTGTGAATACCTACGATGAAAAAGAATTGGCCGATCTTATTTATCTCTATGGAGAAGAAAAGAAGTCCAGAATTGTGGCCAAGGCCATTGTTATGGATCGTCAGGAAAAACCCTTCGAGACAACAACGGAGCTGGCAGGATTATTACGGCGGATTATTCCAAAATCTAAGGACGGAATTGATCCTGCAACCCGTACTTTTCAGGCCTTGCGTATCCATGTGAACGATGAGTTGGGACAGCTTGAGCGCGCCCTTGAAGCCTCATTGACTCTGTTAAAGCCCGGCGGTCGTTTGGTTGTTGTAAGTTTTCACAGTCTTGAAGATCGCATTGTTAAAAAATTTATGGTCAAACACAGCAAAAAAGAAGCTGTGAATCGTTACGTGCCGGAGGTTCGTGGAACCTCAAGTGAGCAACCTGTGTTGAAGCTTGTAAGTCGTCGGGCCGTATTACCGAAAGCGGAAGAGGTTAAAGAAAATCCCAGATCACGCAGTGCCAAGCTCCGCGTGGCCGAATATTTAGGTTAAGGCAATGTTTAATAAATCAACTTTCGTGACCTTATTTGCTCTCTTTCTTTTGGGGAGCTTAACCTATACCATTAAGCAAAAAGTGATCGAACTTGATAACGATTTGGCACAAGTTCATCGTAATATTGCCCATTATCAAGAATCTATGCATATTTTGAATGCGGAGTGGGCTTATTTGACGCGACCATCTCGTTTGCAAGCCCTTGTTGAAGAGCATACCGGTTTGCAGCATTGCCCCGGTGTTTCTCTTGTAAGTTATGAAGAAGTCTTTCAACAGGACGATGAGCTCTATCAAGCCCAAGAATCCCTTGAATCTTCTGTGCGTCTTGCTAGTATGAGACGTTAGTAGAAAGCCCCCCTAAATGAGTCGTTATACGCCGCATGATAACGCGGGACACCGTCCCCAAGGTCGTAAATATAGACTGGCCCTTGAAATGGCTCGCAATCGTTTGGTGATTGCAGGTATTTTGTTTGTTTTTATGTTATTTGGTGTTGGCGGACGCCTTATTTTCATGGGTCTTAACAATGAAGGGGGAGAACCTCTTTTTGTTCACGATGCCGTACGCTCTCAATTTCATCAAGGCCGCTCGGATATTGTGGATCGTAACGGTATTGTATTGGCAACAACGGTAACGACCTCTTCCTTATTTGCGAATGCGAAAAAAGTGTTGGATGCGGAAATTGCCGCTAAAATGCTGGCACAAGCATTACCCGGATATTCACAGGTGAAGCTTCTTAAAAAACTTAAATCAAATCGCCCTTTTATTTGGCTGGCGCGTCATCTTACGCCAAAGCAGCGGGATCGCATTATGCACCTTGGGATTCCGGGGATCGGATTTCGAAAAGATTTCAAGCGTTTATATCCTCACGGTCCTTTGGTTTCCCATGTGGTCGGTTTAACAAATGTCGATAATATCGGTATTGCCGGCCTTGAGAAAAGTAGTGAACAATTTTTGTTAACCGAGGGAAAACCGTTGCATTTGAGCCTTGATGTTAGGGTGCAACATGCTATTGTCGACGAACTCAAAAAAGGGATGACTGAATTTAGCGCAACAGGGGCAGCTGCCATCGTTATGGATTTGCAGACTTCGGAGGTATTGGGGATGGTGTCGCTGCCGGATTATAATCCCAATAAAAATGTTAACTTGGAGTCGGACGGTTATTTTAACAGAGCAACGGTCGGTATGTATGAAATGGGCTCAACCTTTAAAATCTTAAATACGGCTATGGCTTTGGATTTAGGTGTCGTAACATTGGCAACAAAGTATGATACGTCGGAAGACATTAAAATCGGTCGTTTTTCTATTTCTGATTATCGAGCCAATCACGGCGTTATTAATGTCGCTCAGATTTTTGTGCATTCCTCTAATAAAGGATCTGTCAAGATGGCTCTTGACGTTGGCACGGAAGGTCAACAAGAATTTATGCGAAAGGTTGGTTGTTTAACCCGTTGTAATATTGAGATTCCGGAAAAAGGTCAACCTATTATCCCGCGGCATTGGCGTCAAGCAAATACCATGACCATTTCCTATGGTTACGGCTTGGCCGTGAGCCCTTTGCATCTTCTAAATAGCGTGGCCGGCGTTGTGGGGGACGGTTGTCGAAAAGAAGCAACGTTGATCAAGCTGAAAGACGGAGAGCAAAAGCGTCCTTGCGATCGTATCGTGCAATCCTCCGTTGCTCATAAAATGCGCCAACTTTTGCGTTTGGTCGTCGTCCAAGGAACAAGTAAAAAAGCGAACGTACCGGGGTACTTTGTGGCGGCTAAAACCGGAACCCGTAATATGCTCGAGTCCGGCGGGGCTTATAATAAGAATCGTGTTTCTACAACTTTTGTGGGCATTATCGGAGAATCCGTTGAAAAACCACGATATATTGTTGTAGCGTTGTTGGAAGATCCGAAGGGATTGAAAAAAACTTTTGGATTTACGGCTGCGGGCTGGAATGTGGCTCCGATTGGCGGTAGGATATTAGGGAGAGTTGCTCCTATTTTGGGGCTCCGTCCAAATTTGAAGATATTAAACGAAGGGTTTGATCCCTTTTTACAAAGTGTTGATTTCTCTAAAACGAAAAAGTGAAAAAGCTCTTTAAAATAGGTATAGGAAAATATGACAGTGATTGACTTAAAAGGAAAAGGCTTAAAGTTTCGCGACTTAGTGAAGCAGGACGAAGTCTTGATGCCGGCTAATTGGCCGGGGGATGAGGAAATTGACCGCTTTACTTTTAACTCTAAGGATGTTGCCGAAGGCGATATTTTTTTAGCCGTCCCGCCTTTGGATAAATCTTTAACGGGTATTGATTACATTACTCAGGCTGTTAATCAGAATGCAAAAATTGTCATTAAAGAAAGTCAAGCGCCCACACCGACAAATTTAGGGGGGACTCTGTTTATCGATATTGCTAATGCACGTCATTTAAAGGCTTTGATTGCGAAGCGTATTTATAAAGGGCAACCTAAAGTCATTGTCGGTGTGACGGGAACAAACGGAAAAACATCCGTTGCGGAGTTCATGCGTCAATTGTGGGATCAAATGGGGTATAAAGCTGCCACCCTTGGGACTCTCGGTATCAAAAGTTCTGTTGACTTAAAGGGTTTGCCCGATGTAACTCAGACCTCCCCCGATCCTTTTGTCTTGCACCAAGCGCTTTCCATGATGAAGGAACAAGGCATTACCCATTTGGCCATAGAAGCCTCTTCCCACGGTATTGACCAAAATCGGTTGGACGGTGTGAATTTCACAAGTTGTGCTTTTACAAATCTAAGTCACGATCACTTAGATTACCACGGCAACATGGATCTTTATTTTGAAGCAAAGCGCCGACTTTTTGCCTCTTTGATGGAAGAAGGGGACACGGCTGTTTTAAATGCGGATACCAATTATTTTGATATCTTAAGCCAAGTCTGCCGAGCCCGAGGCATTCATGTACTCCCTTACGGGAAGCGCACGGAAGAGGGAATTCAACTTAATGATCTCGTTATTGAAGGCCCCTGCCAAAAAGCGATTTTATCTATTAATCATGAAAAACACGTTGCAGAATTTAGCTTTATCGGAAAATTTCAGGTCTTGAATGCTCTTTGCGCTATGGGGTTAATGATGGGAACCGGTGTTTCGCATTTAAAAATATTACCGCTTTTAAAAAATCTAAAGCCTGTTTCAGGACGTCTTGAGCTTATGGGGATTACAAAAGCAGGTGGTGCTGTTTATGTGGATTATGCTCATACCCCTGAAGCTTTGTCCGAAGTGTTATTGTCTGTGCGCCCTTATGTCTCCGGTATGCTGACGCTTGTTTTCGGTTGCGGCGGAGACCGAGACGTGCAAAAACGCCCTCTCATGGGAAAAATTGCAGCGGAATATAGTGATGCACAAATTATAACGGATGATAATCCGCGCTCCGAAGAACCGGCTAAAATTCGCTCGGAGATCATGGCAACTTGTAGCAATCCCGTTGAAATCGGGGATCGTGCCAAAGCCATTAGCAAAGCCATCAAACGTTTGACAAAAAATGACGCTTGTGTGATTGCAGGCAAGGGGCACGAGACAACACAGACCGTTGGGGATAGGGTTAATCATTTGGATGATCGAGAGCTTGCTCGTCAAGTTATTGAGGCAACAGGCGGGACTGTTTTTTAATGTCTCATTCGGTTTGCACGACCCCTCTTTGGAGCTGCGATGATATTCAAAAAGCGACCAAGGGGACGGTTATATCCCCTTTTTCTGTAAATAATGTTCTGATTGATTCTCGAGAAATTAGGGGCGGTGAGCTTTTTGTGGCTCTTAAGGGGCCAAAATTTGACGGCCACGATTATGTGGCCGATGCTCTTGATAAGGGCGCTTCCGGTGCCCTTGTGGATCATGTGCCCGATAATTTAAAAGGAAGTCCGGAGACTTTTCCCCTCATTGTGGTTGAGGATGTTTTGCAAGCCCTTAATGACTTGGCTAAAGCATCAAGAGCACGCTCTACGGCTAAAATTATCGGGGTGACAGGCAGTTTTGGGAAAACAAGTCTTAAAGAGGCTTTGCGTCATGTTTTGGAAAAACAAGGAGCAACCCTTGCAACAGAACGGAGTTTCAATAATCATTGGGGACTTCCGTTGACTTTGGCACGTCTTCATCCGGAACATACCTATGCCGTCATTGAAATGGGAATGAATAATCCCGGTGAAATTTCAAGTCATTCAAAGCTGGTTCAACCCCATATTGCGGTCATTACAAATACCGGTGATGCTCATATTGGGAAAATGGGGAGTGTTGAAGAAATTGCAAGGGCTAAGGGTGAGATTTTTGACGGCCTTGTGGCGGGCGGAACGGCAGTTTTATGGGCGCAAGATAAGGCTTTTGAAGATCATAAGAGAAAAGCTCTTTCAAAAAAAGCAACGGTTCTTTCATTTGGCGATGCACAACAAGCAAATGGTGCCGACTTTCAAGCAACATATGAACTTAAAGCGGCAGGGCTCGACGTTTCTGTTTCCCATGCCGGAGAAAAAAAATATGCGACTTTGCCGACTTTTTCAGCCCATTGGTCACGAAATTGTGCAGCAGTTGCTGCTTGTTTAAAGGCTCTGGGATTACCGTGGGCATCACCTTTAAGTGCTCTAAAGTTTTTATCTTTTCCTAAGGGTCGAGGTAACATTTTAAGACCTTATAATACTCTAACAATTTTAGATGAAAGTTATAATGCAGCGCCAACAACCATGGAATATGCTTTGAAAAGCCTTATTAATATGGGGGCTATGACGGAACGGCGCATTATTGCAATTTTGGGCGACATGCTGGAGCTTGGAAAAGAAAGTCCTGCTTATCATCGAAACCTTGCAAAAACATCCGGCTTTTTTCATATAGCGAAGGTTTATTGTTGCGGTTTTGAAATGGAAAATTTGTATTCTGTTTTGCCTGAAATGCAAAAAGGCGGTTTTGCAAAAGAGCCTCGTGAGTTAATAAACGAAATATTAGCCAAGGCAATGCCCGGGGATATTTATCTTGTAAAGGGTTCCAGGGGACAATGGGCAGAACGAGGTCGTATGTCTGTTTTTGTGGATGCTTTGTTTGCCCACCGTTTTTGATCGTTAGAAATTGTAAAAAGAGTAAATGAAAAGGATTTTAAGTTAAGAAATGTTTTATTGGTTTTTATATCCCTTGGCTTCCGAGTTTCCTGTGTTAAACGTTTTGCGTTATATCACTTTCCGAACAGCAGGTGCGATGTTAACGGCGCTTTTGATTTGTTTTCTGACGGGACCCTGTGTGATTCGTTGGCTTAAGAAAAAGCAAAAAGAAGGGCAGCCTATTCGAAAAGACGGACCGGAAAGTCATCTGCTTACCAAACAAGGCACGCCGACCATGGGGGGGAGTTTGATTTTGGGATCGATGATTATTACCACCCTTTTGTGGGGAAATTTGTTTGATCCTTATATTTGGATTCTTTTATTTGTTACAACGGGTTTTGGCCTTGTCGGCGGATATGATGACTACATGAAGCTTAAAAGCCGGAGCTCTAAAGGCGTCTCTGCTAAACTGCGCCTCTTTCTTCAGCTACTTATCAGCGCCATTGCCACCTATTTTATTATGAAACTTTCTCCTATAGGCCACGAAACGACTTTATCTATTCCTTTTTTTAAAGAATTATTTTTAAATTTGGGGTGGTTTTTTATCCCTTTTTCCATTGTTGTTATGGTGGGGAGCGCCAATGCGGTTAACTTAACCGACGGGTTAGACGGTTTGGCTATTGTTCCTGTGATGATTACAGCGGGTTGTTTTAGTATTATTTCCTACGTTGTGGGGCATAGCCTTTTTGCCGATTACCTTCAATTACAACATGTGGCTGGCGCCGGTGAAATTTCTGTGTTTTGCGGTGTAATCATTGGGGCCGGTCTTGGATTTTTATGGTTTAATGCGCCGCCTGCTATGGTGTTTATGGGGGATACGGGATCGCTTGCTTTAGGGGGCGCTTTCGGTACTATTGCGGTGATTACAAAACATGAATTGGTCTTGTTTATCATCGGAGGGCTTTTTGTTCTTGAAACATTGTCCGTTATCATTCAAGTGGCTTATTTTAAGATGACGGGCCGACGTATCTTTTTAATGGCACCTATGCATCATCACTTTGAGAAAAAAGGTTGGGCCGAACCAACCATTGTTATTCGCTTTTGGATCATTTCCATTGTGTTGGCTCTCATCGGTATGACAACCCTAAAATTAAGATAGATTATGATTTCTTTAAAAGCTCTTAGTTCTAAAGCTTACTACGTTGTCGGCCTTGCGCGGTCAGGACAAGCAACGGTTAGGGCTTTGAAAAAATCCGGGGCAAAAGTCTTTGTTTTTGATGATTCCGTTGAATCATCAGTGCCTGATTATATTAGGCCGGAAGATGTTGATTGGTCTGCTTTGGACGGTCTTATTTTAAGCCCGGGTATTCCCCATACGTTTCCAAGTCCCCATAAAACGGCTGAGAGGGCGAAAGCCCATAATGTACCTATTTTATGTGATATAGATTTATTAGCTCAGGCCTGTCCGAAAGCTTTTTTTGTCGGCATTACGGGGACAAACGGCAAATCAACGACCACGGCCTTATTGCATCATCTTTTGCCCGAATCCCATATGGGGGGAAATATAGGTCTCCCTGTTTTGGATATTGAGGCCGACTCTGAAAAGCAAGATGACCTTTTTCTTCTTGAGCTTTCATCCTATCAGCTGGAACGGGTTCCTCATCTTAAATGTAGCGTTGCGGTTTGTTTGAATGTCACGCCGGATCATCTTGATCGACACGGAGATTTTCAAGGGTATGTTGAGGCAAAAAAGAAACTGTTTTTGCCTTTTGGTGATCCTCAAACTGTTATTATCGGTATTGATGAGGAGGCCTCCTTTGAAATTTATACCTCTTTAAAAAAAGATGACGCTAAAAAAGTCATTCCCTTGTCCGGTTGCAAAATTTTGCAGGAGGGTATTTCTGTTCTTGACGGTATTTTATACGATCGGGGTCGGGAAGTTGCTTCTTTATTAGAAGTAAAAAGGTTGCTTGGAGCCCATAACCGTCAGAATATTTCGGCTGCCTATGCCGTGATGAAAGCCCTTGGAAAATCCTTTGCCTTAGAAGAGGTGATCCTTTTTAAAGGCCTGCCTCATCGCCAAGAATATGTAGAACATAAGAGTAATGTGACCTTTATTAATGATAGTAAAGCTACCAATATTACGTCAACTTTGAAGGCGTTAAGTTGTTATAGCAGCGTACACTTACTGCTAGGCGGTATCTCAAAAGAATCAGGTTTATCTGATCTTGAGCAGGAGAAAAAATCTATTGCCCATGCTTATGTTTTTGGGGATGCTGCTAAGCAATTTTCACAAGAACTTACAGAAAAAGGGATTCCCCATTCCTGTTTTAAAACTTTGGAAGAGGCAACAAAAAAAGCGGCTCAAGCAGCTTTTCAAGAGGCAGACCGTGGTGCTAAAGAAATCACGGTTCTTCTGTCTCCGGCCTGTTCCAGTTTTGATCAGTTTAAGGATTTCGAGGAACGGGGAGAGGCTTTTAAGCTAATTGTTCACGTCATAGTTAATCAACAAGAGGGAGCCGTTTCCCATGGCTAGAGTTGCCTTTGCTCGAACGGATAATAGCGTACTTACCCAATGGTGGTGGAGTGTAGACCGTTGGCTATTTCTTGGCATTTCTATTTTGGTTGCCGTGGGCATTATGTTGGTTATGGCCGCAAGTCCCCCCGTTGCAGAGCGCATTGGTCTGGACTCTTTTTATTTTGTAAAACGCCACTTGGTTTATGTGGCCGGTTTTTTTGTGGTGACGGTCGGTGTGTCTCAATTGTCTCAACAGTCCCTAAGGCGCGCCGCCCTTTTGCTTTATTTGGGGGCACTTGTTCTCTTAATTCTGACGCCTTTTATCGGGAATGAAATTAAAGGGGCAAGGCGTTGGGTGAGTCTTGGAGGTTTCTCGATTCAGCCTTCCGAATTTATGAAGCCGGCTCTTGTGGTGATGACCGCATGGATGCTTTCGGAAAAGAAAAAAAATGTGGATGTACCGGGAAATATTTTTGCTATTATTTTCTATAGCCTTGCTATCGGGTTATTGTTATTGCAGCCGGATATGGGGATGGTTTTTTTGATGACGGCCATTTTTTTTGCTCAGTTTTTCTTGGCCGGATTGCCCTTATTTTTGATCGTTATTGCCTCGGCCACGGGCATCGTCGGTATGGTATCCGCTTACTTTTTATTCCCCCATGTTCAATCCCGTGTGGATCGTTTTTTAACCCCCGGTACAGAAGATCGTTTTTCAGAGCGTTACCAAATTACCCAATCCCTTGAAGCCTTTTCGAGCGGTGGTTTTTGGGGATTGGGCCCCGGTGAAGGAATCGTCAAAAAGCACTTGCCCGATGCCCATGCAGATTTTATTTTTTCGGTGGCGGCTGAAGAATATGGCGTTTTTTTATGTTTGATCATTGCCCTCCTTTTTGGTTTTTTTGTGATCCGCAGCATTTTAAAAGTGATGCAGGAACAGAACCTTTTTATTCTTCTTGCCGTTTCGGGACTGGCTCTTGAAATCGGTGTGCAAGCCACCATCAATATGGCTTCAACTTTAGATTTAATTCCAACAAAGGGAATGACCTTACCGTTTATGAGTTTTGGGGGGTCTTCTATTTTATCTATTGCTATTTCCTGCGGCTTTATTTTGGCTTTAACCCGTCGCCAAGTTCAGGGGAGGATTTAGAAATGACAACTGATGTTGTGATCGTTGCAGGCGGAACGGGCGGCCATGTCTATCCCGCAATAGCCCTTGCTCTTCATTTGTTAAAAGACGGAAAAAAAATTGTTTTTTTAACGGATCGTCGGGGACTTTTTTACTTAAAACCTCACCTTGATGTTTTGCATCCTGTCGTTTTGCCTTTGGGTCGAAAGGGGGTAGGCTTATCGGGTCTTATAAAATTAGCAATTCAAGTTTTCAGAAGCTTTTTTATCTCCTTAAAATATGTAAAAAAGACTAAGGCTGTTATCGGTTTTAGCGGTTTTCCAACCCTCGCGACTCTTTTGGCGGGTCTTGTGATGTGCCGCACACTTTATGTGCACGAGCAAAATGCGGTGCTTGGAAAAGTAAACAGGCTTCTTTCTCCCTTTCTTAAAAAGATCTTTACCTCGACGAAAAAAATAGCACGAGTGCCTAAGGCGGCGGTGGATAAAATTGAATTTGTGGGCATGCCGGTTCGGGATGATATTGCGGCTCTGGCACAAGGTTCTTATCAAACACCGACTACATGCATTACCCTTCTTATTGTGGGGGGGAGTCAAGGGTCTCAGTCTTTTTCCGACGTCATTCCCAAAGCCGTGGGGATGCTTCCGGCGGCTTTGCAAAAGCGATTGCATATTATCCATCAAGTTCGTTCCGATGATCATACCCATGCAGCCGAACTCTATAAACAACAAGCAAGGGATCTTCCTCATTTAACCTTAGTTCCTTTTATAGAAGATATGGCAGGGGCTTTAGAATCTGCTCACTTGGTTATTTCACGTTCCGGTGCCTCATCGATAGCTGAAATTGCAGCAGCGGGGCGACCGGTTATTTTAATTCCTTATCCCTTTGCAACCGATGATCACCAGCGTGCCAACGCCCTTGAGGTAACGGCTCGAGGCGGGGGCTGGTTGATATCTCAGACGGACTTTACACCCCTTAACTTAACGGCTCTTTTAGGTGATCTTTTGGCCGAAAAAGACGGGGGAAAAAAACTTTTAGTTGCGGCTCAAGGCGTTAAAGGCGGGTATGAAAAAGAGGCCATAAAAAGGCTGGCGCAGAAGGTTATACTTGTGTAATTTAAAGACAGTTAGTGAGTAATATAAATGAGAATCTCAAACCAATCCCTAGGTCTTGTTCATTTTGTCGGTATCGGCGGTATCGGCATGAGCGGTATCGCTGAAATTTTACATTCTCTTGGCTACGGGATTAGAGGAAGCGACCTTTCCGATAATGCCAATGTAAAGCGTTTAAGGGGGCTGGGCATTCCCGTTGTTATCGGACAGAAAGCTGAAAATATTGACGGGGCTTCCGTTGTGGTTGTATCCTCTGCCATTCGCCCTGATAATGAAGAATTAAAGAGGGCTCGCTCGTTAAAAATTCCCGTGGTTAAGCGTGCCGAGATGTTGGCTGAAATCATGCACTTGCGCCCTTGTATTGCCGTTGCGGGAACCCATGGGAAAACCACGACAACTTCCGTTGGTGCTTGCGTCTTAGATGCGGGCGGTTTGCATCCGACGGTTGTGAGCGGAGGCATTATCAATGCTTACGGAACAAATGCGCGTTTGGGTACGGGAGTATGGACTATTGTTGAGGCTGACGAGTCTGATGGGACGTTCTCAAAACTGCCTGCTACTATTGCTATTGTGACCAATATTGATCCTGAGCATATGGAGCATTACGGTTCTTATGATGTGTTGAAGACTGCCTTTCGAACTTATCTTGAAAATATCCCTTTTTACGGTCTTGGTATTTTATGTGCAGATCACAAAGCAACTTTTGATATTGCACAAGGTATTACGGATCGTCGTGTGTTGACTTATGGCATTTCAAATGAGGCTTCCGATATTCGGGCTATTAATCTCAAAAGTACGCCCGAAGGGACAACCTTTGATATTGAAGTAAGTGATCATGCACATAAAACCCTTAAGCAAAAAGTAGATCTTTTAAAAACGACGGATCTATTTCTGCCTATGGTGGGAGAGCACAATGTTTCCAACGCCCTTTCCATTGTCGTCTGCGCCCTTGAACTGGGTCTTGATTTGAGTCTCATTAAAGAGGGACTTTCCCAATTTTCCGGTGTGAAGCGTCGTTTTACCGACGTTGGTGAGGCCAAAGGTATGGCTTTTATTGATGATTATGCTCATCACCCGACGGAAATTAAAGCAACCCTTGCGTCGGCAAAACAAGTTTGTTCTCAAAAAATTATTGCTATTGTACAGCCCCATCGTTATTCAAGGCTTGCCGATTTATTCGAAGAATTTACACAATGTTTTGATCAGGCGGATCATATTATTTTAACGCCGGTTTATGCTGCGGGAGAACAGCCTGATATTTTAGCAACCCATCATAGTCTTGCTAAGGCTCTTAAAGAAAAGGGAAAAAGTGTTTACACTGTAAATGCCCAAGCTGAATTGCCTGCCCTCCTAACGGAGATTGGGTCTCCTCATGATATGTGTATTTTTATGGGAGCCGGAGATATTACGGCGTGGTGTTCCGACGTTGTAATTGAAATGAAAGGAACATTAACCGAACAGAATTTGTGTCTAAAAAAGAAGAACAAAAAAGAGTGCACAATCTCAAATCCAAAACAAAACAGGAAAGTTGAGAGATGAGTAAGCGTGAAAAAGAGTTAACAAAGTCTACCGGAAAAAAATCTAATAAAGCTTTGCCCGAAGTTCGAGGAAAATACCGTGAGAACGTTCCCTTAGCACCGACAACGTGGTTTCATGTGGGGGGAGCGGCGGAAACGCTTTTTCGTCCGGCCGATTACGAGGATTTAGGCGATTTTCTAAAGGGAAAATCCAATGAAGTGCCTGTGGTGCCCATTGGTGTCGGTTCTAACTTATTAGTGCGAGACGGCGGCGTTCCGGGAGTTGTTGTTCGCCTTGGTCGCGGCTTTACAAATATAGCCTTGCATGCCGGGTTTTTGGACGTAGGTGCCGGCGTTCTAGATAGCACCGTTGCCCGACTTGCCGCTGAAGAAGGAATCAAAGGACTAGATTTCTTTTGCGGTATTCCGGGGACTATCGGCGGCGCTCTTCGCATGAATGCCGGGTGTTACGGTACGGAAGTTAAAGATGTTTTAGAGGCAGCTTTTGCCCTTGACCCGAAGGGAAAGCTTCATAAATTAACCCTTGAGGATTTAGGCTATACCTATCGCCACTGCGCACTGCCTAAGGACTGGATTTTTATCGGTGCTCGTTTTAAAGCACCTACGGGGAATCAAAAAACCATTCAAAAGTCTATTAATACCTTGTTAGCTCAGAGGGAAGCGACACAGCCTATTCGTTCAAAAACAGGAGGGAGTACTTTTGCAAACCCTTTGGGACATAACGCTTGGAAGCTTATTGATGACGCAGGATGTCGCGGTTTAAAAGTAGGGGGCGCGCAAGTTTCTGAAAAACATTGTAACTTTTTGATTAATTTTGACAGTGCGACAGCTTTTGATCTTGAAGAATTGGGAGAAACCGTTAAAAAGAGAGTAAAGGATAAGAGCGGTATCGAACTTCGTTGGGAAATTCAGAGGATCGGTGCTTTTTTAGACCAAGCGCTTAAAATAGCTGCTTAGTTTTCTAAGCAGTTTCTATCCCGACTTAAAAGAAAAAAGGCTAAAAGACAAAGAATATGATGATGAATCCTAAAAAAGTAGCCCTTCTAAAAGGCGGTTGGAATTCTGAACGAGAGGTTTCCCTAAGCAGTGCTCAGAGTGTTTTGCCGGCCTTAAAAGAGTCCGGTTTTACGGTTTTGGAAATCGATGTTACCCGTGACATTCAGGCTTTTATTCGACAACTTTTTGATTTTTCGCCTGATGTTGTCTTTTTGAATGCACTCCACGGACAATATGTCGAAGACGGAATGATGCAGGGTTTGATGGAAATGTTGGGATACCCTTATACGGGCTCCGATGTTGTTTCCTCGGCCGTTGCTTTTGATAAAGGGCGTTCACGCGCTCTTTTTGAGGCGAACAATATATCTATTCCAAAGGGGCAAGTGTTTAAGGCCGCCGATTTTTTTGCACAAGATCATCCGATATTTCCTTATCCCTTCGTGGCTAAACCTTTAAACGAGGGGTCGAGTGTCGGTGTGTTTATTATAAAGACGCTTTCGGATTTTAAAGAAGCCGCCCAAAAATGGCACTATGGAGAGACTGTTTTAGCGGAGGACTATATTCCGGGGAGAGAGCTTTCCGTTGCCTTTAAAGGTCACCAAGCTTTGGGTGTGCTCGAACTTCGCCCCAAAGAAGGCTTTTATGATTACAAAGCCAAATATACCGCCGGTTTGGCGGATCATGTCATGCCGGCAGATTTATCAAAGAGTGATTATGAAGCCGTGATGTCTATGGCGACACGGGCCGTCAAAGCCCTGGGTGTTGCGGGTGTATCACGGGTTGATGTGCGCTTTGATGACAGTCGCTGTGACGGTGATCGTGCTTTTGTTCTGGAAGTCAATACGTTGCCCGGTATGACGTCTCTTTCCATTGTGCCGGAAATTGCTAATTATGCGGGTTATGATTATAAAACTTTATGTAAATGGATGGTAGAAAACTCAATATGCTCCCAAGAAAAAAATCTCTCTCAAAATCTCCAAGACGCCGAAAAACTTCCGGTGGAAAAAAAACGGGCTCATTCTTTAGCCTGAGACGCCTTTTTTTAATGTCTGTTCTTGCCGTTGTCTTGGGTGCAATGACGGCTGTTTATTGGTTTTTTTCCAGCGGAAAAGCCGCGCGTTTCGTGACTAAAACGAGTTATATCGTTGAAAAACAGATTGCCAATGTGGGATTTACCTTACAACATATCGTGGTGGACGGGCGTATTCGTACAAAAAGTGATGTGATTTTTAAAACACTTGATCTTAAAAAAGGGCAGTATATTTATGACGTAAATCTTCAAGATATACTGGGTCGCCTTGAACGGCTTCCTTGGATCCATAGTGTACGCTTAGAACGCCGTTTGCCCGATACTTTATTTGTAAAACTTATCGAAAAACACCCGGTTGCTTTTTGGCAGGATAATAAAAAACACTATTTGGTTGATACTTATGGCACACTCATAGGAGAGTTTCCTCTAAAGGATTACCCGGGATATGTTGTGGCAACGGGGCAAGGTGCGGCCGAAAAACTCCCGTGGCTTGTGCAGACGGTGGGTCGTTATGAAAATATCTATGCTAAAACAACAGGTGCCGTTTTTGTGAGCCGGCGTCGTTGGGATTTGATTTTGAAGAATACGCTGACGGTGAAATTACCTGAAGACAATATTGATGAAGCTCTGGGACGTTTGGTAGAATTAGATAAAGAAAATCGATTGTCATCGCCCAATATAGATACTGTTGATTTAAGGTCACCCGGCCGTGTTTACTTTTACCTCTCTAAAGAGGGATTGCAGCGTCAAAAACAAGGACAGCGCGGTAAAGCGACTTAGGACGTAGGAATGAGACTCTTCCAAAGGTCTCAAAAGCCGTTCCTGTGATCCTTGCCTCTACGCAATAGGCTTTGTCGCTTTGTATAGACCCTAAATACTTTTGAAAAGATTATAGAAAGATATGAATATAAATGGCCTTTAAATTAATTAAGCATCGCTTTTCAAAATCCAATGAGACCATTGTAACAGGTCTTGATATCGGCAGCAGTAAAGTCTGTTGTGCCATTGCCCGCATTGAATCTTCGGGTGATTTAACGGTTTTGGGCTATGGGTATCAGGGGTCTAAGGGGCTTCGAGGCGGCATGATTATCGATATGGAAGCTCTGCAAGATGCCGTTGCTCATGCCGTTCACGGTGCTGAAGAAATGGCCGGCGAAACCATCGAAGAGGTTTATGTTTCGATCTCTCCGGCTTTGTGTCAATCAAAGTCCGTGCGCGTTGATTTGTCTATTTCTGCTCATCCTGTGGATGATGACGATATTAAAAAAATTATTCAACAAGCCGTTGCCTCCGTCCAAAAAACTCAGGCTGTTGTGATTCACAATATCCCGTTGAATTATGACATTGACGGGGTTGGCGGTATTCGTGACCCTCGGGGGATGTTTGGTGAACTTTTAAAAGCAAAACTACATTTAATGCTGTGTCCTCGGACGCCTCTACGTAATTTATCTGCTTGTGTAGAACGGTCCCATTTGGATGTGTCGGGGTTTGTTTCCTCTGTTTATGCCTCCGGTATGGCAACTCTTGTAGATGACGAGCTTGATCTTGGTGTGACCCTTATTGATATGGGAGCAGGCTCTTCCTCTATCGGTCTTTTCTTTAACGGTAAGCTTGCCCATGTTGACTATGTCCCCCTTGGCGGATCCCATGTAACCTCAGATATCGCGCGTTGTTTTTCAACGCCGTTAATTCAAGCAGAGCGTTTGAAGACCTTGCACGGGTCGGCCTTGCTCTCTCCCTTAGACGGTCGAGAAAGTGTTGTTGTGCCACAAATCGGAGATGAGGCTTCTGCAAAAGGCTTGCAAGTGACTAAAGCTGAATTAACGGAGGTCATTCGCCCTCGCGTTGAGGAAATATTAGATCAACTTAAAGCTAAAATCGAGCAAAATCCCGCTCATAAATATGTTGGAAAGCGCCTTGTTCTTACGGGAGGCGCCAGTCTTTTAAGTGGTGTTCCCGAGATTGCCGGTCTTATTTTGGATAAGCAAACACGTCTTGCAAGACCTTTACATATTTCAGGACTTGGGGAGAATGCACGGCGTTCTGATTTTGTGACTTGCGCCGGCTTGCTGACCTATGGCCAACGTCAAAGGGGGCCCTATGCAATGCGAGCTGCAAGGCGGGAAGCTTCGGCTTCCGGGACATCTCGTTTTGGCAAAGTGGGCGGCTGGTTTAAAGAAAATTTCTAATTTCTGCTTAACTCTTTATAAAAGAGAGAAAGTTTAAAAAAAGAGACTTAAAATAAAGTGAAATAAAGCGTAGAATAACGCATAACCGTGCAAATTCTGGAGAGAAAAATGACATCATCATCCCTAAAAAAAACTGAAAACAAAAGCTTAGGACCGAAAATCACCGTTATTGGTGTGGGTGGTGCCGGTAATAATGCTGTAAATAATATGATTCGTTATGAACTTCAGGGGGTTGAGTATTTAGCTTGCAACACGGATGCTCAGCATTTAAGCAGCTCCTTGGTTGAAGAAGAACGCCGTATTCAGTTGGGACTTGATGTGACTCAAGGATTGGGCGCGGGATCTCATCCCGAGGTCGGGCGTGCTGCAGCAGAAGAAAGTTTAGATGAAGTTGTTCGCTTTTTAAAAGGGAGCAACATGGTTTTTATCACAGCCGGCATGGGCGGCGGTACAGGGACGGGGGCTGCTCCCGTGATTGCTCAAGCTGCCCGTGAAATGGGTATTTTGACCATTGGTGTTGTGACACGCCCTTTTAATTTCGAAGGCCCGCACCGGACACGCATGGCCGAGAGCGGCATCAGCGAAATGGAACAATATGTTGATACCCTTATTGTTATTCCAAACCAAAACCTTTTCCGCATTGCAACGGATAAAACAACGTTTGCAGATGCTTTTAAACTGGCTGATGATGTGCTTTATTCCGGTGTGCGCGGTGTTACGGATCTGATGATCATGCCCGGTCTTGTGAATCTTGACTTTGCCGATGTCAGGGCTGTGATGACTGAAATGGGCAAAGCCATGATGGGGACGGGTGAAGCTAAGGGCGAAAATCGTGCTATTGTTGCTGCCGAAGCTGCTATTTCCAACCCGTTGTTGGATGATATCTCCATGAGAGGAGCCAAGGGTGTTCTTATTAATATTACCGGCGGTATGGATATGACTTTGTTTGAAGTTGATGCCGCCGCAAATCGTATTCGTGAAGAAATTGATGCAGATGTAACGATCGAGACCAACATTATTTTCGGATCAACATTTGATGAGACCTTGGACGGCCAAATGCGTGTATCCGTTGTGGCGACCGGTATTGATTCCGAGGCAATCAAACGTCGTCTGGCCGAATTGGCTGTTGAAAAACAAAAACAAGAGTCAGCCCAAGAACGTGTTGAAACCCAATTGAGTATGGATGAGGATTTGGCCATGGCAGGACAAGGTATTCCCGACTCCTACACGGATGCCGATGATTTTGCCGAGACGCAACCTCATTCCGGGTCGTCCTATGAATTTAATGCGGTTAAAGTAGGTGTAAACGAAAGACAAACAGAACTTGATCCTGCAAATGATGATGCACGTTATGGGTCAATTCCCCTTGAAAGTTCCCATACCTATGATCCTCACGGCTCTCAAAAAGCTCCGAAAAAGAAAGGCTTCTTGGGACGTTTTATGTCAACGCTTACGGGAAATTCCGAGGAACCTCAAGAAACTTTCCGTCAAGGATATGCCTCTGCTAAAAGCGATGATGTTTCTACCCAAGAGGATTGTTTGACCTTGGATGAATTTGATAATACGGATGTGCAAGATATCCCGGCGTATTTGCGTCGAAAATCAAAATAATAAATTTATAAAAACAAATATAAAAAAGCACTTCTTTATTGAAGTGCTTTTTTGTTGCGTTTTTTGCCTTAAAATAATATATTAAATTTTCTTTGTTGTTTAATTGTTGTTATTAAGGAGTTTTTATGAAAAAGTTTACTGTTATTGCGAGTTTATTGTCTCTATCTCTGCCTGTTCTTGGATCCTCCCTTTCTGATTCTGAAACCGTAGAAGAATATCAGATTCCTGTTACCATCGGCGTCAGCGGCCCAATGGCGGCCGTTGAGTGTAAAACCTCTGAAGTCATACTTTGCTATCCGAACGGAGAAGAGGTCACTGTCTTTTCAGGACGTAACAAGGGGACCTATGAAAGCGTCCGTTTTCGACTTTCTTCTTTATCTTCAGAGGACTTAGGTAAGCCTTTTTATGTTTATTATCCGTCTTCTTATATTAATGATGACTTGGAAAATAGCACACGTTTTCGGACGGAAATTATCATCCCTTCCCCTAAAGACGGTGAAAGAATTGAAAAAATTCGCCTTTTTACCTCCACTTTTTACAGTAATCGGTTAATGAAGTGGACAGGGAGAGGGTACGCGGAAATTGTTTCTAACAGTCGGTAAATGTTAGTCGCGATGATAGGGGTGTCCGTCTAGGATGGACTCTCCGCGATAGAGTTGCTCTGCTAAAAGGCCGCGTACTAACATATGGGGCCACGTTAAGCGTCCGAGGCATAGAAAAAAATCGGCACGTTCCTTAATAAGCGGGTGCAACCCGTCGGCGCCTCCAATAATAAATCCTATAGCCTTATAACCTTGATTTTTGATGTCTTGAATCTTATGGGCCAAGCTCCGGCTGGTAAATTCTCTTCCTGTTTCATCCAGGGCAATAATAAAAGTATGCTCTTGAAAAGGGCTTAGTAATAACTCCGCTTCTGCTTCTTGACGTTTGAGGGTCGGAAGGGAGGCTTTTGCCTCAAATTCATGGATCAGTAAAGGTGTTTTAAGGCGCGCTTTGTAAAGGGTGAATAAGTCTTCTTGCGGCCCTTGTTTCATCTTGCCGATGCAGCTGAGAATAAACTTCATGAGATTTTCCGAAGGGGTTGTTTGGGAATACGGCGCCTTGAAAGCTGATTAATGCCCAGACCGATAAGCACGAAGCCCGCATAGCCAAGAGTCATGTAGCTATAGGATTCTTGTAAGAATAAAGCGGCTCCTCCCATACCGAAAATAGGAATAAGTAAGGTAAAGGGAACCACTTGTGAGGGGTTATGACGGCTTAATAAAAAAGCCCAAAGGCTTGTGGCAACGAGTGTTGAAAAATAGATTGTATAAGCAAGAGAGGAGGCCGTTATAAGGGTTAAACTCTCCCAAGCCGTCGCTAGGGCCCCCGGCCCTTCAAAGATATACGAAGCGATGAACATGGGAATAGGGGGGATAAGGCTCGTCCATACAACCATGGCAAGGGGGTGGTCGGGCTTTTCAGGCTTATATTTTGCAAAGAGGATGTTTGATAAGCTTACGCAGACGGCAGCCGGACACACAACAGCCATGCCGATCCATGTGCCCCCTGTAAAACGTTCGATGGCGATGCCTATAAGGGCAAGTCCGGCAAGGGTGAGGCCGATAAGTTCACCTTTGTGAGGACGATATTGCAACCACATGACGGAAAAGGCCAATGTAAAAATAGTTTGGGATTGAAGAATCAAAGAAGTTAAGCCTGCAGGTGCCCCCATGTACATACCGACGAAGATAAAACTAAATTGCCCAATCCATAAAAGGAGCGCAATCATAAAAATAAGTTTCCACGAGGCGTTCGGTTTTGGCACAAAGAAAATTAAGGGAAAAATCGTGAAAGTAAAGCGTAAAGCAAGCAATAAAAAGGGGGGGAAAGACGCATAGGCTAATTTAATAGCCACAAAATTAGTTCCCCAAATGAAAGCGATGATTAAGGCGAAAAGGCTATGTATTAATCCCATTGAGGTATCCTAAAATATAAATAAAGACGCCTATACGGCCGTTTCAAAAAATCTCTCATGTCATGCTTGCGGTCTTTACCTATAGCATAGGCCTCGCCGCCGGCGCATAGACGGAAAGCTTTTTAAAAAGATTCTTTTGGCGATAAATAAAGTAAAAACTCGGGTTAGCAAAGAAGATATACATTAAGATAGGTTTGATCTTATCTGTTGTTTTCTTATTTTGGTCTTTTTTTTGGATATACTATCGCTTTTTTAGTCTTTTTTACAGGCTTATACAGGTCTTGGAGTGGTAATAACGTGAATGCAGAAAATAATCAAGGAAAAAGATTTTTTGTCCCGGAAAACTTTTTTAGAAACGACTGTGAAATCTTTTTTCTTCTTTTCTGAGGTGTTACCTATCTCTGTATGGGGCGATTATTATTAGGATGTATCGTTGATAAACTATCAATTTGCTCTTTTGATAATGTCACGGGTGTTTCGAGGACAAACCATTTTACCCCTTCTGTGCAAGGAAGGGTGGTAAATGAGCCGGCGTATTGATACGCTTTTTCTGAGAGGGGAATGAACTTATTGAGGTCAATGAGAACATTCTCCGGGGTAAAGGTCTCATTTGCTTTTATCGGGGCATTAGAAATAATCTTAGTATACTCTGAATTTTCTGCCCCCTCTGTTGCGAGGACTCCGACCACAAGGTAATTGCCTTTGTCGTTTTTGTGTACAAAATGAATTCCCACAGGGAAACTTTTTCGGTCTATCGTATGTTCGCTTGGGGTGTGGTAGTGAAATTGTAAAAGCTTATACTTTTCACCGTCAAAAATAACGAAATTCTCGCCTTCGGCAATGACTTTGATCGTATGTTTATTATCCGTCAACTTTAGAGGAATACTGCCGTAAGAAAAAGAAAGATCATTTTTTATTAAATGCTTATCTTGTTTCAGGTTGATAGGAGATTGCTCTTTTCCTATGGTGCAGGTTTCATCAGAAGGGGAAAGATCTGTGCCCTTTTCAGGTTCGATATCATCCGAATATCTCAAAACGGGGGTTACATCGGCTTTTCTCTCGCTATAGGCGGGCAGGGCAAAGGTGATTATGAGGGCAAGTGCCGAAGTTTGTTTTAAAATCATCTTTTTTCTTTCCGGAGGCTTTCTACATTTTGGGGCTTTTGCTTTTTATATGCATTTTCTTTATGCCACTTGTCTTGTACCGCCTTTATGAGCAATATAATCTGCCACGGCTTGGTTATAAGGAAATGTTGCACGACAGAAATCATCTGCAACTTGGATAATCTTTCCTGTTATAGCTTCATTGACCCCCGGAATATTGAGGGTGACTTGCTCCCCTTTTAAGAGGGTTAATTTTTTATCATATCTAAAGGCAAGGCCGGCTACAGAAAGGTCTTTCATTGTAACGGTCTCTGTTCCTGAGTTTCCTTTTATCGTAATGTTTATCGGGCTGTCCGGTGTATAGCGATAGTTCTCTCGACGGTTGCCTGCAGACGATCCGCGTACGATTTTGCTAAGACGCCTTTGCAGGTTTTGAATGTCCTCCCCAATATCGTTAACAGCTTGGCTTACTTGATCGGCCATTGCTCCTGTTTTCTTTGATTCTTCACCGACCCTGGTTACTTTTTCAGTAGCACTCCTTGTGCCGGCGGCAACGTTTTGTGTATTAAAGGTAATGTCTTGTGTCGCAACACTTTGCTCTTCCACAGCACCGGCAATGGCTACAGAAATTTGATCCATTTCGCTAATTGTTTTCGTAATTTCAGCAATGGCCGCCACAGTTCCTGTGGTAGATTTTTGAATTTCATGGATTTGAGAGGTGATTTCATCTGTTGCTTTTGTCGTTTGGGTTGAGAGGTTTTTAACCTCTGCCGCCACAACAGCAAATCCTTTACCTGCTTCTCCGGCACGGGCAGCCTCAATTGTTGCGTTTAAGGCCAATAAGTTGGTTTGCTCGGCAACATCCGAGATTAGAGCAATAATATCGTTAATTTTATTAGCTGATTGGGAAAGCTTTTTAACAACATCCGTTGTGTGATCTGTGGTCAGAACGGCTTCTTTTGAAATACGCGTTGCTTGGGAAACTTGGATGTTAATTTCATTAACAGAGGCGGATAGCTCTTCCGTTGATTTTGCCACATTATCCACATTAGCGGTTGATTCCTTAGATCCTTGAACGACATCGTCCACATTGTCATTTACAATTTTAATTGAATTGACCATTTGAGAGACGATTTTAATCATGTGGCTTGTTCGTTCTTGAAGAGCCCTAACGCTTTCTTGGACTTCTTCATCAAGGCGATCTGCTATGAGAAGCATTTCTGCTTTGATTTTTCTTTCATTTTCTTCCGCATTTTTCAGTTCCTGTTTATTTAATTCTTTTACCTTATTGATGTTATCTTTAAAGATATCAAGAGTGCCTGCAATTTGACCGATTTCATCTTGACGTCCTTTAAGAGGGGTCGGGAAGTTGGTGTCTTGCTTTGCAAGTTTCATGAGACATGCCGTTAAAATAGAAAGAGGATTCGTGATGCTCCGTGCTAAAAAGTAGCTATTGAGAAGTGTTATTGTTAGAAGTGATATGAGTAATATAGATAGAATAATTAGGTTTTTAAATGCATTGTCTTCTAAAGAGTCTCCGTGTTTCATTATATTTTCTATAAATTTTTCTTCTATGGCAAGGTAGGCATTGATGCTTGCCGTTTTAGTTTGAAACCATCTTTCGGCGGTTAAGCCTTGGAAATTACCCTCTAGGCCGTTGTTTATTAGAGTATTTATGTAGGCTTGAGTTTGTTTAAACACCTCTGTTTTTTCTATAGCCTTAAGGTCTTTTTGAATAAAGGCAGGGGAATAATTATAAACATGCTCTAAGAAGATCTTTTGTTCGGCTTCCAAGGCGCCTAAATATGCTAAATCCTGTTTTGTAAATTGTCCGCTCAATAGCTTTCCGGCGACAAAAGCACGTTCTTTCCCGGCTGCTTCTATTGCTTTAAGGAAGACATAGACTTCTGATAATTCCAGAGCAATATCTTTGTTTTTTGTAAAAGAATGTGTTGTTGACGAAATCTTAAGAAAATTCTCAATGACTCTTGTGTAAAAGAAGGCGGATTCTTCGGGCGTAATATCAAGGCTTATAATTTTTTGGCGTACACCGTTAATTTTCCCTAAATAATCCAGAGATAATAGCGTTAATTCTTCAAAAAGGCCGCCATGATCTTTGATACGGAAAGTTTCCAGCTCTTTTTTTAGCGCATTTACGGTAATATCTGTTTGTTTAATTTGTTTTTGTAATTCTTGCGAAAATTTTCCCCCCTTGCTTCCAATGTAAACGGCAGATTTTCCACGTTCTTTTTGTAATTCGCCTACAATCGAGCTAACCTTAGCTTGCAGATGTGTCAAGCTGACAAGGTTTTTATTTTCTTTATATGTATCCCATTCACCGTACGCCATATAACCGTTAAAACCAATTAAGCTAATGAAAGGAACTAAGAGAAGGGCAAGAATTCTGTGACCTACTTTTTTAAAATCCGGCTTAAAATGCATGACTGGAAAGATCCTCAATTTTATTTTATATAATATCTGTTCTCCAGTATCTTCGGGAAAAGGTTAAATTTTGGTTTACAAAAAGAGAACCGTGACTTTTTAATATTCTTTTTTAAAAAAAAGAGGGGGCTCCAAAAGGAGTCCCCTGTAAAAACTAAATTTTAGTTAAGTGGGAGGAAGTTTTAGTCAAAAATACGATCTTCCAATTGCTCAATATTCAGGTGGGTCGCTTCAAGACAAAGGGATCGATCTACCGTAATGTGGGAGTTCAGTTGTTTGCGTAGCATACCGAGCATTTGGGGGGAAGCTACAAGGATAATGGAATCAAAGGCTTCCCTGATCATACGCATTTTTATCTCTTGGCTTAGGTCTTTTGCAAAACATTCTTTTTCAAGACATTTTATTGAGGAGTGGGGGTCGTAAAAGTGCCCTCCTTCCGTTCTGCCTTCTTTACGGAGTCTGGTATCATGGGTACCAAGGTCTTTGTTTTTCATTTCGTGAACAATACTATGGAGTTTGCGACCCTTTGCAGAGAGAAATTGAGCTCTGGAGCCATCGGCAACGATAACGAGTTTTTTATGCATTTTAATTCTCCTGTAACTCTTTAATATTACAGGAAAAACTTATAAATTTCGTTAATTATAGAAAGATTTTTAGAGAAAATTATAAAATGGCAGAGGGTTTGAAATAGGAAAGCCTTTTTCCGGGATAGGGCACAAACGGTAGGCAGAAAGTGCTTGAACGTTTGTGCGGTTGAGGGTTCCGGGTTTTACTTTTTCTCAGATTTACGGGCAACTCGCCCAAAGTTACTAAAGACTTGCTGGAGGATTGTACGGTCGGCACCAACGGTGGGTGTGGTGTGGGTGAGTGGATCGATCTCTTGCATGTCGGGATCCATATCTTCAATTTTTTCGATCACGTCTTTCTCATTAAAAAGAATCACGATGGTATTTTTTTCCGTGATGTTCGGTTTGAAAAAAGAAGTTGTTTCTGTTTTTTTGTGAATATAGAACCATGTTTTGGGGCCGTAAGTGGATTCAAAAGTAGGACTGCCCACAGCAGCCAAAACATCATGACTTGTATGAACACCGGCTTGAAGTTGAGTTAGGTCTTTGACTTCAGGTGATTTTCCTCGGTAATCAACGCGAGGGCTACAGGCTGCCAGCAAGAGAAGGGTTGCAACGGAGAAAAGGAAGTGACCTGATTGTTTCATGGTTTTAGCTCTTTAAAAATAATCTTTAGGTTAATAAATCGCATGTGAAAGGCTTTCTGTCAATCTCAACTTAAATCTATCCGGAGAAGCTTGAAAAAAATAAAAAAAGGCTTGCAAAAATAATTTCTAATACCTGGTAAGGGGTTGACCTTCTTGACAGGTTTTTGACAAAAAAGAGCCTTGCTGAAGAGAAGATATTTTTCTATGCTGACGCTAGTGAGTTGGTTCTTATGAGGTGTTGAAAAACGCCTGTTAACGTAAGGTGAAAATCGGGAATTCGGTGCGCTTTCTTTAAAAAATAAGGCTAGACCGAAACTGCCCTCGCAACTGTAAGTGAAGAGCTTTTTTTACGAGCCACTGAGTGAGAACTTGGGAAGGGGAAAAAAGCAGTGACGCACGAGTCAGGAGACCGGTCAAGTCACGGAATATACCGTAGAAGCCTTTTGCAGCGGTTTCTATAACTCTCGGGCGAGGTGTACCGACGAGCTTTAAATTATTGACGTTCTCTTTTTTCTTAAGAGCCCTAACCGTCTTTTTTTAATGCTTCTTTTGGCACCAAGCCTTTATTTTTAGAAAAAGGTTTATCACATGTCACGTGCTTTCGATTTTGATCGTTTTGGAAATTTTGTCCCCATGGGAGGGGAAGAGGGTGCCGACCATTTACGTCTTGCAACTCTACACGGTATTCCCATTGAAGAATTGCCGGCTCAAAACGAAATTGAAACGGAAGTGACGCGCCGTGAAACCGTTGATCAGGCACAAATTATCATCGAACGTTCTCGGGATAGTTTGTTAACGGATTTCGGTAAGGCTACTTTGGATAATCGTTATCTTTTGCCGGGAGAAAGTTACCAAGATTTATTTGCGCGTGTTGCCGCTGCCTATGCTGATGATCTTGACCATGCCCAACGTCTCTATGATTATATTTCAAAGCTTTGGTTTATGCCTGCAACCCCTGTTTTAACCAATGGCGGAGCTGATCGCGGTTTGCCTATTTCCTGTTTTTTGAATCAAGTTGAGGATTCTTTAGCAGGCATTATGGAAAACTATGAAGAAAATATGTGGCTTGCGGCTAATGGCGGCGGCATAGGAAGTTACTGGGGCGGTGTGCGCTCTATGGGAGAGAAAATTAGTCGTTCCGGAGAAACCTCGGGTATCATTCCCTTTATTCGGGTGTCGGATTCCTTTACGTTGGCCATTTCTCAAGGGTCCCTTCGTCGTGGTTCTGCGGCGATGTATTTGGATATTCATCATCCGGAGATTGAAGAGTTTCTTGAAATTCGTAAACCCTCGGGAGATTTCAACAGGAAGGCTTTGAATCTTCATCACGGTGTTGTCGTGACGGATGCTTTTATGGAGGCCGTTGAGAATGATGAACCCTTTGACTTGATCAGCCCGCGGGATCAAAAGGTAATGCGTACGGTTTCTGCGAGATCATTGTGGCAAAAAATCCTTGAAATCCGCCTGCAAACCGGTGAACCCTATATTATTTTTAAGGATGCCGTAAACCGCGCCTTACCAAAGCACCATAAGGAGCTTGGGTTTGAAGTGAAAATGTCTAATTTATGTACGGAAATTTTCCTTCCCAATGGAGAAGATCACTTAGGAAACACAAGAACAGCCGTGTGTTGTTTGTCTTCTGTGAACCTTGAAAAATGGGACGAATGGGCAACGGAACCTCAGTTTATCGAGGATGTTATGCGTTTTCTGGATAATGTGTTGCAGGATTTTATTGATCGTGCACCGGCCTCTATGAAAAATGCAAAATACTCTGCCATGCGGGAACGCTCTGTCGGTTTGGGTGTGATGGGTTTTCATAGTTTTCTTATGAAGAAAGATATTCCCTTTGAAAGCGCCATGGCAAAGTCGTGGAATATGAAAATGTTTAAACATATTCGACAAGCCGCAGATCAAGCGTCTTATTTGTTAGCCCTTGAAAAAGGAGCCTGTCCCGATGCTGCCGAGCGTAATGTGCAAGCTCGCTTTAGTCATAAAATGGCTGTTGCTCCTACCGCTTCTATTAGTATTATTTGCGGGGGAACCAGCGCAGGCATTGAACCCGTTCCGGCCACTATTTATACCCATAAAACATTATCCGGGTCTTATACGGTCAAAAATCCTTACCTTGTAGCTCTCTTTGAAGAGATGGGGAAGAATACGACGGAGACATGGCAGTCGATTTTAGAGCATCAGGGCTCTATTCAACATTTGACCTTTTTAACTGAACATCAAAGGGCTGTTTTTAAGACCGCCTTTGAGTTGGATCAAAGATGGGTTATCGAAATGTCTGCAGATCGCACCCCTTTTATTTGTCAAGGACAGTCGGTCAATCTCTTTTTGCCGCCTGATATTAATAAATGGGATTTGATGATGCTCCATCGCCAAGCGTGGAAATTGGGCTTGAAGAGTTTATATTATGCGCGTTCTCAATCAATTCAACGGGCTCAGTTTGCCGGTTCTAAGGAAAAAGGAGAGGCTGAGCAAAAGTTACAAGTCGAACAAACAAACTATGAAGAATGCCTCGCCTGCCAATAAAAAGTAAGAATGGAAAATAGAATTATGTCATTAATCACAAAGAATCCTTTAGAATTGATCGGAACAGGTAAGGTCGGGCTCTTGACCCCTTCAGAGTGTTATACGGTTGACCGTTATCCTTGGGCCTATGATTGCTGGAAACGTCAACAACAGCTTCATTGGCTTGGCGAAGAAGTACCTTTGGGGGATGATGTAAAAAATTGGCATTCCGATAAAGTAACGGATACGGAGCGCAATCTTTTAACGCAAATTTTTCGATTTTTTACCCAATCTGACATTGAAGTGGGCGAAAACTATTTAAAGCGTTATGTCCCTATTTTTCAGCCTCTTGAAATTCGGATGATGTTGAGCGCTTTTACCAATGTAGAGACGATCCATATTGATGCTTATGCTTTGTTGCTTAAAACCCTCGGGATGCCTAATACTGAATTCGAAGCTTTTAAAGACTATGAAACGATGACGGCAAAAGCCGACTATATGCATTCTTTCGGTATGAACACTTGCGGGGACGTTGCACGTACCTTGGCTATGTTTGGAGCCTTTACGGAGGGAATGGCCTTGTTTGCAAGTTTTGCCATGTTGCTCAATTTTCCCCGTCATAATAAAATGAAAGGGATGGGTCAGGTTGTGTCTTGGTCCGTGCGGGACGAAAGTTTGCATTGTGAAGGCATTGTGAATTTGTATCATGCGTGGGCTAAGGAAACAGGTGCCGTAACGCAATCTGTTAAAGACGATATTATTGATGTTGCCACAACCATGGTTGACCTTGAAGATAAGTTCATTGAACTCGCCTTTGAGCTGGGAGACGTTGACGGTATGACGGCTCAAGATATTAAAAGCTATATTCGCTACATTGCAGATTGGCGTTTGACCCAGTTGCGTTTGCCGACAAAGTTTGGTTATTTTAGCTATGACGGCCACGGGTATGAACAAGTACAACCCCATCCGCTTCCTTGGTTAACGGAAATTCTCAATGGCGTTGAGCACGCAAACTTTTTTGAACAACGGGCAACAGAATACTCAAAAGCTTCGACACAAGGGACTTGGGAAGGCTCAGCCGGGGTTTGGGGGCAATTTGATAAGATTTACAAAAAAGACGCCGCCTAACTTACGGTACTGATTAAATTTGGTCTTGTGCCTCGGGTTTGAATCCGTCTCGTACTTTTGAGACTTAATATAGTTTAATGCTATATTAATCCTTTAGTGTTAGAATGAACCTAAAACGGGCAGGAAAAGAGCATTAAAATAAATGGAAGCAGAAAAAGATTTGATCTCACAGGATTTATCAAATCTTTACACATACCCCTTTTGGCCGGATTTTTCACAGGGAGCGGACGCACTCTTTAGTCAGGTGACTTTTTTTGACTTAGATAGTGATCGTATTAATTTCAACCTTCCCTTGGAAACAAAACAAGACAACACAATTTTTCTTCAAGAAGAGGTGCTGAAACCTTTTTCTCGTGATGAATTGCAAGGGGCTTTTGCCCTGAGCCCGGGGTTTTCCAACCTTGCAGATGTTCAAGTCTCTCTATCTGATTTATCACAACATACTTTTTCTTTTACGCAGCCCCGTTTTGATATTAATAATTTATTTTTAGGTGAAGAAGGCTTGCCGGTATCCGCGGATCCGGCGGCTGATGATCCTCCGGCTGACGACCCTCCGGCCGATGATCCTCCGGCTGATGATCCTCCGGTAGATGACCCTCCGGCCGATGACCCTCCGGCCGATGATCCTCCGGCTGATGATCCTCCGGCTGACGATCCCCCGGCTGACGATCTTCCTGCTGATGCCCCTCCTGCTGATAATCCTCCTGCTGATGATCCTCCGGCTGATAATCCGGGGCAGACTATTTATGGTACAAGTAATGATGATTTCTTAGTTGGTGGAGACGGAGATGACTTTATTTACGGGTTGAATAGCCAAGATCAACTCTATGGAGGCGCGGGGAATGATTTGTTGGATGGCGGAGACGGGGACGATACGCTTTATGGAGGGGTCGGAAATGATGCCCTTTATGGCGGTTCCGCTCAAGATCGACTTTATGGTGAAGAAGGCGATGATTCCCTCTACGGGGGTGACGGTGATGATACCCTTTATGGCGGAGACGGAAATGATTTTCTTGACGGCGGTGAAAACAATGACACCCTCTATGGTGGCGCGGGGAATGACTCCCTTTACGGTTCTGCGGGTGATGATGCCCTTTATGGGGGAGAGGGAAGCGATTTCCTTGACGGCGGATCGGGTCATGATAGGCTTTTCGGTGAGGCCGGAGACGATACTTTCGTATTCGATATTGATGATATGATCGTAGACGGTGGAAGCGGGTGGGACACAGTGACGTTCACGAATCAGAACTTTGATTTTTCAACTCTAAACAACATTATAACAGATATTGAAGTTTTAGATCTTACAAACAGTACGTTAACTGTTGATAGTAACTTTGTGAATAATGTGGCAGGACAAGGGTATTCAATGCAGGTAGACGGAGATATTACGTCTCAGTTAACTTTTCAAAATACCTTTTCTAATTCGGGAACAACCACCATTGAGGGGCAAACCTATACCATTTATACCAATAACGATATCACCCTCCATGTTGACGCGGATGTTTCAGTTGTCATGCCGTAGAATTTTATGGAAGATTCTTCCATAGAGAACACGACGGTAACCGGATGAAAATCAGCCTTGACGTCATGAATAGGCGGACTGCCCCGTAGTTTTTTATTGGACTCTGACGGAAACTGTCCTAAAATAACCTCAACAGTGAGGTTTGATAAGCCAATGACGGCGTTACTTAAGAAAATAACGGTTATTAGGACTCTAGTCCTTTTGGGGAGTCTCTTTTATGCACCTGTTTATGCTGTTATTATACCGCCGGATCTCCCTTCCTTTAAAATCCAAAGAAATGAGTCGATATCTTCTCAAAAGGTAGAACCGGCTTCAGCAAAGAAGCCCCCGATAGGACAGTCAAAGGCCGTTACGGTTCTAACAAAAAGAGAGGAGACGAGTAAATTCTACCGGATTACACTCGAGTGGAAAGAAGCAACAAAAGCTTCCTTATTTTTTTATCGAGATGTAGGTTATTTGGTTTTCAACGCCCTTGGAAATTTTTTACCCGGTACTTTCCCACAAACTCATTTCAAAAGCATTTCGGTTATCCCTCACCCTACCGCAACTATTCTTAGATTTAAGCTGAAAGAACCACAGGACTTGATCATTAATCGGTTGGGAGACGAATGGTTTTTGGTTGCAGGTGAGATGGATAGTGAAAAAACGCCCGCGCTTTATCCTTTAGTTATAACACCAAAAAAGGAGCAAAAAAGTCTTCACATCCTTAATGATGAAAATGAACCCCTGATTACCTTTCAAGATCCTAAAACAGGGGATACATTTGCGATCCAACCGGATGCTAATCGAGGAATTGATCAGTCTTACAAAACACCCTTTTTTGATATTCCGGAGAGCTACCAAGGCCTTGTTTATCTTTTAAAGAATCCTGAAAATCTAGTCGTTCAACTTGATAAAGAAGATCATGCAACAGTTATTTCTTTGAAATCGGGAGGTGTCATTTCGTCCGTGGATGACTTGGCTCAAAACCGTGACCCCGCTTCTTTGCAACCGCTGGTGGATTTAGCGAAGTATGATATCCCCAAGGATAATGTCTTTCATGTAGGTCGTGTTATGCGAAACGCCGTAGCCATTGAAACAAAAGAAGATCGGCGTATGCAGCAAGAAATAGAGCTTGCTAAATTTTATATGGCAACGGGTCAATACTATGAGGCAATTGGTGTTTTGGGGTTGGTTAAAGAGAGGCATGAATCTTTGTTTTTTAGCCAAGACGAGCTTATTTTAATGTTAGATTTAGCGCAGGCTCTTGCACATAATGCGGATGATGATTCCTTTTTAAGTAATGACGGAGATTTTGACGGAGAAGCCGAGCGTGATGTTTTACTGGCTTTTCAAGAGCAGCGTTTCGGGCGCTATGATACGGCACTGACCAAATATGTGCGTGCTTATAAGTTTATACAAGGATTACCGCCTATTATTCGAAATGATATTGCGCTTAAGGCTTATGAAGCTAGAGTTGAAAGCAACTTTAAGAATCCTCTTTTTGCAGGTCTCATTAATACAAATTTATTAAGTAAAAGAGAGCTTGATAGCCTTCGGTATTATGAGGCCCAAGCAAAGCGGATTGTCAATCCTCTTATGCCGCTTCGAAAAACTTATACAAAATTGACCTTTAGCCCTAATAAAAAGATTGCTCTGTTAGCGCGATTGGCTTTAGTTGATAAAGAGAACATGGCCCTGCAATCTATCATAAAAGACTTAGAGTCCATGCTCTTTACGTGGCGAGGAGATGTTGTCGAACAACGCTTTTTAGCAACCTTAGCAGAGTTTTATAGAAAATCAGGGGAAACGGATAAGGCTTTGCGAGCTTTGCGCGCTATCAGTTATTATTTGTGGAAACTTGAACAAAGCCATTTTTATATGAAATTGGCGGGAGATTTATTTTACGACTCCTTTATGAAGATGCAAGATGAGCCTTTTTTAAAACAAATTGCCTATTATTATGAATTCGAAGACTTAATACCAAAAGGTAAGCGTTACGGGGAAATTATTGATCGTATAACGGGATTGTATACTAAGGTCGGTTTAATAGAGCAGGCTATTTTAACCTTAATGCAGAGAGCCAAGTATTTACGGTTTGAAAAAAAACGAAAGACATTGTCAGAACCGGAATTCCTCTACCTTATGAACCTTACCTTAAAGCGTTTGGCCGAATTGTATCTTGCTGTTAATCAAGCACCCGATGCCCTTAAAATGCTCAATCGCATAAAGCCGTTTGAGGCAAAAGGGGGATCTCAAAGCCCTGATTATGTTGCCTTTGAACAGGAGGTAAAGTTTATAAAAGCAGTCACTTACTTGGCATTATCTGAAAAAGAGAAAGCTTTGAAATCTCTTGAAGGGTTAGAGTCGAAAAGAGATAATCGTTTGCGAGCCGATATTTATATGGCACAAGGCCGCTGGAAGGATGCTTTTCCTTTATTAGAAGAAATGTTGCAAGATTCTAAAGGAAAAAAAATTGAAAACGCCTTTGATGTTGATGCTGTTTTGGATATAGCCGTTGCTGCGGCGCATCTTAAAGATAAAGAACGCCTCAGAACCTTGAAAGCCGATTATGGAGAAGGGATTACGGATCCTGAAAAACGCCAAGCCTTTGAGATAATTCTATCTACGCCTGCATCTATTGAGATATCTAAGGGGAAAATAGAAGGTCAATTAACGATCGCGGATAAGTATACAAAGCTTTTGGACGGCATCAAAAAAAATATTCTTGAAACCACTTGGCCTCGAGTTCTATCGCGGAAAATTCAAAAGGAAGCTCCTTCTTTACCGGAAGTAGCTTCGGAGGCTTTAACCGATACATCCGAATCCCTTGCAGGGCTTCCTAAAACCACTGCGTCTAATGAAAAAGAACCGGAAGTTCCTAAGAAGGGATAAGCCTTTCTATAACCGCCTATCTGTGCGATTACAAGCACTTCGTTAATACTTCGTATACGCAAAAGTCCGCTCTGTTCAGGGTTTTCGGGCATAAAAAAACCCCTGAAAATTACAGGGGTTTTAGAGGATTATTTTGTTTAAGGTAAAAAATTCTTATAAAAAACTAGATTTCTGTCGACGTATCCGTCATGACATCGGAGGCATCTTCTATTTGCATGTTGCTTTCGATTTCAGAGAACTCTGCTTCAAGAGCTGCTTCCATTTCATCTACTTCACCCGTTAGGCTAAGGTCAAAACGACTGCTGCTCGGTCTTGAGCTTGCATCTGCCTCTTCGGTTTCGGAAAGTTCATGGGCAATTTGACGACGGAAAGCCATCAAGGTTGCATGGTTTAGTTTTTCAATATCCACAGTGCTACCTGCTATTTCACGAAGAGAAACGACAGCATTCTTGTCATTATTACGCTCAACGGTAAGCGGGGCGCCGGCAGCAAGTTGTCGAGCACGTTGCGCCGCCGTAACAACCAGTTCAAAGCGATTTGGAATTTTTTCTACACAATCTTCAACGGTAACGCGAGCCATCTTAAAACCTTAGTGAGTTAAAGGGTTGAAATCAAAATTAACCTTGACGAGCTTTGAAACGAGGGTTTCTTTTGTTAATAACAAAAAGGCGACCGCGGCGGCGAACTAAACGACAGTTTTTATCGCGGTTTTTAAGGGTTTTTAGGGAACTAACAACTTTCATTTTTCTCTCCAAAAATAGAATCTTATTTTCTTTTATAGCCTCTTGCCGTTAATGTCAAGCTGAAACACGCTCTTATACAAGGGGTAATCAAGTGATTTTGTAAGGAGGGATGATTTTATTCTTGGTTTGCTTGTAGGGCCTTTTTCAAAAGATTCCGGTCATGCACCAACGGCGAAGATTAGCATTATAGAGGAGGCGTGTAGACATAATGTCTCGGTTTTTTTTAAAATTATCTATCGTCCTTTAGCCGTCGGAAGATCGTTGCTTATTAAGAGCGTAACGTAGTTTTGTAAGGGCGATGCGTTCAAGATAGGCTTGGGAAGCTGTTTTGGGACCCATGATCGTGACCTCTAAGCCTGTGATTGTATCAACGGCCACAACTTTGATGCAATTCCCCCATTGGGTGAATTCGAAAATGACGCCTTGCTTTTTCTGTTCGTTAAGGGGCATGTGAGATAGCCTTTATGACTTTTTTTAATAATAAGGGGATTAAAAGAGTTTTGTAAGAAGAAAAATAATACCTATGGTTGGCAGGGCGCGTTAAGCCTGATAGACTACAAATGTCCTCCTTTTGAGAATAACTTTGGGAGGGTATAAACACAAAATAACAATAAGAATAATAAACATAATGACGGAAATTATTTTTTATATTTTTTCAACGTTTTTGGTAGGGGCGTCCCTTGCCGTTATTTTTTCTCGAAACCCTGTGCATTCCGTCCTGTTTTTGATCTTCGCATTTTTCAATGCCGCAGGACTTTTTATCCTCATGGGAGCCGAATTTTTAGCGATGCTCTTAGTTATTGTCTATGTTGGTGCCGTTGCCGTTTTGTTTCTATTTGTTGTGATGATGATGAACGTTACCCCCGAAGAACAACGCTCCGTCTTTTCAAAAACGCGGTTTGTTGCGGCTCTTAAAACATTGTCAGCCTTTGTAATTTATGGCGTTATCTTCTTAACGGTAGCCCTTGTTATGTTGGCAATTGCGCCGATTGTTGATGTGATACAAGAGGGGATTAAATTTAAGCCGGATGCTTTATTGTCCGTGCTCAAAACCTCAAAATGGTCTCTTTTTTCTCCAAACGCTCTTATTGCCCCTGTTTTTCTTAGTGTGATCGTAACGGGTTTCGTTGCACGTTATGCGGCACAGACGGTAACAAATAAAGCTTTTCTTACGATTGTGTCCGGCTTTGTTGATTCCTTAGCGTTTATGTTGTTGTTAGGAGCGGCTTTTATGACCGTTTTTGTTACGACGGCTCTTGGTTGGATACCTTCGCCTTTACGAGAAGACCTTATTGCCTCGCCAAAGCCGCCAACGGATCTTGTCAGTAATACCCACGCCCTCGGACAGATCATTTACGGGGATTATATTTTTGCTTTTCAATCTTGCGGCATTATCTTACTTGTTGCAATGATCGGCGCTATTGTTTTGACTCATCGAAGGCGCGAAGGTGCTAAAAAGCAGGACATTATCGATCAGGTGAGCCGATGTCCCAAGGAGACGTTAATTGTGCAAAATATGCCTTTGGGCAAAGGTATAGAGTAGGGAGAAAATTTCGAAATGTCTTTAAATCATTATCTCGTTTTGTCCGGCATTTTATTTTCCTTAGGACTTTTTGGGGTTTTTTGGGGGCGCAAAACGATCATTAACGTTTTGATGGCCATTGAGTTAATGCTTTTGGCCGTGAACCTCAACTTTGTTGCTTTTTCCGTGCATTTAACAGACCTCGTGGGGCAAGTATTTACGATGTTTGTCCTGACTGTAGCGGCTGCAGAAGCAGCCATTGGCCTTGCTATTCTTGTTGTGTATAACCGAAATCGGAACTCCATTGCCGTTGAAGATATCAGCGTGATGAGGGGATAGGATTATTAAATGACATATAACACTTATATTGTTGCCGTTTTTGCTCCTCTCTTAGGATTTCTAATTGTAGGCAGTGTCGGCAATTTAGCGGGAAAGCGTATCAGCGGTATTGTGAGCGTTGTCCTCATGGCTTTTTCGACCCTAAGCGCATGGCATATTTTTTTAGATGTGATTCGAGGGGAGCTTGTTTCTCATCTTGTGACACTTTGTCCTTGGATCCATGTGGGTAATTTTAAAGTTGATTGGCAACTCTATTTTGATCCTTTAACCGCCACCATGGTGACGGTTGTGACAACTGTTTCTTTCCTCGTACATTTGTATTCCCTCGGTTATATGAATCATGACAAGGCCGTGCCTCGTTTCATGGCTTATTTAAGTTTATTTACCTTTACTATGCTGATGTTAGTGACTTCCGGTAACCTTATTCAGTTATTCTTTGGTTGGGAAGGGGTGGGGCTTGCGTCTTATTTGTTGATCGGGTTCTGGCATCATAAAGAGAGTGCCAATGCTGCTGCTATGAAGGCTTTCATTGTGAACCGTGTAGGAGACGTCGGTTTGGCACTGGGTATTGCGGCGCTCTATTTGACTTTTAAAACCGTGGATATCGGGACAATCCTATCTCAACTTGATACGTCGGTTTCCCTAACTTTTATGGTCTTTGGACATGAGTTTAATCGCCTTGAAGTTATCGGAATTTTGCTTTTTATCGGCGCTATGGGCAAATCAGCACAGCTGGGATTGCACACGTGGCTGCCCGATGCTATGGAAGGCCCTACACCTGTTTCTGCCTTGATCCATGCGGCAACCATGGTCACAGCCGGCGTATTTTTAGTAGCCAGGTTGTCCCCTTTGTACGAGTTAGCACCCTATGCAAGGTCTGTTATCATTGTGATTGGCGCGTCGACGGCGCTCTTTGCCGGTACCATTGCTTTGATGCAAAATGATATTAAAAGAGTTATTGCTTATTCTACTTGCAGTCAGTTGGGGTATATGTTCTTTGCAGCGGGGCTTTCAGCCTATAATATTGCGATTTTTCACCTTGTTACCCATGCTTTTTTCAAAGCGCTATTGTTCCTTGGATCCGGTGCGGTAATTCATGCTTTATCGGACGAGCAGGATATGCGTTGCATGGGCGGGATTTGGCGTGCCATTCCGGCGACCTATGCCATGATGTGGATTGGCAGTTTGGCTCTTGCCGGCATTCCTTTCTTCGCCGGTTTTTACTCTAAGGATGCTATTTTGACGGCTGCGTGGTTTGGGGAAGGTTTGCCGGCAAAATATGCTTATTTGCTTGGAATCGGGGCAGCATTCTTGACCGCTCTTTATTCTTGGAGACTGCTTATTATGACTTTTAACGGAAAAACCAGAGCCGATGAGAAAGTCCTCGGACATCTCCACGAGCCGGGGGCGACCATGTTGATTCCTTTGCTTGTTTTATCCGTCGGTGCTGTTTTCGCAGGCTTTTTAGGCGAAGGGTTTTTCACCCAAGAGGCTTTCTGGAAAAGCGCGATCGCTTTTAGAGAATCCTCGACGGAACACGTTCCTTTGTTGATCCATTACCTTCCTTTAATTGCGGCTGTTATCGGTATTTGTCTCGCTTATTTCTTCTATTTTTATCGAACAAATTTACCGGCGCTGGCGGCTGAGAAATTTAAAGCCATTTACCGATTTTTACTTAATAAGTGGTATGTTGACGAACTCTATCAATTTTGTTTTGTGGGACCGTCTCAAAAAATGGGCGCTTTTTTCTGGCAAAAGGGAGACGGCGACATCATTGACGGTTATGGCCCGAACGGCATTGCTGATAAAGTGATGAAAGCCTCGAATCGAGTGAGTCGAGCGCAAAGCGGCTATGTCTACCATTATGCTTTGTGTTTTCTGGTGGGCTTTGCCTTATTAGTTGCTTGGGTATTTTTCCGCTAGGATTTTGTAGAAGCTTATAAGAATAAAAAGAGATACTAAATTATGACAATTGTTCCGCTTCTTTCGATTATTATATTCCTTCCCCTTTTTGGGGTTGTATTTCTCTTGTTTATGCAGGGAAATGAAGAAACTCTTGCGCGCAATGCCCGTTCTGTCGGATTACTTACCTCTTTGGTTACTTTTTTTCTATCCCTTCTGCTGATTGCAAGTTTTGATACAAAAACCTCAGATTATCAATTTGTTGAAAAAGTGCGTTGGATTAGCGGTCTTAATTCTTACTATCATGTCGGTATTGACGGTATTTCCTTATTGTTTGTAATCCTTTCAACCTTTTTGACACCCTTGGCGATCTTGGCGAGTCGAAAGTCTATTACGCGGCGTGTGCGGGATTATATGATTGCTTTTTTGGTTCTTGAAACCATGATGATCGGTATGTTTTGTGCCCTTGATTTCATTCTTTTCTACCTTTTTTTCGAGGGGGTTTTAATCCCTATGTACCTCATCATTGGTATTTGGGGCGGTCAGCGCCGTATTTATGCCTCCTTAAAATTCTTTTTATATACCTTTTTAGGGTCTGTTCTTATGTTGGTTGCCGTTGTGGCAATCTTTTTTCAAACGGGAGGAACAGGCATTGAAGAGGCAACGGCGTATCATTTTAGTCGTGATATGCAGATGTGGCTTTGGGTTGCGTTTTTTGTCTCCTTTGCCGTCAAAGTACCGATGTGGCCTGTTCATACTTGGTTGCCCGATGCCCACGTCGAAGCACCGACAGCGGGATCAGTTTTATTGGCCGGAGTGTTGCTTAAAATGGGAGGATACGGCTTTTTACGTTTCTCCCTGCCTATTTTTCCGGAGGCCTCCCATTACTTTGCACCTTTGATATTCGGTTTGAGCATCATCGCTGTAATCTATACCTCTCTTGTGGCTCTTGTCCAAAAAGATATGAAAAAGTTGATCGCCTATTCGTCTATCGCGCACATGGGAATTGTGACCTTCGGCACTTTTACTTTCTTGCAAGAGGGGGTTCAAGGAGCTGTCTTTCAAATGATTAGTCACGGCCTTGTTTCTGCGGCTCTCTTTTTGTGCGTCGGGGTTGTTTATGATCGCTTACATACCAGAGAGATTGATCGTTATGGGGGTCTTGTGGAACGCATGCCTTATTATGCTTTTGGCTTTATGGTTTTTACTTTTGCTTCCGTTGGGTTGCCGGGAACAACGGGGTTTGTCGGTGAGATTTTGATTCTTATGGCGGCCTTTAAAATTAACGGTTTTTTGGCCTTGGGTCTTGCGACGGGGATGGTGTTGGGAGCCGCCTATGCGTTGTGGCTGTATCGCCGAGTGATTTTCGGTGCTTTGAGCAAGGACGAGCTTAAAAAGATGACCGATTTAACGAAAATTGAGAAGGGTGTTTTGATTCCTCTTGTTTCAGCTATAGTTATTTTTGGCGTTTACCCTCAACCCTTATTGGATATTACCGATAAAAGTGTGGTTCGGTTGCTGTCTTCTTATCAGCGAGGATTAACTTATGTTAAGGCTAAAGAAACGTCTGAAGCAAAGGAGCTTTTAAAGGTTTCTCTCTTCGAACAAAGCCTTAAAAAGCACAAAGAGCCTATTGGAGCGGCTCCTAAAAAGGATACGATTTAATGACGCCTAATTTACTTCCCGAATTTATCCATGGCATGCCCGAGGTTTTCTTGATTATGTGGGCTCTTGTGGTTTTAATGGTCGGCGTTTTTCAAAAACGAAGCGAACGAGAAGGGGTCTATTATATCACTTTTGTGGGCATCGGTTTGGCGCTCTTTATGCTTTATTCGTCCTTTGGAAATTATGCCTATTCTTTCAATGAGATGTTTAAAGTAACGCCGTTTACACAGCTCATGAAGGGTGTCGTTCTACTCGCTGTCGGTGCCGTTTTTTATATGACGTTCAAACATTTTCCACGGGAGCAAATGAACCGTTTTGAATATCCTGTTTTAGTTTTGATTTCTACTGTTGGAATGATGATTATGATTTCGGCCAATGATTTGATTTCGGCCTTTTTGGGCATTGAAATGCAGAGCCTGTGCCTTTACATCATGGTTTCTATTGCAAGGGATCGCCCTGCATCCGGCGAAGCCGGTATAAAGTATTTTGTATTGGGAGCCTTGGCAACGGCTTTTTTCCTCTTTGGATCCGGGTATCTTTACGGCTTTACAGGCACAACGGAATTTAACGGTATGGCGGCGGTTTTGGCGAATACATCCGAACTACCCGTACCTGTCGGGATTGCCTTTATGATGATTTTGGTTGCCGTTGGATTTAAAGTATCTTTAGCACCCTTTCATATGTGGACGCCTGATGTTTACGAAGGCGCACCGACCCCTGTTACGGCTTTTCTAGCCGCAGCACCTAAGATTGCCGGCTTTGTTTTGTTGCTAAATTTTGTTGCAACTGTTTTTGCTTCACAGGCTTCTTTATGGACGCCGGTTCTCTCGGCACTTGCTATTCTTAGTATTCTTGTAGGGGCTTTTGCCGCTCTGTTTCAGCGGAAACTTAAGCGCATATTGGCGTATAGTTCTATTTCTCATATGGGTTTTGCTTTATTAGGCTTTTTAAGCCTAAATGCTCAAGGGTTTGAGAATATTTTTAATTACCTTATTATTTACGTCATCATGACTATTGGCGCTTTTGCAGCGCTCTTGACTTTGCGAAAACGCGGTCAGTTACTTGAAAACATTGAGGACTTAACAGGGCTTTCAAAGGATGCCCCTTTGATTGCTCTTTGCATGACCGTCCTTTTGTTTTCTTTGGCAGGTGTTCCCCCGTTTGCCGGTTTTTTTGCAAAACTTTTTGTGATTCAAAACGCTGTTAGCGGCAATCATTACCTTGCTGTGATATTAGCCGTATTAGGGAGTGTTGTTTCTGCCGGTTATTATTTAAGGGTTATTAAAGCTATGTATTTTGATGAGCCTGTTGGGGGTGAGCATACGATGGCCGTTGATAAAACCGTACCGATACAAACAAAGTTAGTCCTTGTGCTCTCAACCTTCTTGGTCACTTTTTATGTGATAATGCCACATTTGTTTACCCTTGAAATTGGAGTTTATCTACGTTAAATGATTTGGAAAATTCGCCGCTTTGATTCTGTTTCTTCAACTATGGACGTGGCAAAGGAGCTCTTGGGTCGGGAGTCTTCGGAAAGATATGTTGTGTTTGCAAAGCAACAAGAGAAGGGCCGGGGACGTCAGCAACGGTTTTGGTCTTCACCTCTCGGGAATTTTTATGCCACGTTTGTTATTTCTGTGGATGATCTTTCAAATGCGCCCCTTTTTTCTTATGTAACGGCTCTTGCCCTTTATGGTGCCGTTGAACAGTTAACAAAATCCTATCCTTCTTTAACGTTAAAGTGGCCCAATGACCTTTTGTTAGATTCAAAAAAAATAGGCGGAATTCTTCTTGAAGTTGAGGCAACGTCAAAGGGCTTAAAGCTCCTGATCGGTGTGGGCGTCAATTTAAAAAGCCATCCCGTTGACACACCCTATGGAGCAACCGACTTATCCGTTTATGATTTTGATATCAAACCCGAAGATCTCCTTAAAAAACTTTGCGTATCTTTTGATCATTGGCGCAGAACACTTGAAGACGAGGGTTTTTCTCCCTTACGAAAAGAGTGGTTAAGGCGTCGAGATCCGGCTCATGATCGTCTTACGTTGAAAGGGTATGAGCATGGGGCGGAAAATTCTATTAAAGGGTGTTTTTACGACCTTGATGAAAAGGGTTATCTTGTCTTGACTTGCAAAGAGGAAGGGCAAGAGGTTCTTAGAAAATTTAGCGCCGGAGATGTTTTCTTTTCCTGATTTTTAAAGCCTGTTGTAGACTGTAGCCAAATAATAAAAACACCTAAGGGAGAGATCATAAAATGTCCACAGAAGTTACACTGATTTATGGTGACGGTATCGGCAGAGAAGTTGTCGGTGCAACGAAAAAAATCATTGATGCTACGGGTGTGAAAATCGATTGGGACGTGTGTGAAGCCGGAGCTGAAGTCTTTAAACGCGGTATTGCCTCCGGTGTGCCTGAAGAAACCCTTGAATCCATTAAACGAACGCGCCTCCTTCTTAAGGGGCCTCTGGAAACACCTGTCGGGTACGGTGAGAAAAGTGCCAATGTGACATTGCGTAAACTCTTTGAAACTTATGCTAACGTGCGCCCTGTTCGAGAATTCCCGGGCATTGATACGCCTTACAGGGGGCGTCATATCGATATTATGATTGTGCGAGAAAATGTTGAGGATCTTTACGCGGGGATCGAGCATATGCAAACGCCCGGTGTGGCACAAACCCTCAAGCTGATTACTCGAAAAGGGTGTGAAAAAATCTGTACTTTTGCCTTTGAACTGGCTCTGGCTGAAGGGCGTAAAACCGTTCATTGTGCGACAAAAGCGAACATTATGAAATTCTCTGAAGGAATGATGAAACGCGCCTTTGAAGATATTGCAAAAAAATACCCGGCCATTGAAGCAAAGCATATTATCGTGGATAATTGCGCCCATCAGTTGGTTAGAACACCGGAAGAATTTGATGTCATCGTCACGACCAATATGAACGGCGACATTTTAAGTGATCTTGGCTCCGGTCTTGTGGGCGGCCTTGGTTTCGCCCCCGGAGCTAACCTTGGAACCGGCATTGCTATGTTTGAAGCTGTGCATGGGTCGGCACCTCTTTTTGCGGGCAAAAATGTGATCAATCCCATTGCCGTATTGCTTTCCGGGGTGATGATGTTGCGCCATATCGGAGAGTTTGATGCGGCCTATACCATTGAACAAGCTGTATTAGCAACCCTTGAAGACGGTATTTATACCCAAGATGTGCGCAAAGACGAGGGGGCAGTGTCGACGACTGATTTCACCGATGCCATTATTGAGCGCTTTGGCCGCACGTCCTCTGCTTGGCCCAAGCGCGATTACAAGCCCATTAACATGCCCAACCTTTCCGATGAACGGGTTTATGTAAAAACAAAAACGCGCAAAACCGTCGGTCTGGATATATTTCTTGATACGACTCAAGAGGTTAATGCCTTGGGAGAGGCTCTTGAAGGACTTATTGCGGGCATGCCTTTGAGTCTTAAAATGATTGATTCACGGGGCGTGAAAATTTTCCCGAGTGTCGGCGGGCTTTTACCGGATATGGTTGATCATTGCCGAGCGCGTTTTCTTATGAAGGGGGACGGCGAAATGGATCTTGAGCTTACCCTTAAACTCCTTAAGATCATTGGGGAAAACTATAGCTGGATGCATACGGAACGCTTGAACGTCTTTGACGGAGAAGACGGATTCACAAAAGCGCAGGGTGAGGATTAGCCCGAGACGCCCCTCGGTAGATTTTATATAAAACATATGATATGTATTTTATATAAAATAAATTGAACGGGTGTTTTGATGACAATTAAGCCGAGCGTAGAAAAGCTATCTGAAATGAATCGTTTTGGCCTTGACTGGGATCATTGTGAAAGACCCTTTGCTAAGGTTTCCGAAGAGCTTCAAGAGGTTAAAGAAGCTGTTTTAGAAAATGATCCCAACCACCTTAAGGAAGAATTAGGAGATCTTATTCTTGCTTCTATTGATCTGACTCGTTATTTGGGTTTTGACCCGGAGGAAGCTTTGGCGATTTCTCTCAAGAAATTGGGAGAACGATTTGAGCATTACAAAAAGTTTGTGGGAGATCGGAACCTAAACCCTCAAGAAATGAGTTTTGAAGAACGTATAGGAATTTGGAAAGAATCTAAAAAAATGCATCTTGATAAGATTACGTCGGCGTAAAATTCGGAATGCATTCCTTGTGTTGATGAGCCTTTTCTAGGAATGTTCTAACGGATAGGGACATAAGTGTCGTACGGGGCATTGGTTGCACAAGGGCTTTTTGGCCTTACACACGTAACGTCCGTGAAGGATAAGTAAGTGGTGGGCATCGTGAATATGTTCTTTTGGAATAATTTTCTCATAGGCTTTCTCAACCTCTAGGGGGGTTTTTCCGGGGGCAATGCCAATACGATTGCCGAGGCGAAAAAGGTGGGTGTCCACAGCGATAGTCGGATGCCCGAAGGCAACGTTTAAAATAACGTTGGCGGTTTTTCGACCGACTCCGGGTAGCGCCTCAAGAGCCTCTCTGTCATCGGGCACTTCCCCCCCGTGAAAATCCAGCAAAAGGCGGGCAGCCTTAAGAATGTTCTTGGCTTTTGTATTATAAAGGCCGATGGTTTTAATGTGCTGTTTAAGGCCGTCTTCCCCAAGGTCGAGCATTTGAGCCGGCGTCGTTACAATTTTAAAAAGCTCTTTGGTGGCTTTGTTAACCCCGATATCCGTTGATTGAGCAGACAAGGCAACGGCCACTAAAAGGGTATAGTGATTCACGGAGTTTAGCTCTGTTTGAGGATCGGGGTTAGCCTTTGCAAGGAGGTCAAAAAATTCTTTTACTTTTACCGGGTCTTCTTTGAAAGTTTTCATGGTGTTTATATTGTCGATTTACGTTTACTTATTTGTTAAATCTTACATTTTGACCTGCTAACATTAAGTCCAATAGCCCTTTTTGTTCCAGCATATTAAGTTCGGCCCAACCGCCAATATGTTTGTGATTAATAAAAATTTGAGGAATGGAGCGTGAGCCGTTTGTGCGCTCGCTCATTTCTCGGGCATTCTTACCGATATTAACGTCTCTAACCTCAAATTGTATGCCCTTTTTTTCCATAAAGTCTTTAGCCATGAGGCAATAACGACAGCTATTGCTTGAATAAATCACCACACTTACTTTTTGTTTTACCCGCTGAACAAGCGCCGGAGATCCGTCTTGTGGGGGAGTTTGTGTTTTAAACAGGTAGTAACCGAAAAAGCCGATAAGCCCCAATAGGATGATAATCGTGATATTTTTGCCCATGATATTTTAGTCCTCTCTTAAATAAATTTGGCGTCCTTTTTCATCGCCTGCGGGATAGGCTTCTTTTTCAAGGAGCCATGTAAAATGTCCTGCCGGTTCTTCGACTTCAATGTGTAAATTCACGGCAACACTTTTTGAATCGGTACAAGTTTCCCGGCCACGGGTGTCAAAAGCTATCCCGGTCGTTCGTGAAGATGCTACTTTATAAGGCCGTTTTTTCTTATTCTAGGAGAGGTCTTTTTTTAAAGCAAGAGTGTTTCCAATCCATGGACAGCTTTCAAACTAAAGGTTATACTTCAGGAATTATGATAAACAATAAAAAGGCTTTCTGAATGTCGACCCAAGGTTATTACCGCTATCCGACTGTGTTTAACGAGACTGTAATTTTTGTAAGCGAGGGGGATTTGTGGTATTTGCCTTTAGTTGAAAAAGGGGCAGCTGCAGCACGGAGATTGACCTATAATAAGGGCGCAATTAAAACGCCTGTCTTTTCACCGGATGGTAAAACTCTTGCCTTTTCTTCAACGGACGAGGGGCATAGTGAGCTCTATATCATGCCTGCCGCAGGTGGAGAAATCAGTCGACTGACCTATATGGGGGATGATCTGACGGTGCTGGCGTGGACTAAGGACGGTATTTATTTTTCGTCTTCCTACGGACAGCCCTTTTTAAAATGGAATGTGGTTTGGAAAATTTCACCAAAAGGCGGCGTGCCTGAAAAGCTCAATATAGGGCCGGCGAATTTCATTAGTTTTAAGGGTGACACTCTTGCAAGCGGTGCTGTGATCCAACGTCACGGTTATCGGGAATACGGTTATTGGAAACGTTATCGCGGCGGAACGGCAGGCGATCTTTGGGTGGATCAAAAAGGGAACGGGGTTTTTGAAAAACTCGTAGATTTAAAGGGGGATCTGGCACGACCTATTTGGGTGCAATCGACGGGAAATAAGGACGGGAAAATTGTCTTTAGCTCCGACCATGAAGGGATCGGTAATCTGTATGCTTGCGCACCCGACGGTAAAGATATCGAACGCCTCACAAATCATGCCGATTATTATGTGCGGAATCAAGCAAGTGACGGTAAAACCGTTGTATATCATGCGGGGGCTGATTTGTGGGTCCTTGATCTTGCAACGGGAAAAAACCGTAAGTTAGATATTGCTTATTATAGCGACCGCCCCGAAAGAGCGCGTAAATTTTTTGCGCCAACCCGTTATTTTCAAGGTTGTGACTTGCATCCCAAAGGCGGCCACTTAAGTGTGGTAACCCGAGGAAAAGCCTGTATTTTTGGCAATTGGGACGGACCTGTTTTACAATTTGGTGCGAAGGACGGGATTCGTTATCGTCTTCCAAAATGGCTCCACGACGGTAAGCGCGTCCTTGTTGTGAATGATAATGCCGGGGATGAAAGTCTTGAAATTTATGATGCGGAAACGTCAAAACTTTTCTCTAAACCAAAGCAAAAAATGGATATCGGCCGTGTCCTTGAGCTATGGACGAATCCTAAAAACGATAGCGTTGTGCTCTTTAACCATCGAAGTGACGTTCTCTTTATCGACCTTAAAAAATGGACGATGACCAAGATTGATAATAGTAAATTTTCACGTCCGGCCGGAGGAGATTGGTCTCCTGACGGTAAGTGGTTTACCTATTCCGTTTCCATCGACCGCCCGAAAATGGCTGTGAAATTATTTGAGGTAAAAACAAAAAAAGTGACCCAAATTTCAACGCCTATTCTTGTTGATGAGTCCCCTGTGTTTGATCCCGACGGTAAATATATTTATTTCTTATCCCATCGCTATTTTGATCCTGTCCATGATGCATTGCATTTTGAGCTTTCCTTTATGTATGCAACAAAGTTGTATGCAATTCCGCTGTCGTCAGAAACGACATCGCCGTTTTTGAAACTGGCAGATCCTTTATTTGAAGACGAAGAGAAAAAAGAAGACGAGGTAAAGGGCAAGAAAAAAGGCAAAAAAGATGCTGAGAAAGACAACGAAGCCGAAAAGGAGATTGAAGTTAAAATTGACCTTAAAGGCATTGAAAAACGTCTTTTTGAATTCCCGATTGAGGCCGGAATTTATGGCGGATTATGCGCGACTAAGGGTAAAGTTTATTATGTTTCTTGTCCTGTCGAAGGTGCTTTTGAAGCAGAAGAACGCGGCGCTGAGAGCCTTAATAATCTTGAGTGTTTTGACTTTGAAACCTTAAAAACCGATGATGTTGCCGGTGGTGTTGACCATATCCAAACTAATGTGACAAAAACCCATCTTTTGACACTCCACGGTAAGCGCTTGCGTGTTTTTAAGGGCGGAAGCAAACCGGAAGAAGATCCGACGCCTGCGGAAAAATCGGGTTGGATCAACTTAGAGCGTATTAAGTTAATGGTGACCCCATGTGCAGAATGGGGGCAAATGTATAAAGAAGCTTGGCGCTTGCAAAGGGATCAATATTGGGTTGAGGATATGGCCGATATTGACTGGAAAAGGGTCTTTGATCGCTATGAACCTTTGGTTGAGCGCGTTTCAACACGTGACGAGTTCACTGATATCGTTTGGGAAATGCAAGGAGAACTGGGAACGTCCCATGCCTATTCCTTTGGAGGAGACGTCAAGCCTTCACCGCGCTGGAGTGTCGGCGTTCTTGGGGCTGACTTTTCATGGGATAAAAAACATAAAGCTTACGTGATTTCCAATATTTCGGCGGGAGATTCTTGGGATCCTGATTGTTCGTCTCCTTTAACGCATCCGGGAGTTAACCTTGTTGAAGGCGATCTTCTTTTTGCCGTTAACAAAGAACCTTTAAATGAGAACGTAACACCCTATGAAGTCTTGTTGCATAAAGCGGCAGAAGTGGTTGAGCTTGAGGTTGCGGCACAAAAAACACCAAAAAAGACACGCACTGTATTTGTGAAAACCCTGCGTAATCAATATCCGACACGCTATCGAGATTGGGTTGAAAATAACCGTGCTTACGTGACTAAAAAGACCAAGGGCAAGGTCGGTTATATTCATATTCCAGATATGAGTTCATGGGGCTATGCAGAATTTCATCGCTCATTTTTGCAAGAAGTCGATAAAGAGGGGCTCATTGTTGATGTGCGTTTTAACGGTGGAGGCAATGTATCACAGCTTCTCCTTGAAAAGCTGGCACGACGTCGCTTGGGATATGATGTGACAAGATGGAACGGCATGGCGCCTTATCCCGATCAAGCTCCCATGGGGCCGATGGTTGCTTTGACCAACGAGTATGCCGGGTCCGACGGAGATATGTTCTCCCATAACTTTAAATTGATGAACTTGGGACCTCTTATTGGAAAACGTACGTGGGGCGGTGTTATTGGTATTTGGCCTCGCCATGGATTGGTCGACGGCGGTATGACAACGCAACCTGAATTTTCTTTTTGGTTTAAAGATATCGGTTGGAATATTGAAAATTACGGCGTTGATCCCGATATCGAAGTTGAGTTTAAACCTCAGGATTATGCCAAGGGTCTTGACCCTCAATTAGACAGGGGATTAAAGGAATTAGATAAACTCATTAAGAAACATGATGAGAAAACCCCGGATCTTGCTACAAAGCCGAGTTTGAGGCTGCCTTAAAAACAGGCTTAATTTTTTAAAAGAAACATAGAAAAACAGAAGAGATAAAAATGACTAAAATTCAATCTATCGGCGTCTATTGTGGCGCCTCAAATGACTGCCCTGAAGTTTTTAATGAGGCTGCTCGTGATTTGGGGACGTTGATGGCTAAAAATAGTGTTGAAATTGTCTATGGTGGCGGCCGCGTCGGCCTTATGGGTCTTATGGCTAAAGCTTGTATGGAGAACGGCGGTAAAGTTTGCGGCGTCATTCCGCGTTTTTTAGACAGTCATGAGGGCGGCTTTTCCGAAATTACGGAACTCCATTATGTGGACAGTATGCATGAGCGTAAACAGATGATGTTCGAACGCTCCGATGCCTTTGCCATTTTACCGGGAGGTTTCGGCACATTGGATGAGCTTTGCGAAATTTTAACGTGGAAGCAAGTCGGTCTCCATAAAAAATATATTTTTATTCTCGATATTAATCGTTATTGGTCGCCGATTTTTTGTGATGCTATGGAAGTTCTTGTTAATAATAAATTTGTTCGAAAGGAAGATAAAAATCTTTTCACCCTTGTCGAGCGTGTTGAGGATATGATACCGTTTCTTTCAGCAGAACGTCCTGAAAACCAAGAAACTTATGTTAATAAGTGGGGCTAAATTACAAAATAAGGAGCCGTGTAAAATGATTAATGTTAGAAAAATTCTAAGGCTAAGTGCCGTGACTTTGGGTATGATCGCAGGGGCGACCTCAGGCGCACTACATGCCGACGCAGAAAGAGTCCAAGAGCGTATTGTTGTGTTTGAACAGGAAAAAGTAACCCTTGTGAACCCTTTTGCACGGAAAGCTAAAAAAGGTCAGAATTCAGCTGCTTTTGTGCTGATTCAAAATAATTGTGAAGTAGGCTGCCGCATTGTAAAAGCAAGAAGCCCCGTTGCAAATACCGTTGAGCTTCACACCTCCTTCGAGGACAATGGCGTTCATAAGATGCGCCCTGTAAAATTTATCGCTCTCCCCGGTTCAACAGAAGACACTGTCGGTGAAGTTGAATTGAAGTCAGGGGGATATCACGTCATGCTTATCGATCTTAAACAAGACTTAGAAGTAGGGACGGAAATTCCCGTAACCCTTGAAATGAATAACGGAAAGACTTTAACGGCTGCCTATAAAGTTAAAGGTTGCTGCGGTCATTGTCACGGCCCCTCTCAATAAAAATCTTTCTATTGAGAATTATAAAAGAGGCCTTTTTGAGCCTCTTTTTTTTAAGTTTCTCAAATAGTTATGATTTCACTTGCTTCGAGAGCTTTTATATCTTTTCAAAATAATTTTCAAGAAATGTACAATGTGGGCAACAAGAATTAGGGCATAAAGACAGCTTAATATTTTTTTGAAGCAGACACTCAAATTTTATGCGATACGGGGTGAGGGGAGAGGCGTTTCGGACATAGTAATTGAAAGAAAAAGGGGGGATAATCATGGTCGGGGCGAGAGGATTCGAACCTCCGACCCCCACACCCCCAGCGTGGTGCGCTACCAGGCTGCGCTACGCCCCGATCCATGATCGTCTGTAATATAGCATGTTACACTCGGTATTCAAGGAGAAAGTGACGCCTTGCTTGATAATAGAGGTATAGTCTTTTTAAAAAGATTTCGCCTACGCGACGGCAAGGAAGCCTATGTTTATAGGTGCGGAGCACAAGGATGACGTCCGGGATTATTTTGGGATGATTACGTTAGGAGGAGACTATTTAGGTAAAAGCTACAGCGCTGCGACGGATTGCGGCTTTAAAAAAGATTTTGGAGAAGAGGCAAAGGTAACAAAGGTTTTATCGGTTTTTGAAGGGGCTTCTTTTTGGTCGGCGGAAAGTTCAGCAAGCTCGATGAGTTCATAGGTTGTTTTATCGTCTAAAAGCTTCCGCATAAGACGGTTATTAAATTCATGGCCAATATTAAAACCGACGCAGCGCCCTTGAATTAAAGAACCTGTAAGGTAAAAATCCCCCATGGCATCAAGAATTTTGTGCCGTACCATCTCATTTTTGTATCGGAGGCCGTCTTTATTCATGACCTCTCCCTTTTTAATAACCACGGCATTATCAAGGGAGGAACCTTTTGCAAGTCCTGCTGCATAAAGCTTTTGGGCATCTTCGTAAAAACCAAAGCTACGAGCTTGTGAAATATCTGTGGCAAAGGATTCCGTTGAAAAGTCATAAACATGATCTTCCGGCTGCAAACCTTCTCGTCCGCCAAAATCAACGCTCAATTGAAAGCTGAAAGTTTCCGCCGGCTCTAAACGAACCCAACGCCGTTCTTCTTTGATTTCAAGGGGTTTAATAATACGAATGATTTTACGAGGCGCGTCTTGTTCGACGATACCCACGGTATTGATCAAGTTTACAAAAGCTGCGGAACTACCGTCCATGATGGGCATTTCAGGTCCCGAAACTTTGACTAAAACATTACTGATTTGGCAGGCTGAAAGAGCTGCCATAAGGTGCTCAACCGTGCTTAAGGTTACGCCATGGGCATTACCAAGAGTTGTTGAAAAACTTGTATCCGCAACATTTGTAATTCTGGCAACAATTTGGTTGTTAGTCTTGAGGTCTGTTCTTTCGAAAATGATCCCCATATTGGCTGCGAGGGGAACAAGTTCTAACCTTGCCGGCAGAGCACTGTGAACACCAATCCCTTCAATGGAAACGGGGGCTTTGAGAGTCGTTTGTTTCGGGCAAACAGAGTGCATAAATGAGCTTATTTCTTTTATTGGAGTCTCTTTGATTATAAGAGAGGGACGACATGGGGGGCAAATATACTTTTATTACAAAATATTACCCGTAGATTCCTCCCAAAACAGCTCGAAATGTTTTATTTGTATGCACACTACACTTATGCACTAGCAATATTTTCTAAGCGTCGGTTTTTTTAGGGTCTTTAGCTTTTTGACGTTCAGCATCTTGGAGTTCAAACCACATAGCATTTAATATGCCGAAAGCACAGGCTAAGCTGAGTCCTAAAATCCATGTAAAATACCACATTTAACTGTCCTTTTAATACGAGTTTGTTTCTTGTCCGATGGTTTTTTCCGTTACTTTGCCCCTTAAAACACGATAAACCCAAGCCGTATAAACAAGGACAACGGGGAGGAAAATGAGGGTTGCAATCAGCATCACAAATAGCGTCATCTGAGAGCTACTGGCATCCCACACTGTCAAGCTATGGCTAGGATGCGTGTTTGAGGGCAAAAGGAAGGGAAAAAGAGAGAGACCCGCTGTTGCAATGATGGAAAAAGTACTTAGAGAGCTGCTGATAAAAGCGCAGGCGTAGCACTTTGTCCTTAATAAAAGAGCGGTTATAAGAGCCGTGAAAATACCAAAAGCCGGTATGGCATAGGTCAACGGGTAAGATTGATGCCATGCCATCCAAGCGCCCGTTTGACGAATAACTTCTTTAATCACAGGATTGGAAGGGCCGGCGGGATTAATCTTGGATATAATGGCGTATCCTTCAATGCTTGACCAGAGCCACACCCCGCAAAGCGCAAATAAGATAGCTGTTAGTAGGGCAATAACTTGCCCGTAGGCGATAGAACGCTTTTGTATTTTTTCTTCAGTTTTAAGGGCAAGGAAGGTGGAGCCTTGTAAGAGCATCATTAAAACGGCAAGCACGCCGCATAAAAGAGGAAAAGGGGTCAAGAGCTCAAAAAAACCGCCTGTATAAAAGGAGCGGAGCTCTTCATTGAAATAAAAGGGAACGCCAAGGAAGAGGTTACCAAAGGCAACGCCAAAAATGAGAGCAGGGACAATACCGCCTACAAAAAGAGCCCTATCCCAGAAATTTCTCCATTGTGGACTTGGCATTTTGCTGCGAAATTTAAAGCCCACAGGGCGAATGATAATGGCAAAGAGGGCGAGGAAAATCGCCAGATAAAATCCAGAAAAGGAAACAGCGTAAAGGGCAGGCCATGCGGCAAAAATAGCACCGCCGCCAAGGATCAGCCATACTTGGTTTCCCTCCCAAATGGGGCCAACCGTATTCAGAACAACACGCCGTTCGACATCTGTTTTACCGACAAAGGGAAGCAATCCTGCAACGCCTAAATCAAAGCCGTCAAGGATAGCAAAGCCGATGAGAAGAATTCCCAGAAGCGCCCACCATATCAGTCTTAACAGTTCATAATCTAGCATTGAGCTACCCTCTTTCAAATTTCGAATGTAAACCTAATTAAATGTAGGGTCTTAGAAGGCCGTTCTAATTTTATACCCACACTTAACTCTATAACAGGCCTTATTTTTCTTAATTTAAGGCCTTTTCAGGACCCATTTTTATGTATTTTCTCATTAATATAATATCTACAATTAAAAGGATTGTATAAAAGCTGACAAAGGCAATAAGTGTTGTCCATACTTGGCCTGATGTAATGCTCGAGCCGCTTAAAAAAGTCGGTAAGATCTGATCAATAGTCCAAGGTTGTCGCCCGTGTTCGGCTAAAAGCCAGCCGCACTCAACGGCGATCCAAGGAAGGGGAAGGCTGATGATGGCACAGCGCAAAAACATCTTATTTTTATGAGCCATATGGCGAGAACAGAGGTAAAAAGCAACGGCAAAAAGGCCGATCATGAAAAGACCCACGGCCACCATTAAACGGAATGACCAAAAGAGGATGCTCACATTAGGAACCGTTGAAAGGGCTGCTTTTTCAATGAGGTCCTCACCGGCATTTTCCACATCGTTCGTATAACGCTTAAGGAGTAAAGCATAGCCGAGATCCTTTGAATTTTCATCAAGGATTGCCCGAGCTCCGGTATTCGTTGAATCTGCCCGAACCTGTTGAAGAGCAGCATAGGCTTGAATGCCTGTCCTTATTTTTTGTCGTGTTTCGACCAGTAAGTCTTTAATGCCGGGAACTTTTTGGTCAAAGGTACGTGTTGCAATAATACCGAGAACCCATGGAATCGTAATTTCATAATCTGTTTTCATGTTCTTTTGATCGGGAATGCCAAGGATTGTGAGGCCGGCAGGGGCTTCGTGGGTCTCCCACATGGCTTCCATAGCGGCCAGCTTCATACGTTGACCTTGGCTAACGGTGTAACCGCTTTCATCGCCTAAAACCACAACGGATAAGGCCGCTGCAAGTCCAAAGCTCGCCGCAACGGTCATAGAGCGTTTGGCAAATTCTACATGTTTCTTGCGTAGCAAATAATAAGCGCTGATAGAGAGGACAAACATAGCGCCCGTGACATAGCCGGCGCTTACCGTATGCACGAATTTTGCTTGGGCGACGGGGTTAAAAAGGACATCGTAAAAGGATGTGAGTTCCATGCGCATGGTATCGGGATTAAATTTCGATCCTACGGGATTTTGCATCCAGCCGTTGGCAACGAGGATCCAAAGGGCGGAAAAATTAGAGCCGAAGGCGACAAGCCACGTCACAATTAAATGTGCAACTTTAGAGAGTTTATTCCAGCCGAAAAAGAAGAGGCCGATAAACGTTGCTTCAAGGAAAAAGGCCATGAGACCCTCAATGGCAAGAAGAGAGCCGAAAATATCACCGACATATTGGGAATAGTAGGCCCAGTTTGTGCCAAATTGAAATTCCAAAGGAACGCCGGTACAAACCCCCATGGCAAAGTTAATGCCGAATAAAATACCCCAAAATTTCGTCATATCTCGCCAGATGGTTTTCCCCGTCATAACGTAGACGCTTTCCATAATGGCAAGAATGAAAGAAAGACCTAAGGTTAGGGGGACAAATAAAAAGTGATACATGGCCGTCATGCCAAATTGAAGTCGAGAGAGATCGAGAGAACTTACATCCATTGTTTGGCATCCATTTTTTTAGTCATTTTTAATAACGACGTCTTCCGGTACTTTTTTGGAGTGACTATAAAGGTTTTCCCTTTTTATTTCCGCCTTAGGGTACAGGTCTTTATAATAAGAAAAGAAAATACCTAAGAGCACCAAAGCGATCACTTTGATAAAAAAGGCAACGCCAAGATCTTTCATATATCTCTTCATAATTTATATTTTACGCGTCTTACAGAAGGAGTAAAGGATTTTTCATAGTTTTTTTGTGATAAAGGGTTCTTTGAAATAGGAAGGGGGTATAGTACGATGATTAATAAATAAAATTTTTTCAGGGTTGCTGTGGCAGAAGATCAACACCGTTTAGGGCACCGAGCCCGCCTTCGAGAGCGCTTTCTTGTGGGAAATGTGGAAGCCGTAGCAGATTATGAGCTATTGGAGCTCGTTCTTTTTGCAGCCTTTCCGCGGGGAGATATTAAGCCTCTTGCAAAGACTTTACTCAAAGCTTTTAAAACTTTTTCCGGTGTGATTACGGCGTCAGAAATTGAGCTTCTTCGTTATAAAGGTATGGGAAAAGCAGGGGTTGCAGCCTTGAAAGTCGTCGAAGCGTCCGCTCAAAAACTTCTTCGAGAGAAAGCGCAAATAGGCCCGCTGCAATCGACTTTTCCCCAAGTCATTGACTATTGCAAGGTCGCTATGGGATCTTTAAAGAACGAGCAATTACGCCTGTTATTCTTGGACAAGCGCCATCAAATTATTACCGATGAAGTGCAGCAAACCGGTACCGTTGATCATACCCCTGTTTATACACGAGAGGTTATTAAAAGAGCCTTAGAGCTGGGGGCATCGGGTTTGATCATCGTTCATAACCATCCCAGCGGTGATCCGACGCCCTCACAAGCAGACATTAAAGCCACTCGAGACATTCAAAGCGCTGCCGAGAAATTAAATATTCAGGTTCACGACCATATTATTATTGCAAAGGACACACATGTTTCTTTCAGAGCCAAAGGATTAATGTAAAATTTCCATGAAAGACCTTTGAAATAGCCGTTCACACTTCCGAAACATTGTCTTTTTTACCCTAAAAAAGGGCAGTCTTTCCGAGGGTGCGGGTATGGACTTTCCGGCTTAACAGGAAAAAGCGAATTCCATAAAGGGTTAAAGCTTTAAGTGTTTTTTCCAAGATTCCCCCTAGGGCTTTTTGGATTTTTCTTGTAATGTTGTGAGTATGACAATGCTCGATAATGTTAAAAATTTCTTTTCCGCACCTGCCTTGCCTCGTCTCCTTGTTGTCGACGACGACGAGCGATTACGGGCGTTACTAAAAAAATTTTTAACGGAAAACGGTTTTCAAGTCGATGACGCCTCTGATGCAGCATGTGCCAGAGAAAAATTAGCGCAAGAAACTTATGACCTTATGGTTTTGGATGTAATGATGCCCGGTGAATCCGGCATTGAATTTACAGAGTCCTTAAGGGAATCCGGAGATGACGGTCACAATAAAGCCCTTCCGATTTTAATGCTGACGGCTCTTGGTGAGGGAGAAGAACGCGTTGAAGGCCTTGAATGCGGCGCCGACGATTATCTTTCGAAACCCTTCGAGCCGAGGGAACTCGTTTTACGCATTGAAAAGTTGATTGCAAGGGCACAGCCGCGTTTTATCGATACAACAAAAGATCTGCATTTTGGCAGCTTATCTTATTGCATAAAAACGCAAACGTTAAAGAACGCTCAAAATGAAATTATTTATTTAACTTCTGCAGAGTCCGATCTTCTTTCTCTGTTTGCAAAAAGCCCCAGAAAATCCCTTTCACGGGATGAGCTGGCCGATAATTCAGGTGTTAGTTTAAGTCCTCGCACCATTGATGTTCAAATTACGCGATTGCGTAAAAAGATTGAAAGCGACCCCCGACAACCAAAATATTTGCGCACCGTGCGCCACAAAGGATATGCCCTATGGCCCGACTGAGCGCCTTTTCTTTCCGCCCCTTCAAACGTTTAAAAACAATCCTTCCCGAAACATTACTGGCGCGCTCTTTAACAATTCTGATTGCGCCCGTCTTATTAGTTCAGTTGGTAACGGGTATCGTTTTTTGGGATCGTCATTGGTCAAAAACTACAGAAACCCTTGCAGAGGGAATTGCCGGAAATATTTCTTCGTTAGTTGAAATAGCCGACCTTGAAGAAGACCGCCCTAACTTTTTCAAAGAACTTCAACACTTTGCTCAGACCAATCACTCTATTTCCGTTAAACGTTCTCCTCTGCAAAACGGATTTTCAAAAAATATCTTAGGCAAAAGTGAATGGATTGATGAACTAACCGATTCTTTCTTAGAAAAAGCTTTGTCTCAAAAAATGAAACACCCCTACCGATTTCGTGCTTTTGAAAGAGATATTATCGTCCAAGTTGCAGGAGAACAGCACCTTTACACATTTAATGTGAACAAGAAATACCTGATTCCAAAAACAACGTCCCTCTTAATTTGGTGGGAGGTCGGTGCGCCGTTGGTCTTTATTCTTATTGCCGTTCTCTTCATGCGCAATCAAGTGCGTCCTCTACAATCCCTTGCCAACGCGGTAGAGGAATTTGGAAAAGGCCGAGACGTTAGCCATTACAAACCCGTTGGCGCGCTTGAAGTTCGACGGGTCGGCCGGGCGTTCAACCAAATGCGGGAGCGTATTCAAAAGCAAATTACGCAGCGAACAGAAATGCTTGCCGGGATCTCCCATGATCTTAAAACGCCTTTGACACGCATGCAACTTGAACTGGCGCTTTTAAAAGACTGTGAAGAAAAAAAGGCGCTTTTAGAAGACGTTCAAGAAATGAAAAAAATGGTGGAGGAATACCTTAATTTTGCAAAAGGAGAGGGGGCCGAAAGGGAAAAACAAGTCCAAATAGACGACTTTTTGAGAGAGCTTTTTACAAAATTTCCCCAAGACAAACTTTCCTTACCTTCCTTTGAAAGTCTTGAAAATACAAGTGTAACTTGGCGGCCCTATGCCATGAAACGAGCCCTTACCAATATCATTTCTAATGCGTTGCGTTATGGCGGGCACGTTTGGTTTCAAGGTAGCGTAACACCAAAAACCATTACTTTGGTTTTTGAAGATAATGGTCCGGGAATCCCCGAAGATCGCCGTGGGGATGTTTTTCGCCCCTTTGTCCGCCTCGACGAATCACGAAACATCGAAACGGGGGGGTATGGGCTTGGGCTTTCAATTTGCCAAGATATTATCACAGCCCACGGAGGCTCTATTTTCTTAGACGATTCTCACAGCCATGGCGGGCTTAAGGTGACGGTTCACCTCCCTATTTAACTTTTATGTCTAAGATTATGTTGGATAATTCTTTCAAGAGTTTGCAGAAAAGCAGAGCGATCCTTTTTATCAAAGGGTTTATTGTGTCCGGAAATTTCTCCTGTTTCTCTTAAGTGGGTGCTTAAGTTTCGCATAGCAACCGTTGAACCGATGTTTTCAGAGGTAAATTCTTTTCCTGTGGGTTTTAAGCCTGAGGCTTTCTTTTTAATGCATCGTTCTGCCAACAGGATATCGGCCGTCACAAAAATATCCCTTTCTTCGATTTGCTCTACAATCCAATCATCGGCTTCATCGGCACCCTCAGCGACCACAATACAGTGTACACGGGAGCCTGAAATATTACGTAAAAAAGCATTGCTCACCATATAAACAGATAGGGTATGGCGTGCGGCTACTTTTATAACTTCATCTTTAACAGGACATGCATCGGCATCAACATAAATAATCATAGTGTAATATTTAACCTAAATCCTTAAGTAAAAAAATAATTAAACCAAATATTAACCTGTCTTGTGTACAATTAATACTTATTGGTAGGTGAAAGAGGTAGAAAATGGTCGATATTACACAGCATAACCCGGCTGCTCTTCAAGGTGAATTAAAAAATAAAATTTGTACGCTGCATCGTTCTTTTTTTGACTTGGAAATAGGAGAAGCGGCTCGATATTTAGAAGCCCGAGATCTTATTTACGTCTTTTCAGAGAAAAAAAGCGGTGAAGTTGTAGGAACAGTTGCTGTTAAATGGATTGAGTATGAAAAGTCTATTATCATTTATCTTGGTAATGTTGTTTTTTGTGAAAGATATCAACGTCAGAATTTTACGTCTCATGCTATTTTTCAATCTTATCTAAAAACCTTGTTCAAATTCCCCGGTAAGAAAATATATTTCTCTGTCTTCATGACGACGCCCAAAGCATACAATATGGGTAAGCGTTTTCCACATCACTTTCCTTGCCCCCAAAAAAAGACACCCGACGAAGTCTTATCCATAATGAAGATTGTTGCAAATAAAATTGCAGGCGCTGAGAACTACAGTTTATGTAATGATATTATAGTTGTGAATAATTTTAAGAAGAAGAAATTTATGCGTAATCCTTCAAAGGAAACGATAAAATCATACGACGGTTTTTTTGAGGAAATCAATCCGGATTTTATTAAAGGAAATCAGCTTCTATCAGTTTTTCCGGTGACCTATAAAGAAGTTTTTCTTATGGCGTGGAATAGCTTTTATTATGTCGTAAAAAAGATGCAAAAAAATTTAAACAAAGCTTAATCAAGAGAGCGCCTTAGGTATCAATCGCGTCATTTTGAATCAGACCTTGTTGATCTGGAGTAGACTCGTCGATCTTTAGGAACTCCTAAACGCGCTGCAAAAACAGCTCTTTCAGGTTGTAAATTATTTGTTTTAATAAATAGATTTCTAATAGAATTAAGAACATTTTTAAATTTAGACGTGTTGCCGATGTAACTCTCGCCATTAGGTTCACGGCTAAAGACAAGCTGAATAAAGGTCGGTTGTAAGGCCAGCCCTAAAGAGGCGGACGTAAGCCAAAATCGTTGAATCATTCGACCGTCTTGTAAGGCCTGTACCTTGAATTCGCTGGCGCTTACGTCTTTGATATCTTCTTCCTTGCGCGTCAAAAGAATATGAACGCCGGAGCACATATCGGGAATTATACTTGTTTCTGCGATAGATATAACAGAAGCACCAAATTTAGTCATGCGGGTATAAAGGACTTTATTCGGTAAAATTTTTCCTAGAATATAACGCGTTAGAAAGCTGAAATTAAAAGATTTATCAGGAATACCTTGTGAACTAAATCGGCTATTAAGCTTTATGGCAGATTTCAATTCTTCATAATATTGAGGATGCTGTATCTCTAATTTCATAGATTTTGCATTAAGACGGGCAGTTTGAGCTTTTTCAATAAATGTTTCCCTCCAAAACACTTTGTAATTTCCTTCAAGGCAAGCCTCTAAGGATTTTTTTTGTTCCGTCGTTAATTTTATTAGTTTAAAAGGACGTCTGTCGGTAAAACGCGCTTTTATAAAATCTCCTAAATTATCAACAGGCTTGCTTAGCTTTTGTAATGTCACGTTTAAGATATAAGAGTTTTTTTCTTTTTTAGGTTCTCCCTCAGTTAACACTTTATATCCGAAAAAGTGAGCGCTTTGCTCTAAAGTTTCCAAAAAGATACCCAGCATATTAAGAGTAACCCTTTGTTTTTCATGTTTATTGGCAGGCGAAGAAGTTTCAGACGTGATTATTTTTATAGAGTTTTCCTTAAGACGCTCCCATGAGCAATTTTGTTCATTATGACCGCTCGGTGCCCATTTTGCATAATGAAGAATACGGTCAACGGGATCTGTGTAATCATCTTTATAAGGATAAGGTTCCCGAGAAAGGTCTGCGATAAATTGTTTAGCTAATTTAAGCTTTGCTTTTCGAAGAATGTTTCGATTGCCAAAAGGGCAATAGCTACGTTTATATTTATTTCGGTAAGCATCAAATTGATGAGAATAAGGTGCAGCATACACTTTACCCCGTTTTAAAAGAATCTTAAGGGCCTCGCTTACAGCAACACCGGAACAAAGTTGACATCCCATGATCGTAGAAGGGCCTTTTCCTTGCGTAAAATTCACACGAGATTCATCCATGAGGTAACTTCTGTGTAAGCCTGCAGGACTCAAGCCAAAGGCAAAATGGATGACAATGTCATTTTCCGATAGACAGGATTTAAAATCAAAATAGTCCTCAAATGCCATTGAATCAGGAGTAAAAATCATATAAGCGGCGCTCATACCTAAAGGTCCGGCAGATATCGCCGGAATTTCTTGCTTGTGGCATTGGCCAAAAATGAGCCGACGCGCCTTCATGGCAAATAGGTCAATGCCGTCAATATAGAGGTCAACATCTTTGAGGAAATCAACGATATTATCCTCATTAACGCCCTTAGGGAAAACTTTAAGGGAGCAATTGGGATTGATATCCAAAGCCATTTTTTTTAAGGATTCGACTTTTTCTTTATTGAGAGTGCTAAGAGTTGCCCCGGCCTGACGATTAAAATTTCCCGTCTCAAAAATATCAAAATCGGCTATGCGAAATTTTTCAATACCAAGACGTACGCAGGTTAAAAGATGTACGCCGCCAACGCCACCCATACCTGCAATAGCGACAGTTTTTTGACGCAATACCTGTTGCTCGTACTCTGAGACCCAGCCGATGTTTCTGCTAAACGCTTCATGATGAAAAAATGTCATATATCGCCTTAAAAAAATAGGGGGCTATCGGCCCCCTTTATTCTTTGGGAGTTTAGCTAGCTTTGATGCTATAAATTGTTTTTACAATATCGGCACGTTTTGCAAAATACACATATAAAGCATTTTCTTTGTAGGCGGCCTTCATTTTGCTGTAATCAATATCTTCGGGAAGGTAGTAAGACCAATAGCGTTCAGGGTGATTTTTAGCCTCTTCTCTGCAACGAAGGCGCAGCTCATGACCCACAACCGAGATATCGTATTTAGCTTTCTCGGCATTGTAATATTCAAGAACATATTCCGCATCGTTATCATAAAATTTGTAATCTCTATTATCGGCAGCATAATAGGGATACTGGTTCGGTGCGTAGTTTTGTTGCGCACCATAGGGTTGGTTATAGCCGTAATAACCTTGATTAGCATAATAGGGATACTGGTTCGGTGCGTAGTTTTGTTGCGCGCCATAGGGTTGGTTATAGCCGTAATAACCTTGATTAGCATAATAGGGATATTGATTCGGTGCGTAGTTTTGTTGCGCACCATAAGGTTGATTATAACCGTAATAAGCTTGATTAGCATAATAGGGATACTGGTTCGGTGCATAGTTTTGTTGCGCACCATAAGGTTGATTATAACCGTAATAGGCTTGATTAGCATAATAGGGATACTGGTTCGGTGCATAGTTTTGTTGCGCACCATAGGGTTGGTTATAAGCATAATAAGCTTGTTTAGCACAATACGGATAATCTGCTTGATATGCATTTTCAAAATTCGGGTAATATGTTCTATTGTTCATTTTTTTCTCCTGTGTGAACACTACAACAGTGAAATAAAATCATTAAGAGAGAGTTAATAATCCGGTTTTTTGAGAACATAACTCGTAAATAAAAAGGGTGCTCAGAAAAACTTAATCTTTTTTGTTTTGATCACGCTGTTTTTTCTGGCTTTTGCGTTTTTTTAGATTTTCCCGCAGAGCTTGAGCCAGCTTAGCTTCTTTTTCCTTTTTGCGTTCTGCCTCACGTTTTTTCTGTGCCTCTAGGGCTTCCTCGCGATTAGATTCTTTTTTTTCGTTCTTTAGCATGAATTCACCTTGAAAGATCATTAATCATCCTATAGAACAAGAAGTATCTTATTTCAAGATTTTTTATTAGCCGCAGTAGCTCAGTGGTAGAGCGCACCCTTGGTAAGGGTGAGGTCGGAAGTTCAATCCTTCTCTGCGGCACCACTTCTTTTTCTATTTAATTTTAAAACAAATCCGTGTAGCATTAACCTAACAATAATAAAAAAAAGGGAGTGACCATGGAAAAGCTCGGTGCGTTTATAACAGGAAAATTTATGCACTCTGTTTTGCTGCTTTTAGTTGTAATAAACGCTGTTATCTTAGGTTTGGAAGCTGAATCTGCTTTGGTCAGGGGATATGAGCCTCTTATTCAACAAATCGATTTTATCGTCCTAACCGTTCTAACGATTAGCATAAGCTTGCGTGTTATCGTATTTCGAACACATTTCTTTGAGTATGGCTGGAATACCTTTGACCTTGTTGTCGTAACGGCTGCCGTTATCGGTCACAATACCGATATTGCCCTTTTAAAAACATTGCGCGTTTTAATGGTTTTTAGAATCATTGTCTTTTTCCCAACCATGAGAATGCTTGTTGAGGCCTTAATTTATGCTTTTAAAGGAATTGTCAGTAGTATAGTGATTTTATCCATTGTTTTTTATGCTTTTTCAGTTGCAGGGTACTATCTGTTCCAAAATGCGCCGGGAGACAGCTTTACAACCCTTGGCATTTCCTTTGCGAGCTTATTCCAACTAATGCTTTTTGACGATTTCGGAAATATTACGAAGCCTATCATTGCTGTTATGCCGGAATCTTGGATCTTCTTTATTTCTTTCTTATTTGCCACGGCTTTTTCGTTTATTAATCTTTTAATCGGTATCTTTGTCGAAGCAATTGACGAGGTTCATAAAGCAAACAAAGATAATAAAGGTTTAAAAGCTAAAAAAGTCGGTGCCTTAGGAAGTAGCTAGAAAACAGTGTTAAAAGGTCAATTAGATAAACTGATCATAGAAAGTACTCTCTTGAAGAGGAATCCTTTGGGAGATCCTTTTATTCGGGAGTGCCCTGTTTATTTACCCCCAGGTTATTCTTCCGAAAGACATTATCCGTTACTTGTCGATCTCGCACCCTATACGAGTTCCGGGCTTGCGAGAGTAGCTTGGAAAAATTTTTCAAAATCCATTCCTGAACGAATAGAAACGTTAATTCTACAAGATAAAATACCTCCCGTCATTGTTGCCTTTCCCGACTGTTTTACGCGTCTTGGCGGCAATCAATATATTAATAGTACCGCCCTTGGCCCTTATGAAGATCACATTATGCAAGAAATTGTCCCCCAACTAGAACGCTCTTACCCTTGCGGTGGCGCCGGTAAGAGGGTGGTCTATGGAAAATCTTCAGGGGGGTATGCAGCGCTTGTTTACGGCATGCGACACCCTGATTTTTGGAGTGGGGTTGCTTGTCAATCCGGTGACATGGGGTTTGAACTCGGATATCTGTATGATATGCCTCGGGTTTTAACCACCTTTGCTTCATATGATTATTCCATTCAAAAATTTTTTGAATCTTTTGAACAAAATGATCAACCGAGGGGAGAAGACATTCATTTACTTATGATGTTTGCCATGGCTGCAACCTATGACCCAAGCCCTGACCCTAGGGATTATTTGGGTATTCGCTTGCCGGTTAATCTTAAAACTATGGATATTATCAAGGAACGTTGGGAAAACTGGATTAAAAACGATCCTCTTGAAATGCTTGATTCCCACGGGGAAAATTTAAAAAAGCTTAAATCTCTTTTCATTGATTGCGGGGCACAAGACCAATACCGCTTACAATTTGGCGCTCGTAAGTTCTCTAAGGCTCTCTTAGAGAAAAACATTCCTCATTGCTATGAAGAGTTTCAAGGGACACATTCCGGGATTGATTACCGCCTCGAGTTCAGTTTACCCTTTCTTCTAAGGGCGCTCTAAAAACCTTGCCTTGCTGAACGAAAACCCTAAATATATTGGATTTCCTAGGAAAATTGCATTCTTCTTTATTTCTTCATTGTTTCTTAACTCTTTTTTATCTAAAATTTTAAGTGATAATTTAGTAAAGGATAAATACGTGAGGAAAGCCTCTCCATTAAGTTTTATATCGTCTTTTTTGGTTGTGTTATTTGCAGCTTTTAACGCGCTTTCTAGTGAACAAGAACAGAAAATAAAAGCAGAAACGCTTCTTGCCCATAGTTCTTTTGACGACATAAGGAAAAGGGGCGTTTTGCGAGTTGCTATGCATAAAAAGGATCACCCTCCCTTTTTTATGGTTGATGAAAAAGGGGAGCTCATCGGCGTTGATGTTGAAATTGCAAAGGAAATTGCCAAACAACTCGATTTATCACTTGAAATCAACCGTGACGCCGAGACATTTGATGAGGTTGTTAATCGTGTTTCCAAAGGCTTATCGGATATTGCCGTTTCTAAGTTAAGTATGACCCTAACGCGTGCACAAAATGTTCGTTACACGAAACCTTACAGTTCTTTAAGTAAATCTGTTTTGCTCAATCGTGTTCGACTTTTGAAATTTGGAGAAGGAACCTCTATTGAACAGATCTTTAATAATAAAGAGGCTATTATCGGCGTCCTTTCCGGTAGCTCTTATGAGGATTTTGCAAAACGCCTTTTTTCCGATGCTAAACTCTACGGCCGTTCCGATTGGACGGAGGATATCGTCCCTAAAGTTGTTACCGGTGAGGTCTGGGGGGCATTTCGGGATGAGCTTGAAGTAAGGCGTACAATGTTTCTTTACAAAGATGCTTCTTATCATCTTTTGGCGATTAATTTAAAAGATGAGCAGGATCCTATTATGATGGTTGTTCACAAAGACGCGGCGATGTTCCAAAATTGGCTTGATTTATATCTTTCGTATGTCCATAGACGAGAAGACATAAAAGACTCTATAAAGCGCTTTGAAAAATATGTTTATAAAAAATAGGCGAATAATAATGAAAAGCACTTATCAATCAATTGTAAGCTTTCTACAAAACCCTTTTGTGATTATCTCTTCCGTTGTTTTAGGGCTTTTTATCGGATTTTACAGCCCTTTTATGGGGGGGGCATTAGAGCCCTACGGTAATGCCTTTATGGCTCTTTTGGAAATGTCGTTACTTCCCATTATTATTTCTGCAGTTGCCCTGTCTGTTTCCAACCTTTTATGCATCAAAAATGATGATGTCCATAGCAGCAAAATGGTGCTTATTATTTTATCTATTACAGTATTGGTCAGTGCGGTCTCTTGTTTTTTGGCTTATATTTTTGATCCGGCCGCGGGTTTTTTGGGAAGCGGAAATCTAAAAATTAAAGAGATCACAACTTCCGCCGCCTTTTTAGATCGCGAACTTAATGTTTCTATCGTTGAATCCGTTGACGGCGGACTTTCCCATTTTCTTGTGAGTTCCGTACCAAAGAATATCTTTCACGCCTTGGCACAAGGCAATATGCTTCAGATTATTATTTTCTCCATTATCTTTGGTGTGGCTATTTCATATCTGATTAAATCCGAACGTTTAAAGGTTCAGGCTTTTTGCAATACGACTTTAACAATTTTCCAAAAGATTATTATGAGTATCACCGTCTGGCTGCCCCTTGCAATTGTTTGTTTAATGGCGGGAGGGGCGAGTGCAATCGGTATCGATATTATGTTACAGATGGGCGGTTTTATTTTAAAAATTTATGCTGTTTTTTCCGTTATCTTTATTGCAAGCACATGGGTTATCAAAAAGAGAGTAAACTGTAGTTTTATGGAAGTCCTTCGGGCGTTAAAAGACCCTATTATCATTGCTTTTGGGACTCGCAGTGCTATTTTACCCATACCCTCTATTCTTGATGCCTTTGAGAATAAAATCCCCATTAACCAAAGTATAGCAAAGTTATTGGTGCCCTTGGGGGCCGTACTGGGGCGGTTCGGTAATATCTCGTATTTTGCTTTTCTTTCTATTTTCATCGCCGGGGTTTATCAAACGGAAATCACCTTAAGTTATTTTGCCGTCATCATTCTTCTCTCAACCTTAGCAGGCCTCAGCACGGCCGGTGCAACGGGAATTTTGACATTATCAGCCTTAACTATTGTGTTAAATCCTCTTCAACTCCCCCTAGGGGCAATCCTTCCCATCCTTATTGCCGTTGATGCTATTGTTGACCCTATGAGAACCCTTATAAGCGTTTATACAAATTGTGCAGCCGTTGCTTTCATTTCTCCTAAACAAAATCCTAAAGTAAAAGAGCAATTAAAGACGGCACCGGTGACATGAGCCGTTAAAAAGAATCTGCAAGGCGGAAATGACAAATCAAAGCTATTTTATAAAATAGAAGCCTTGGGAATGAGGGGTTCTCCATAGGAAATTCTTTTAGAGTTTGTTATGATGATATACCAAAATTTATATTTTTCTTTACCGGTTTTTTAACCTTTCTTCTGTAAAATTAAGGATATGGATAGATATTTGGAGGATTAATATGGAGATTCAATTAGGATTAGACAAAACAAAAATAAGAAATACGGCAGATCATTTAGAAGTGGTTTTAGCAGACACCTTTATTTTATATACAAAGACTTTAAATTTTCATTGGAATATTGTGGGGCCGGATTTTGCAGGGCTCCATGCGTTTTTTGAGGAGCAATATAAAACCCTTGCCCTTTCCGTTGATAAAATTGCAGAACGTATTAGGACGCTGGGTTTTAAAGCTCCGGGAACCCTTGTTGAATTTCTGCATCTAACAACTTTGCGTGAAGTGAAAGAGGATATGAATGACGCAGAGATGATCCAAAATCTTTTGGATGATCACGAAAGACTAGCCTCTCATATCCGCAAAGGTCTACATGAGCTGGATGATCTGGATGTAGGAAGTCGGGGACTGCTTGAAGGGCTCATCGCAAGCCATGAAAAGACAGCTTGGATGCTTCGCTCTCACCTATTATAGAAAACCCGGGTCTCTCAGTTGTGCCGTTAGGCGCTTTACAGGCCGATTTTGCCCATTGCAAGGAATTTCTCGCGGCGCTCATTTTGCAGTTCGTCACCGGATTTGTTGTTCATTTTCTGCAACGCTTCTTTAACGGCCATTTTGACAGAGGCGAACACTTGGCTATGATTGCGATGCGCGCCGCCAAGAGGTTCAACGATAATGCTGTCAATGACTTTGAGAGCGCTTAGATCTTGAGCCGTAAACTTTTGAGCAGCCGCAGCTTCTTGTTTTTTATCGGAGGTGCGCCATAAAATGGAAGCACACCCTTCGGGAGAAACAACAGAGTAAATGGCATGTTCCAGCATCAAAATTTGGTTGCCGACGGCAACCGCTATAGCGCCGCCGGAACCGCCTTCTCCTGTGACCACAACAATAACAGGGACTTTCAGATTCATCATTGTCTCAATGGATCCGGCAATGGCTTCTGCCTGACCGCGTTCCTCGGCCTCAAGACCCGGGTGGGCTCCGGAAGTATCTACAAAGGTAATAAGAGGGAGATTGAAGTGATTCGCCATATTCATAAGGCGACGTGCTTTCCGGTATCCTTCGGGTTTTGGCATACCGAAATTATGTTTAAGGCGAGATTCCGTGTCATGTCCTTTTTCAAGCCCAAGAACCATAACAGGTCGGCCGTCAAAGCGAGCAAGACCTCCGACAAGTGCTTTGTCTTCTGCAAAAGAACGATCGCCTGATAATTCCTCAAAATCATCGAAGAGAGCTTTTAAAAAATTAAGGTAATGGGGGCGTTCGGGATGGCGTGCAACGAGTACTTTTTCCCAAGGCGATAAGTTTTCATATTTATGATGCATAAGGCGATCAAGTTTTTTTTCAAGACGCCCGACTTCTTTCGCAATGTCAACGCCGTCTCCACCGGAAAAATTTCTTAAACCGTCAAGTTTAGACTCAAGTTCAGCAATATTTTTTTCGAAATCTAAGGGAGCTACCATGGGGAAAATCCATCCTAACGGGCGTAAAGTTTTCCCTCATTATTAATCTGTTTTCAATTAAATGACAAGTTATAAATCGGATAAGGGGTGGTGGTTAGTCAGTGTTTTCTCAAGGCGCTCTCCCATAACATGGGTATAAATTTCCGTTGTGGCGATATCACTATGACCGAGAAGCTTTTGCAAAGAGAGAAGATCGGCCCCATTATTTAACATATGGCCGGCAAAGGCGTGGCGAATAATATGGGGCGAAACTTTATCTAAGGGAATGCCGGCTTCAAAAGCCAGCTCTTTTAACAGCTGCCCAAAACGCTGACGTGTCAAATAGCCTTGCTTGCCCGTAGAGGGAAAAAGCCATTTCCCGAGGCCTTTTTTTTCGGTATCAAAAAGGTGCCTGACCTCAAGATAAGCCTTTAAAGCTCTAACGGCGGGGGCAGATAAAAGCACAAGGCGTTCCTTATTGCCCTTCCCTCGAACCACAAGGGGCATTGGGATCTGATCCCGTCGAAGGGCAGATATAATGTCAGAACAAGGGAGGGAAACAAGCTCTGAAACGCGCAATCCGGTTGCATATAAAAATTCCAGCAAGCAGAGGAGGCGTAGGCCTTCAGGCCCTTCTGTATTATAAGCAGCTTCTACAAGGGCAATAATTTCTTTTTCGCTTAGAATTTTAGGAAGGCTTTTGCCAACCTTAGGCATCTCGATATCACAAGTAGGATTTTCTGTGATTGCTTTTTGCTCGTATAAGAATCGGTAGAAATGGCGCAAAGCCGACAAGCGTCGAGCGATGGTTCCGGCCTCGAGAGCACGGCCATGGAGATGTTCAAGGTAGGAGCGGATATGGGAAGGCGTTACGGAGCGGAAAGTATCTTGCTTTAGAAAGGTTAAAAAATCTAAGAGGTCTCGTTGATAAGCTTGCAATGTATTTTGTGAAAGCCCTCGTTCGGCAGAAAGGACTTCGAGGAAGATATTGAGCTCGTTCTTCATTTTAGACCTTTAGTCCCATAATAAGCTTTAAAAATTAGGTTAATGAAGAAGTTTTTCAATCTCTATTTTTTTACGGATTTCAACCGCAGGGGAGGGGATACCGGCAACGGCAAGATAAATAGCGCCGATAATCAAAGCAAAAGCTATGGCTCCCCAAAAAAGTTTCAATCCCAACCCCATAATGCGTGTCCTTATTTTTTTAACAGAATCTTATTTTTATATACCATAAGCATGGCCAAAATGAAAATATTCTGTTAGAAATAAACTCATCCTCCTTTTTCTGTGACGAAGTATCCCTTTAAGGAGGTTATCTAATTGTTGAAAAGGAACCTAGGGTGTCTTACGGAAAAAAGTCCATTGAAATTCCAAAAACCATTGTTCTTGTCGGTATGATGGGCGTTGGAAAAACCAGCATTGGGCGTTACCTTGCAAAATCCTTAGGCGTTCCTTTTAAAGATTCCGACCATGAGGTTGAACAAGCTTCCGGGTGTTCGGTATCCGATATTTACGAAATGTACGGCGAAGATGCCTTTGTAGATGTTGAAAAGCGTGTCATTAAACGTCTGTTAGATGAGCCCCCCCATGTTCTTTCAACCGGTGTCGGTTCGTTTATTCCTCAAGAAAGTCGTGATTTAATTGCGGCAAAGGGTATTTCCGTTTGGTTGGATGCAGCCTACGAAACCTTATTGCCGCGGGTAAAACGTCGCGACCACCGCCCCCAACTGGAACAAGGGGAAAAAGAAGAGATTCTTAAAAAATATATTGAAGATTATTACCCCATTTATGCAGAAGCCGATTATCGTATTAATTGTGATAACCAGCTCCCCGATAAGACGGTTCTTAAAATCTTAGAGCAACTTCGATAGAGCCCGATAAAAAGAATTTTGAAAACAAAAAGCATCTTAAAACAAGGCAAAAAGGATTGGCATGAAATCTATAAAAGATGTTTCTTCCTTGTTATCTACCCTTGAATTTTTAGAGCATGTCGGTGCAGGAGACCCTATAGCCGATCTCCCGTCTTTGAAATCTAACCTCGAGCTTTATTCGGCAAAAAAACTCCTTCCTAAAGCGCAAGCGCCTGAAAAATTACAAGATTCTGTTTATGTTCCGGTTAATAAAAACGTTCAGGATAGGGAGCGGAGTTCGGCGTATAATAGCCCGATTCAAACGCCGCCATCTCTTCCGCCGCGTTTTATTGCCCCTCAGCTTAAGGAAATACAGTCGCATCTTGATGATGCAAAAAGGTTGGCGCAAGGGGCAAAAACATTACCGGAACTTAAAGCAGCTCTTGAATCTTTCCAAGGATGCGGTTTAAAACATACGGCCATGAACACGGTTTTTGCCGACGGTAACGTTAATGCCGATATTATGCTTATCGGAGAAGCTCCCGGAGCCGATGAAGATCGTCAAGGGCTCCCTTTTGTCGGCACCAGCGGGCAACTTCTTGATAATATGCTGTATTCTATCGGTAAAAATCGTAAAAATGATTTCTACATTTCCAATGTGATCCCGTGGCGCCCGCCGGGAAATCGCCCGCCGACTACCGAAGAAACAAGGATTTGCCTCCCCTTTATCCAACGCCACATTGAGCTTAAAAAGCCAAAAGTGCTTATTTTTGTCGGTGCAACGGCTGCAAAAACTCTCCTTGGAACCAAAGAGGGTATGAGTAAACTACGGGGCAAATGGTTTGATTATATTGTAAATGAAGAAGACAGGAACGCAGAAGCTCTTTTGGATACAAAGGAAAAGCCGACTGCTATTCCTTCAACCGTTCTCTTCCACCCTTCTTATCTTTTGCGCTCTCCCGGGCAAAAAAAGCACGCTTGGGCAGACCTCTTAAAAATCAAAAAGGCGCTATAGTCCATTTATCAAACCGTTGGTATGGAGCATGATAGGTTTTAAATTCCCTTAAGGAATGCATCACAGATGCGACAGAATCCTCTTCTATAAGGTTTGGCAGAATAGGGGGACTCCATCGTAAAACAGTCGAAAGCGTGAAACATACTTTTAAAATAATGTGTTAGTCTCTTAAGTCCGTCTGTATCGGCCCTAAATATTGTTGAATCCAATTAATGTGTTTACGTAAATCCGTCCATAAAGGAAATATCCTTTGTGTCAGGTCGTTTTGTGTCAATTCATTCACCTTACTACGTAATTCTTGATCCGTTATATGATGTGTATTTCCTGCACGTGTTGTTGAAAAAATCCCGGCTAAGTAATAGTTGCCCGAGTCTTCAATAAAGAAAGGTGAACCGCTATCCCCTCCAACAGGCAGGCCTTCGGTCTTTCTCATTTCGGAGGAAGGGATAAAAGATTCGTTTCCGTTCATAAGAAGTGATTCATAGGAACCGTATATGTAACCGGAATATGAATTAACCTTACAGCTAATGACGTGCCTTGGAAAATAGCCGTTTGTATTCAGAGGAATTAGTGTGGGACCGGTCTCTTGAATATTATATTTCATCGGTCCGAATCCAATGGACAAACCGTATGAGGCATTCATGTCGAAGTCTTCCGGAATAAGATTTGGGTAAGTTAAATCTGTGGGGAGGGGGTTGCTTAATTTAAATATTGCAATATCAGGGCCGGAAATAGGATGCGGTACAGACAGTATTTCTTCAAATGAAATGCTCGATAAATCTGTTAAAGGTATATCATTAATGCAATAATCGTTATTATGATTAATTGTTATGTAGTCTTTTTCGGGAATAGTGAACAAAAAGTTATCAGGGATAAAGGGGGGCGTTTTTAACAATTGTTTTTCAAGTCGAAATGTTTTTTCATTTGTGTGCTCAAGATTAAAATACATAGGGGATCCGTCTTGAAGGGATTTTATGTGTGCGCAGGTTAGGAGGGTATACGGATCCAGTGCAACGGCGCTGAAAAGTTCGCCGATTTCAGATATGATCACACCGGTTGTTTGTGCTGTCGGTAAAGCCTTTGCTAAGCGAACGGATTTTTTTAGAACTGTTTCTTTATCCCTGTCCTCAACATCTACTCGTATCGAAGCAGTAGAGATGTTTGTAAAGCAGAAAAATGATAAAAGAAGAGAGGTTTTTAGAGTTTTTTTCATAGTAAATCCTATGTGTTTTATCGTTAGCTTTTTAGATGAGTCTTCAATAGTGTGCTGTTATTAGTTTTCCTGCAGAATACAAAAAAATGACTAAATGTCAATAAATATCCGAGATGGTGGGTAAAAATAAGGAGTGGGGGACATCAAAGGGAATTCTACGGAACCGTGCCCTTATAATAAAGCAGAAGTTACTTTACGTGCATTCTAAAATTCTAATCACCTAAATTTAGGTTTCAACTCCGTATATAGAAGGCTTCTTCATAAAAAAAAGCACCTCCTTTCTATACCCCTCCTAAAGGCTAGGGCAAAGAAAATTCCTTGACTTTTACCGATAAAGGCCTTATCAATATATTGTTTTATAAAGATGCGCCTGTCACGGCACGTGGTCATTGACCGTTTGTTCGTTGATTAAGAGGGCATTAGAAAAACGTCAGTTGGCGAGTGTTCGCTCACTGACGTATTTTTTGTGGAATGCACTTTTTTGCGCCGTCGTTAAAAATAGGTAGATATTAAAGACTTATGTTTAAGAATCTCAGTGATCGTCTCAACGGTATCTTTGCCAAGCTCACAAAACGCGGAGCCTTGAGCGAAGAGGATGTCAATGCGGCAATGCGTGAAGTGCGCATCGCCCTCCTTGAGGCTGATGTTGCGCTTCCCGTTGTAAAAGATTTTATTACTCAGGTTAAAGAAAAAGCTATCGGCCAAGATGTCATTCAAAGTGTGACACCGGGGCAAATGGTTATCAAGATCGTTCACGAACACTTGATTACGGTTTTGGGCGGTGATCGGGAGGGCGGTAATGAGCTTAATTTAGCCGCTGTGCCGCCTGTGGTCATCATGATGACGGGTCTTCAGGGGTCGGGTAAGACAACGACGACGGCAAAGATTGCAAAGTACCTTAAGGATAAAAAGAAGAAAAAATCCTTGATGGTTTCAACGGATATTTATCGTCCTGCTGCTCGAGAGCAACTGGAAACCTTAGGTAAACAAGCGGGTGTTGAAACCCTTGAGATTATTCAAGATGAAAAACCTTTGGAGATTGTCAAGCGTGCCCAAGAACGTGCACGCCTTGAGGGGTTTGATGTTCTTTTCATTGATACGGCCGGACGTTTGCACATCGATGATGAGCTTATGGATGAGCTGGTTCAAATTCGCGACCTTACAAGGCCGACGGAGATTTTACTTGCTGCCGATGCCATGACCGGTCAAGATGCTGTTTCTGTCGCTAAGACTTTCCAAGAGAAAATCGGTGTGACGGGTATTATTTTGTCCCGTGTGGATGGTGATGCGCGGGGAGGTGCTGCTCTTTCCATGCGCCAAATCACCGGGTGTCCTATTAAGTTTGTGGGTGTGGGAGAGCGCATTGACGCCTTAGAAGCCTTTCACCCCGATCGTATTGCCGGACGTATTTTGGATATGGGAGATATTGTTTCTCTTGTTGAAAAAGCAGCAGAAGCCATTGATCAAGACGAAGCCGAGGCTCTTGCACAGAAGATGCAAAAGGGAGTCTTTACCTTAGATGATATGGCCGCTCAATTGGGCCAAATTTCAAAGATGGGCGGGATGAGCGGCTTGATGGGAATGATGCCCGGTATGGGCAAGATTAAAGATAAGATTGGTAAAGCGGGTATAGACGACAGCATGGTTACGCGTCAGGTTGCAATTATCCGTTCAATGACAAAGAAAGAACGCCGATTTTATAAACTGTTAAACGGCTCGCGCAAGCGACGTGTGGCCGAGGGATCGGGGACAAGTGTCCCTGAAGTTAATCGCTTGCTTAAGCAATATCAAGATATGATGCTGGCAATGAAGCGTTTTAACAAAATGGGTAAAAAAGGCTTAATGCGTCAAGGTATTGCCGGCCTTTTTGGACCTAAAAGATAAACTAATTAACCAACCGACTCATTAAATGGAGAAAATATTATGGCAGTAAAAATGCGTCTTGCCCGTCATGGAGCAAAAAAACGTCCTTTCTATCACATCGTCGTGGCTGATGCCCGCATGCCTCGTGACGGCCGTTACATCGAGCGCATCGGTTCTTATAACCCGATGGTGCCAAAAGACCATGCAGAGCGTCTTGTTGTAAAAGAAGACCGCGTTAAACATTGGCTTTCAACAGGCGCACAGCCAACGGATCGTGTTGCTCGTTTTCTGGCTAATCTTGGCTTGGCTCCAAAAATTGAATACAGAGAAAGCCCAAAACGCTCTCTTCCTAAGGCAAAGGCACAAGAACGCCTTAAGGAAAAAGAAGATGCCAAGTTGAAGGCTATTGAAGAAGCTAAAGCTGCTAAAGAAGCTGAAATAGCCGCTGCACAAGCCGCCAAGGAAGCTGCAAAAGCTGCTGCCGAAGCACCTGCTCCCGCTGCAGAAGAAGCTGCTGCCGAATAAGCAAAAAGCGAATAATGTTAGGGGAAGGGCTTTTATAGAAAATTCCATAAAAGCCTTTTCTTATTACCTTTTAAAGCCTCTGTTCTCATAAAGTATATGTTCTTGCTATGGTCGACTCTAAGCCGCATTTGAAAATCGTTAGTAATCCTGCCTCTCAAGGAGCAGAACAACGGGTGTGTCTTGGTGTTATTATGGCGCCCCACGGTATTCAAGGAGAGGTGAAGCTTAAATCCTTCACGCAAGATCCAAAGAATGTCGGAGCTTACGGCCCCTTATTTTTGGATAACGGGGAAGATAAGCTTACTCTGTTAAAATTGCGTTCTCCTAAGGTTGTGTCAAGGGAAACCGTTTTTGTGGCGCGTTTTAAAGAAGTAGAAGATCGGGAAACCGCTCAACGCTTAACGGGGCAAAAACTTTATGTTTTAAAGGATAAGTTGCCCAAACTTGCCGAACCGAATGATTTTTATTTTGAGGATCTTATCGGGCTTAAGATTTTATCGACAGATAAAAGAAAAGAGATTGGCCGTGTTTTGGCCGTCTTTGACTTTGGTGCCGGAGAAATTCTTGAGCTGGAGCTTAAGGGCTATAAAGAAAGCGTTATGCTTCCTTTTCTTAAAGAATGGGTGGTCGAGATCAACGTTGAGGCCGGTTTTTTGATATTGGACGCGACTTATTTGGCCGAATACTTGAAACCCTTTAAGCCTTCCGACGAAAAGTGGGACGACAAAGCGGAGAGAAAAAGCAAGAATCCGGATGAGACGGAGGATCACAATAAATGACTTCTTCAAACTCGGCCTTTTCTGTTAAAGTTTTCACGCTTTTTCCCGAACTTTTTCCCGGTGTTTTAGGAGTATCCGTTATAGGACGCGCCCTTGAACAGGGACTTTGGAATCTTGAGGTTATTAATCTTCGGGATTTTGCCCATGGTAAACATAGGCAGGTAGACGATACGCCTTGTGGGGGCGGAGCCGGTATGGTCATGCGTCCTGACGTCGTTCATGATGCTTTGGCGTCCTGTTATAAGGATCAAAAGCCTAAACGTTTGATTTACTTATCGCCCCGCGGTATTCCTTTGTCTCAAAAACTTGCTCGGGAATTGGCGCAAGAAGGCGAAATCGGCTTGCTTTGCGGGCGCTTTGAAGGTGTTGATCAGCGGGTTTTGGACGCTTGGGATATTCAAGAAGTCAGCTTGGGAGATTTTGTCCTCTCAGGAGGAGAAATTGCCGCTCAGGCCTTGATTGATGCCGGCGTTCGACTTGTACCGGGTGTTTTAGGGGCGGCTGAATCCTTAGAAGAGGAAAGTTTTACCTCCGGTTTGCTGGAATATCCACATTATACGCGTCCTCGTGAATGGAATGATTGCAATGTGCCTCAAGTTCTGCTATCAGGTAATCATAGAGAAATTTATGCTTGGCGAAAAGAACAAGCTGAATCCTTGACCAAGGAACGTCGTCCCGATTTATGGGCGTCTTATTTGGAAAAGGACCCTAACAACGTTAAGTTAAAGAATAAAAGTGAATAAAGGACGGATTGTCATGAATCTTGTACAGAAATTTGAAAATAAACAACTCGAGGCTTTGGCCGAAAAGAAAACAGTTCCTGCTTTTGGTGCCGGTGATACGATACGTGTAAACGTTAAGGTTATTGAAGGTACAACAGAGCGTATGCAAGCTTATGAAGGTATTTGTATTGCCAGGCGTAACGCCGGTTTAAACTCTTCTTTTACCGTGCGTAAAATTTCCTTTGGAGAAGGTGTGGAACGTGTATTCCCTCTTTATTCCCCAAAGATTGATATCGAAGTCAAACGTCGCGGTGTTGTTCGCCGTGCGAAATTGTATTACTTGCGTGATCGTCGCGGTAAAAGTGCCCGCATTGCCGAAAAGCGTGATTATTCTTTATCAAAGAAAAAAGCGCCTAAGGCTGATGTAAAAGCATCACCGGCAGCGCCTGCCAAAGAAGCAGCTGCAGCACCCGCAGACGCATAACTTTTTAACTCTCTTGCTTTATGAGAAAGATTCTGCAGAAATGCAGGGTCTTTTTTTATTTAATATTAATAAGTTTTAAGGTCGAGAAACTCTAATTTTATATTTCTTTTTAAACCCACAAAGTCTCTTTTGATAAAGAGACGCTTTTTGTTAGGTGCTACTACTATTAGGAGAGGGCATGAGCGGATTTTATATTCGAGTCATTGAAAAAAAATCCTTAGATACCCTTTTTATATTTCTCACCTATAAGCATACGCTTCATTTTTGGTGACCGGACTGAAGTATCTCCTTTTAAGTATAATAGAATAAGCAAAACCCGCGTGCGTAAACAGGCGGGTTTATGAAGGGGGTAATTTATTATCCGTTATCCTTGAAAAGGAACAATGCGGGAACGCCCTTTGTAGCTAACGTGTAAAATGACACGTTGACCGGGTTGTAAATTGACATCAAGGCCTTGAACAACGGTTTTTAGCTGTCCGTTATCCAATTGAACCGTATATTCAAAAGCTTCTTGTTTTGAAAGCTCTTTTTGAGCATAAGCGCCGGCCAACGCACCGGCAGCCGCACCCCCTACGGTTGCAAGGGTATTACCTCTGCCTTTTCCGGCCATATTCCCCAGAACACCGCCGGCAACACCACCGGCAAGACCGCCAATGACGTTCTCTTGAAGTTTTTCACCTTCCTCAACAAGGACTTGGCGTTTGGAAGCAATAACACCGGCATATGATGTCATGGCTTCGCCAACACCTGCGGAGGCATAATTGCTAGCGCCAATGTTGCGCGCGCAACCTGTCATCATGAGAAGAGAGGGCACAACGAGGGACACGGCTATAATAGTTTTGAAAGTTTGTTTCATTTTAAAATCCTTGTTTGTTAAATATCCTTCTTATTATCTCAGAAAAAGTCTTTTTTACAAAGGGAGAAGTACGCATACTTAGGCATTGGCGATTATTTGTTGAATAAAAAGGACTTGATACGGTTTTGCCAAGAGATCTTCTAGTTTTTATCCAAGGTCTTTTATGTAAGGCTTATTGAACCGGGCTTGGTGTTCTTCTTTGCCGACCCAATTTTCATAGAGGACAAACTGAGCAGGATTATCTATAGTTTTATGCAGGCGATATTCCAAACAGGCAATTTCAGAAGAACTTGGCTCGACGACGGCTTTTAGGGCTGATTCTAGCGCTTGTTCTTTGCCTTTCTTTGCTTCTAAAACGGCAACAACAGTGTATGGTGCGGACATATTTTATTTCCCGGCTTTATATCGCCTTAGTCTACCTTTTAGAACCTAAAAGGAAAAGTTTTTTTCGGCATAAAAAGAGAAAAAGTGAGGAGAGACGTAGTATCATGGCGACTACTATATTGCGAAATGAGTGAGGGGCTTCTGTTGCCCGGTGCCCCTCGAACCGCAAGGATGTTCTAACCTTAGGCAGCTGCTGCAGTAGCGGCTACGATACGGTTGTCGTTAACGAAATTATCGTTAGCGGCAATAAGAACACCATTAAATGCGTTTTTACGTTTTGCATTTATATTTATACTGTCCGATAACGGTGGTACAATGCCGAGCAAAAACCATATCTTTCAACGCATGTCGATCCTATTTCACCCCCAAAAGTAAAAAACATTCGGGTCAGACATTAATTTCAGGGCTATAACCCCAAATCGCCGTCTTCTTAAGTGGTGGAGGTGCCGGGTACCGCCCCCGGGTCCATAACATCTATTACATATAGCGTTTATCACCATAGTTACACGAGGTAACATCTATATTATAACAGTTTTAGGAACATTATTGCAAGCGAGATAAATCCAAAAAAAACTCTCAACGCTTTCTGTATCTTAAAATGTCATTAACACTTTCTTCAGCTTTTATTTACCTTTCATTAAAATCTTCGCCCGTAAGGTCAACTACTGAACTCTTATCAGTAGCTAATCCATCATGAATCTTAACGGAGGTCTTTATGTCAAAACAAACCGTCTTTAAAACAACTTTATGGGCATCGGCAACAGCCGCTTTTATGCTCACGTCAGGCACGTCCTGTTTTGCAAGTTCAAGCAATACTGAAGAGTTGCTGTCGAATTTAAATCCTGTAAATTCAGCGACATTTGGAAAAAGAAAAGGGGTGAAAATTAAAATGAGGGTGCAGGGATCTTCCGTCGACCTTCCCTATGAAGAAGAATTTTTTCCGCGCGGAGATGTAAGCGAGGGGCCAAGTGATTCTCAACTTATTTATGCCGATAGCAAACGTGCTGCTTCTTCGGTTAACGGTGATTTTTCTTTTTATTCTTTTCAACAGGGTAGCATGCGTGCAGCTGATAGCGTGAGCGTTTATGGAAATTTACGGGCGACCTCGGATTTGTTTCAAAATGATTTACGTGATGTTATCCGTTTATATCCAAGTAATTCAAAGGTACGTGACGCAGCTAGAAATTATTTGGTAAGTACATCAAGCATGCCTCTTTTCTATTTTACTAAGGGCAATGAAATGGAAAATGCCTATTATACGCGTTTTGAAGCAGAGGATGGGACGCCTTATCGTTTAATGAATCTGGGTTGGTATCGCCCGACTTCGAGAACAAAAGAATATACGGCTCAACAACCGGATATTGTTTGGCACGAAGCAGGCCATTCTTTGGTTGATGCGGCGCGCCCCGATTTATTTAGTGATGACTCCAAGGCCGGCGCTTACCATGAAGCATGGGGGGATACCAATGCAATGTTTACCCTTTTAACCTATGAAAGTGCCAGAAAAAAATTGATTTTCGATGTGAGAGGCGATCTTCATCAACGTAATTTTTTGCGCAGTATGGCAGAAGAATTCGGTCAATCTGTTTTGGGAAGCAATACGGGATTGCGTGATCTTGATGATGATGTGAAGGATGACGGTTTTGAAGGAGAGGTTCATGATAAATCACGTGTTCTTGCCGGTGCTGTTTATGATATCGTTGTCAAAGCATATGAGGATCAAACACGGGTTAATGGTGTTTTACCCGCCAAAGCCCTTGGAGAAGTTGCCGATTATTTGCGAACTCGGTGGGTTTATACCTTAACCCAAGTGGATTCAACGCCTTCTTTTACAGAAATCGGTACCCTTCTTAAAGGGGCTCTTCCGGAGCATGAAGTTGGGGAAGGTTATGGTTTACCTTGGATGTCTTATGTTGAAGAAGAATTCACAAAGCGTAACATTAGCCTTGACGGCACACCGGATCCTTGGGATTGGTCTGTTTTTAAAGGTAGAAATTGGTTTGCTCATACAGAGAGCGCCAAAAAGAAAATACTTCTTTTCAAAACCTCTTAATTTTTTATGATTTCTTTCTAAAAGATAAAAGGCAGCTAATATTTTGGATAAAACCGGAAAATAAGCTGCCTTTTATTTAAAAGATTTTTTAACGATTTTTTCTACATCTCTAAGAGCCGTTGAATTCGGATGACGAATGCTTAACGCGACTTGATGGCGAATGGCATCTTTGATATGGGCATCCCGATGAATGACGCCGGCAAGCTCCGGTTTATAGTTCAAGAATTTTTCGCAAACATAGGCGAAACCTTCATAGGTTCTATGGCCTTGGGGGTCGTTTTCTGCTTGATTTATTAAAATCTCGACGGGTAAATGGGGATGACTACGGCGGGTAAGTTTCAAGAAGGCATAAGCATCGGTGATAGATGTGGGTTCGTCATTAACAATAAGTAAGCATTTCCCGGAAGCAGGCGTTAGGCTTTTTACAATGCCGCCGATACCGGCACCCAAATCAATGAGAACCCAATCATAATCTTTAGCGACCGATTTTAATTCTTCCCGCACAAGGGCAAGGCGAGTCGGAGAAAGATCAGATAACCGAGCACTTCCCGAACGCCCCGGAAGAATATCAAATCGCCCTTCTTTATAATGGGAGATGGCGCCTTTAAAATCAATTTCCCCTTCTATAACATCTCCCAGGTCATAGTCGGGACTAAGACCCAGTTGAATGTCAATATTGGCAAGGCCAAGATCGCCGTCAAAAATAAGAACCTTTTTTTTGAGGGCGGCTAAAGCGTGGGCGAGGGTAATGGAAAACCATGTTTTACCGACACCGCCTTTCCCGGAAGCGATCAGGATAATATTTTTTACCGATTGGTTTTTAAACGTGTCAATGCGGGTGACTGTTGCGGTTGTCGTTGTTTGAGTATTCATGCTTTTTTCGCCTCCATAAACCCTTTAACCCATCCCGGAATTTCTATTTTCGGTGCTTTTTGAGAGCCTGTGGCGGGTTGTTGTGTCTGTATTTCTATTTGCTCGTCATAGTGTTGTGAATAATTCATATCCGGTAGGTAAGCTTTTAACATTGCTACAAGATTATCGCTTTGGGCTTCTTTAAGACGGCTGCCGATTTCAGGCCCACAGCTCATGGCACTTAGTTCCAAGCGTTCTTTAAAAAGAACAGACAAAAGACCGCCGAAACGCTTGGCCGCATCAAAGCGTGTCATAAAAAAACGTGTGCTCCCGAGATCTTTAAAAGCATTGGCGGTTTCTTGCATTTCATAGGGGTCGGTGCCGGCCGAGAGCACAAGATAGGGGGCTTGCTTTGCGGCGAGCACAAAATCTGTTAAATGGGCAACTTCATTGGGGTTTAAGGAATTGGTTCCGGGAGTATCGATAAGATAAGTTGTGCCGTTATTCCCTTGGGCAAGAAATTTTTCAAGCTGTGTCGGAGTCTGTACAAGATGCACCGGAATGCCTAAAGCTGTCGTGTAGGCCTGAATTTGTTCTATGGCGCCGGCTTTTAAATAATCGGCGGAAATGACTTCGACCTTTTGATTCAGTAAACGATACTCCGTAGCAATTTTTGCAAGGGTAACGGTTTTTCCAACGCCAACAGGCCCCGCCAACATAAGTTGGTTGGGTTGGTTGGGATTCGAAGAGAACTTAAGGGGAGCAAAGCTATAGAGTTCTTTAAAAACGGAAGATATACCGCTTTCCAGAATACTTTGAGGCAGTTTACAGGTTTCAGTTATTAAATCTTCTGCGATTGCGTTCGGAATACCGTGATAAGAAAGTATATGGCACAAAGTATTTTTTGTTTCAAGGGCTGTATAGGCCGGTTTTTGAGAGGGTGAGGTCGCCTCGAGATGTTGAGGAAGATGCTCACAAGCTGCTGTTACTCTAATAGCGTCCCCTTCGTTGAGAGAAGAGATAATAATAGCATCATCTCCCAGTTCGCTTCGGATTTTCCGAAGGGCCTCTTCCATGGATTGGCAAATATAGGTCTTTAGTTTCATCTCTCTATCCTGTCCTATACCGTTGCAACGGTTTGTATGCGTGCTTTTGGATGAATTTCATTATGAGACATCACCACCAAAGCGGATCTAAAGCGTTCGACAATGCTGCGGATATGGGGGCGCACGATAGAGCTGGTAAGCAATACGGGTGCTACGCCAAGGGCAGCTTGTTGATCGTAAATACTTTGAATGCGTTGTGTTAGCTCTTGGAGTTTAGAGGGTTGTAGAGAGAGGTATTGGTGTTCTCCTTCTCCGACAATGGCGCCTTGCAGTTGATTCTCCCACTCCGGAGACAAGGTAATGATAGGAACCACACCGTCATCATTGGATTGGGCGGCACACATTTGACGGGCTAAACGACTTCGCACATGCTCTGTAATCATCGACACATTCTTCATGCCTGCACTTACCTCTGAAATGCTTTCAAGAATTGTCCCCAAATCTCGAATAGAAACCCGTTCTGAAAGGAGGTTTTGCAAAACGCGTTGAACATTACCCATAGTAATTTGACTCGGAACCATATCTTTAAAGAGTTTTTGGTGACTTTTATCAAGGTCGTCAATTAAGGCTTGCGTTTCCGTAAAACCAAGGAGCTCATCGGTATTATCCTTGATCGTTTCGCTAATATGGGTTGTGATCACGGTCAAAGGTTCAACAATTGTATATTCCTTTTCCTCGGCATCACGTTTTTGACCATGGGAAATCCACATGGCTTGAAGACCAAAAGTCGGCTCGACGGTCGGCTCGCCCGGAAGTTCAATTGCCCCGCCGGAGGGATTCATACACAAGAGCATATGGGGGCGCAAATCACCTTGTGCGACTTCAACATCTTTAATGCGGATGAGATATTTATTTTGGGGCAATTGAAGGTTATCTTGCATTCGAACTGTCGGGAGTACGAAACCGATTTCACGGGCTAATTGGGCGCGCAATGATTTAATTTGATCGGTAAGTTTTTGCCCTTGGCTACCGTTAATAAGAGGCAGTATGCCGTATCCCACCTCAAGTTTTATGGGGTCAATATGGAGGGCTTCCTTTACAGGATCTATATTTTGAACATGGGCATCATCATCTGCTGCGTCTGATGCAATTAAGGCCTCTTTTCTTTCTTCTTCTTTTTTCTCCGTTAGCTTCCATGCTGCAGCCCCTGTTGCAAAAGAAAGAGCCATAAAAGGAATTAAGGGGATTCCGGGTAAAAGGCCAAGGACTGCCATAAGAAAGGAACTGATACCAAGGGCTGAGGGATAAGCGCTAAGTTGGGAAAAAAGAGCTTTTTCAGCAGATCCTTCAACGCCTGCTTTTGATACCAAAATACCGGCTGCCGTTGAAACAATAAGGGCAGGAATCTGAGAAACAAGACCGTCACCAACGGTTAGAATCGTGTAAGTTTGAACAGCGTCGCTAAGGGATACGTTCATTTGAGCGACACCGATGATGATGCCGCCGATGATATTAATAAAGGTGATGCAAAGGCCGGCAATTGCATCTCCTCGAACGAACTTTGCCGCACCGTCCATGGAGCCAAAGAAATTTGATTCATCTTCAAGGGTTTTGCGACGAGCCTTTGCCTCGGCTTCTGTAATCAATCCGGCAGATAAATCTGCATCCACGGCCATTTGTTTTCCCGGCATAGCATCTAAAGAAAAACGAGCCGAGACCTCGGCAATGCGCCCGGAACCTTTTGTAATCACAACGAAATTCACAAGCACCAGAATGGAAAAAACAATCAAACCAATCACAAAGTTGCCCTGCATGATAAAGGCTCCAAAGGCTCGAATGACTTCACCGGCCGCACTTAATCCTTCGTGTCCGTGACCGAGAATAAGGCGTGTTGAGGCGACGTTCAACGAGAGGCGCAACATGGTTGAAACCAACAAAAGTGTTGGAAAAGAGCTAAATTCTAAAGGTTTTTCAATGAAAAGGGCTGTTGTAAGAACCAACATTGATACCATCAAAGAAAGTGCTAAACACACATCAAGCAGGCCTTTAGGTAAGGGCAAAATAAGTACCGTTAAAATGGCCATGATGCCAAGGGCAAAAACCACATCACTCCGTTTTGCAGCTTCGGAAAATTTTGTTAAACCAAAACGAGAAGAGGCCGCAGCCTTACTTTCTGCCATTAGCTTGCTTCTTTGTTAAGTGGGGTATTGTCTGCGTGGTTTTGATTAGGGCTCGGAACAGTCGCGCCAATTTCCGTATAGAGGCGCAATTTATTACGAAGGGTCCTAATGGAAATCCCTAAAATATGAGCGGCTTGAGTTCGATTTCCAAGGCAATGGGAAACGGTTCCGATAATGAGATCTTGCTCAACGTCCGACAGACTGCGCCCCACTAAAATGTTGGGATTGAAATTACCTTCTCTATCACTCTTTTCTTCTTTAATAGACTCCCGAGAAACTGCCTCTGTTTTAGAGGGGAGGGTATCATTTTTCAGCCCGGAAATATGCAGAACTTCCGGTTCAATAGAATCACCTGAGGCTAACAAAACGGCTCGATGCATGGTGTTTTCAAGCTCTCTGATGTTGCCGCGCCACTCGTATTGACGTAAGGCTTTTTTTGCGGTATCGGAAAGAGTTCGTAAGGGCAAAGCATTGGATTGAGTGTATTTTTTAATAAAGTGTTCTGCTAATTTTTCAATGTCCATCGGGCGCTCTCGAAGGGGCGGGAGGTGCAAGGGAACAACGTTTAGGCGGAAAAAGAGATCCTCTCGGAATTCTTTATTTTTTACAGCTTCTTCAAGGTCGCGGTTGCTGGTTGCTATAATACGAATATTAATAGGAACGGGTTTTGTTCCGCCGACGCGATCGATCTCTCTTTCTTGGATCGCTCTTAAAAGTTTTGCTTGAAGAAGAGGGTGCATTTCAGTTACTTCATCTAATAAGAGAGTCCCTCCGTTAGCTTCCTCAAATTTACCGATACGTCGTGCAATGGCACCGGTGAAAGCGCCCTTTTCATGGCCGAACAGTTCGGATTCCAATAAATTTTCAGGAATAGCGGCACAATTTATAGAAATAAATTGCTTTTCTTTACGTTTGCTATTGTTATGAATAAAGCGCGCCATTACCTCTTTCCCCGTTCCCGATTCTCCTGTGATCAGGACACTGGCATCGCTTGGTGCAATTTGCTCGGCTAATTTGGTGGTTTTTAGCATCGAGGGGTCAGAATAAATAAAATTTGTTTCCTCATGGGTAACCGTTTCAAGAACAGCCGCAATAAGCTCTGCATCCGGTGGAAGCGGTAGATACTCTCTTGCACCGGATTTAATAGCTTTAACAGCAGGCTCAGCGTCTGTTTCAAGACCGCACGCAACGACAGGGATGCAGAAATGTTCATTTTCAAGGCTGCTGACAAGGCCTTTAATATCAAGGTTGATATCAGCCATAATAAGGTCGGCTCCTTTACCGGAGCGCAAAGAATCGAGGGCTAAATCAATTTCATCAACCTGTTGAACTTTCGCACCTCGTGCTAAAGCGATGCGACTTGCAGCGCCGATATGGCCCTTGAGCTTTCCAATAATGAGTAATCTCATATCATTCTCTCTTAGTTTTTATATAAGCTATAATCTAGGCAACATGCTCTGATTTGATAATTTCAGTCATTGTAATACCAAGGTGATCATCCACAACAACAACCTCACCCCGAGCAACTAAGCGGTTGTTTACAAAAATATCAATGGCTTCACCCACTTTGCGATCCAGTTCAATAACCGCGCCACGGCTCAATTTAAGCAATTGGCTCACTTGCATGCTGGAACTGCCGAGCACGGCAGATACATGGACGGGAACATCATGAATTGCCGTAATTTCTGTTTCCAGCTGCTCGGGACTCGGGGGGATATCGTCATCCATGGAGCCGGTACCTTCTTCGAACTCCTCAAAAGCAACTTTTTCAAAGGCAGCGGCTTGTTCTTCTTCTGTTAGTTCTGCCGGTTCTTTGTTTTCTTCGTCTGACATACTATGCGTTTCCTTCTTCTATAGCTTGGTCTTCATTTTCTTGCAGCATCCCCGAGGAGTCTTTTACGGCCTCGCCGGAAAGACGTGAAAGGGTTGCGGTTATCTCTTGGATAATCGATTGTGAATAATGCTCAATTCCGGCACCGTCCCAAGAAACAGTGCAATCGCTTTTTTCAAAATTCTCTCCGGGTTTCACATCAATTCGAATAGCGGAGTCATTACTTTCTTGAAAGGTTTTGATATGCTGCGCCACAAGCTCTACAAGGCTTTGATGGACGTTGACGGTTATTTTCTTATCTTGCGGTAAAGCGGCATAGGCCTTATCAATCATGCCTTTAACTTCTGCAAATGCCCCTTGATTTAATAAGGTCGGCATTACTTTTGAGGTAATTAACTCACAAACCCGAGCCACTTGTACATGAAAGGTTTCAAGAAGCATTTTCTGCGTTTCTATCAGGTCTTCGATTTTAGCCGTAATCACAAACATCTGATCACCTGCTACTCTTACAATACCGTCATTTGTATCTTCGACACCTTTCTCATAGCCTTCTTTATAAGCTTTTTTGCTAACTTCCGTATTTGCTGCAGCTAATTGTTTTGGCGTAATGGATTGGATATCATCACTTGTTTCCGAATAACTGAATTCCGTATCAAAAAGGTATTTTCGAATTTTTGTTTCTTTTTCAAGGGAAGGGCTATTATCCGATAAGTTGGTCATTATCGTCTCCTCCTTGATTAACAACTATATTTCCTTTATCTATTTCATCCTTCGTAGCCGTGACAATTGCCATTTGAGCTTCGTCAACGTCACGTAGGCGAACCATACCGAGGGCTTCCATATCTTCCTTTAGAAGTTTAGCCGCACGTTCGGACATGTTATTGAAAAAGAGCGTTTTAATTTCTTCATTAGCTCCTTTAAGAGCCAAGGCAAGTTTGCTTTTATCAACGATACGAAGAATCGTTTGAATACCGGTAGCGTCAATTTTAACAATGTCATTGAAAGTAAACATTAAGGCACGGATACGTTCGGCAGCTTCTTTATTCTTTTTCTCAAGACGTTCCATAAAGCGACTTTCTGTCGGACGATCAAAAAAGTTAAAGACTTCAGCCAAGCGTTCATGGGGATCTTTTTTATCGCCTCTCGAGAAGTTTGCAATGAATTCCGATTTTAAAGTTTCTTCAATATTGCCCAAAATATCACGACCGACCGTCTCCATGTGAATGGTGCGATTCATAATTTCAAGGGACAAATCATCGGAAAAAAGAGCAAAAATCTTAGCGGCATGGTCGGGTTTAACCTTGGACAGCACCACGGCAATAGTTTGGGGGTGTTCATTTTTAAGGTAGTTGGCGAGAGATTTTTCATCAACATTATTAAGTTTATCCCACATGGTGCGTCCGGCGGGGCCGCTGATTTCTTCCATAATAGAAGCAACTTTACTTTGGCTAAAGACTTTCCCAAGGAGAACTTCTGTTGAATAAAGGGTTCCTACAAGACTGGCGCTGGACCCGGATTTTTCAACAAACTCAATAAAAATATCTTCAACATCTTCTGCTCTGACCTTTCCAAGAGTTGCCATAGCTTGAGAAAGATCAACGACCTCCATTTCGTCCAATTCCGTAAATACCTTTTGGACATGTGCTTCGGGAAGGGCCAGCATAAAAGCAGCGGCCTTTTGGATGCCCTTGAGGGATTTTACAACCCTTTCTTCTTTCTCTTCCGAAGAGCCTCGAGTAGCCGTCATTTGATCTGCACCCATCTTTTTACCTTATTCATTTTTATTTTAACCGACATCGTCACGCATCCATTCACGCACGACACTCACGGCATCACTAGGTTTGTTTTCAATTAAACTGCTAATTTGTTTCACAGAAGATTCCCGCACTTGTCCTTCAACTTGTTGCATAGAGATCATCTTTTCTATACCTTTTGGCGGAGGCGGTGCCGGAAGAGATTGAGATTGTTTTATAGGCGTCACATTAGACTCTTCAGGCGTTGATGTTTGGTCGGATATCGGTGTAGGTTCAGCCCGAGGCGTTCCTTCAAGCAAGCGAATAATAACCGGTTTTACAACCATTAAAAGCATTAGCAGGCCGATAAGCCCAATGATAAAAGCTTCGATTAAACGCACCACATCAGGGTGTGTTAAAGAGAAAGCCGAAGGGCTGTCACTTAACGTACCGATAGGGTCTGTTTGAGCAAATTGCATGTTAATAACCTCAACTTTATCCCCTCGCTCTTCATTAAACCCAATGGCATTTTTAACAAGTGTTTTAATCTTATCCATTTCTTCTTGCGGGCGAGGTTGATAAAGAGGTTCTCCGCCTTCTTCGGCAGCTTTTGTATAAGAACCGTCAATCATAACGGCGACGGATAATTTTTGGACGGCACCAATCTCTCTGGTATGGCTTTTAATTTTTTTAGTGATTTCGTAGTTAATTGTTTCTTCCGTTCTCTTTGTGGCAGCTTTGGCACCGGCGCCACTTCCTTGATCCCCTTTTGGCAGTTCGCCCTCCGTGCCGACATTACTGTTTGACGAATCTGAGGAAGTTTCATCCTCTGAAACGTTTTGTGTGGAGCGCACAACTTGCCCTTCCGGATCGTATTCTTCTGAATTTTCTATAATGCGATCAAAGTTCATGGCCGCTGATATCTCGGCTCTGACTTTTCCAACCCCGACATGCTTTTCAACGAGGCCTTCAACAATTTGAGATAGGCGATTCTCATATCCGATGCGCATTTCTTCAAGGTTACCGGCTGACAAAATATCCGTATTGTTATCCCCTCGTGCCAATAAATTACCGCGATCATCTACAATGGAAACTTTTTCAGGAATCAACCCGGGTACGGCAGCAGCTACCATATGTTGAATGGCTTGTACTCGGTTTTTATTAAGACGGCTTGGCCCGTTAAGACTTAAAATAATCGAGGCACTGGGGTCTTGACGATCACGGCTAAAGAGTTCTCGTCGGGGGAGAACCAGATGGACTCTGGCCGTTGAAACTTGGGCAATAGAACTAATACTACGGGAAATCTCTCCCTCCAGAGCTCTTAGGCGATTAATATCTTGTACAAAGCTAGAGGTTCCAAGAGCTTCATCCCGATCAAAAATCTCATAGCCTAAGGATCCGCCACGGGGCAAACCGATTTCAGCCATTTCCATACGAAGACGAGCAACTTTTCCCGTCGGTACATAAACCTCGGTGCCTCCCCCTCGAATCTCAGCATCAATGCCCATACCTTCAATTTTGCTAACGATTTTCCCCGCATCGGAAAGGTCAAGGTTAGAATAAAGAAGAGCCATTTCCGGATTACCTGCACGACCCGTTAAATAATGTAAACCGCTTCCGATACCTAAAATAACAGAGGCAAAAATAGCTAAGCGAACAACGCCAAAATTACGCAATATTTGAATAAGTTGTTCCACTCTATGCTCTCCTGTATAAAGGAATTAGTTTCTCTTAAAATTAAGTGCCCTCTTTCAAAACAGTCTTGGAAATTGTTCAGGCTTCCTTATCTGTTAATATAGGTTCGCCGGCAGTATCTCGACCCGTTGTTTTTGAAAGAGCTATAAATAGAATTTAAATCTATTTTTAAACATATTTTAGAATAAGATTTGAAAGGTTAAGAAAGGGTAAAAATTCGAGGGTAAGGGGCAATTTTTTCCTCCTATGGGGAAGAAAATGCCTGATGAGAAAAAAGAGAAAATTTTTTTATTTTTAAACAAGGAGTTAGGTGAAATAGAGGTGTTGCTTTTTTATCACAGAGGAAACCGGGATAAGAAAGAATGAAAGAGTTAATCCCTCTGTGCAGCCTGATCTTTTTTAATTTTCTCTCGTAAATAATCTAAAAATCCGTCAATGCCGCCTCGATTTTGGATGGCGCCTGCATATTCGTTACGCAGAGTAATGCTCATACTAACATTATTAACAACCACGTCTAAAACTTTCGGCCCACGCTTTGTATTAAAGACTTTCCAGTCAATGTGAAGGGGTTCTCCTTTGCCGGGACGTCTAATATCACTCTTGACAATAATGCCCCCGTCGCTTGTTTCACGGGATGATTTAATAATCAATTTTTCATTATCATAATTATCAAACTGGGCGGCATAATTTTCGATAACGGCATCTTCGAAAAGTTGTAGGTATTCTTGTTGTTGAGTTTCATTCATACGACGCCAATAACGCGCGAGGATAAATCGCCCGATGGATTTTAAGGCAAAGTGTCCTTGAATTTCCGAGCGGAATTGTTCTTTTCGCTTGGCTATTTTCTCATTTTTATTAATAAGAATTTGAATCACATTATTACCAAGATCTGCAATAAACGCTTCATATGTTTCATTTTTTTGATCTATAGCAAAAGTATTTTGCGGTACGGCAAGGGGAAGTAGACATAAAAAGAAGAAAAAAAAGTGTTTAGTGCTCATTGCCGTCCTATTAAGTTTATTTATGATTAGCGCCGGAAACCGTTTTCTCCGACACCTCTATAATATCATCCGGTACCGCCGAACTTTCTATGGCATCTATAATTTTGCGGTTTTGCATGTATAATATTCTATACTGAGCATAAGGATCAGCTGTCTTATCCATCTCATCCGTTATATCCAAAAGCTTGTGGCGGGTTGTAAGTCCCTTTGCCCCCAAACGCGAATAAGTTAAAAATCGTTTTTTATGAATGCGGGCATGCACATAATAGGGATCCGTAAAATAAAAGGCAACATCCCCTGCAACATCGCGAAAACTCGAAGGGCCGAATAAAGGAAGAATGACATAGGGACCGGCACCAATTCCCCAGCGCCGCATGGTTGTTCCGAAATCATTTTCTTTCAAATCTAGGCCGATTTCGGAAGCGGGGTCGAAAAACCCTAATAAGCCGAAAGTAGAATTAATGACAAATCTCATAAAGGTATTCATAGCCTGAGTACCCTCACCTTGGAGAAGATCGTTTACGAAGGTTATGGGGGCTTCTAAATTGCTCAAAACATTTGAAATACGATCTTTAATTACGTCGGCGACAAGATCCTCATAAGCATAGGCCATGGGGCGAATAAGCAAACCGTCCAGAAAAGTGTTTACGGCAAAAATGCCCCTGTTTAAAGGTTCCAGAGGGTCAAGAGCAAGCATTTGATCTTCATAGAGAGCAGGATCTTCGATCACAACTTCTTCCTTTTTTGTATCTTTGGCATAGGTCGTTGTTATGACTCCGAAAAATAACGTTAACAAAAGAGCTGTTTTTTTTAATTGCATCATTTTTTTTAGTCTCTTTTTCTTATTAGTATTTTTATAATTTCAGATAATGATAACCAAAAGGTTAAGATCTGAAAAGAGATTTAAAAAAATAGGAAAAGTTTATTTCATAGAGCTGTTGGATGTTTTGAAATTGTCTGAAATATTCCGTGGGCGTGAATTCCATGTTAAAGAAAAGAAGAAAGCGCCGATTAAAGAACAAGCGACAAAAAGAATAAAGACGGCATTCCAACCCCAAATATCCACCAATTGCCCTACACCGATACCGGAAATCAGAGCGCCGACAACATAAGCCATAAATCCGGCGAAACCATTGGCAGAGCCGACGACACTTTTGCAGGTAAAATCGGCCATGGCAATACCCACAAGAACTTGAGGGCCGGCTAAAAGGAAGCCGGCAAACATCAGAGCCAAGGTGTCAAAGTAGGGGTGATTTGCCGGAATTTTCCAAAGGGCGATAAAGGCAATGGCTAACAGAAGAAGATATAGCGTACCGACGGGGCCACGGCGACTTTGAAAATATTTATCGGACATCCAACCGGCTGCAATCCCTCCGATTGCAGCTGCAACATCAAAAATAGCAACCTGTCCGCCTGCCAGAAAGAGGTCTGCCCCTTTAAATTCTTTTAAGAAGGCAGGTGCCCAAGTCGCAACACCGATACGAGGGATATAAAGAAAAAGGTTTGCAATACTCACATACCAAACAAGTTTGTTTTTAAGAATAATTTCTACAAAATCTTTTACGGTGAGCTTTTGACCTTCTGTTTTCTTTGCAAGCTTTATATCTTCTTTATAGTCTTCAACAGGGGGAAGTCCGACTTCCTTGGGTGTATCTCTTACGCGATTAAAGATAAAAAGGGTGACGACAACGGCAACAAGTGCAGGAATAAAAAAAGCGGATCGCCAGCCGTAATGCATCGCAAGGTAGCCTGCAAAGAGAGCTGCTGCCGCACCGCCGATTTGGTGGGAACAAGACCAGATAGACCATTTGGTTCCAATTTCTCTAGGGCTAAACCAATGGGTTAAAAGTCTTGCAATGGGAGGAAATCCCATGGATTGAAACCATGAGTTTGCCGCCCAAAAAAGGACTAAAAATCCCAGACTTGCACCGGTACCCATGAAAAAATTCATGACGGCACTCCCCAGAAGCCCTGCGGTCAGAAAGTACCGTGCATTAGATTTATCGCTTAAATAGCCGTTAAGAAGTTTTCCAACGCCATAAACAACGGAAGCCGCACTAATAATGTAGCCGATTTCCGTATTTGAGAAACCGTATTCTGCACGAATGCCGGGTAAGGCCATGGAAAAATTCAGGCGAATAAGATAAAAGGCCGCATAACCCAGCATCGTTGTATAGAGAATGCGCAAGCGCCAATAGCTATAACTCTTTCCGGCTGTTGTCGTAAATTTGCAGGGTGCTGTCGTCTCGGGGGAAAGAGTGGAGGAAATCGTCTCAGTCATGGCTTTTAGAGCATTCATGTTGCAAAATCCCTTGTTTGATTCTTCGATGCTATCGGAAAAAAGAGTTTGGTTAAAGCTTCTTTTACACAATTCTAAAGCTCTTTGCAAGAACCTCTTGATTTTAGGGGGGATTCTTTGATAAAAAAGGGCGCTTATCTTGACATTCTGTTGCTTGATAGGTTTGCCGGCGTTTATACTAAAGTTTGAAGAATCTTGTGAAAAAGTTAGTATTGACCTTTCCCCTAGAAAACTCTTTTACAATGACGTGGGGCGCTGCAAACGAACCTTCCGAGAAGAGTTTGATATAGAGTGGACTTGTCGAAAGCACTAGCTAAGCTATATTTCATATAAATTTTCACAAAAAAATCACCGCGTTGTTGACAATATAAGAAAAAACATTAATGTTTCATACGTGAGAAAATATTACGAAATTCTATCATTAATTCATATATTTTCCATAAATTAAATTTTTACAATAAGGGACTTAAAATGAAAAAACTATTTCTTTCAAGTATGGTGTTAATAAATGTGTGCCAAACGCATGCAAGTTATCAAGAAGATCACGATTTAAGCACATTTGGCGGGCCGAGCTCAGCCTATCAGACGTATGCTTTTAACGAACATCGCGTTGACGAATCTATAACACAAACATTATTGATTAAAACACTTATAGGACGCACCATCACAGTTCGCATTAATAGTGAAAGTACTGTATTGAATTTAAAATATGATTTATTAAATGAAGACTCTTTTTTTGAATCCATTGACAACATAAATCTAATTTTTGCCGGAAAAAATTTAGAGGACGACAAAAAAATAAGTGATTACAATTTTACAAAAGAAAGTACTGTACATTTGGTACGGCGTTTAAACCAATCGCGACATCACCATCAAGAACTAGGCCCCCAATATACTGGCGACTACAAAGAATATGTGCTTGGAAGACAAGCAGAGGCACTAACGCAAATTCAAGAAGGGGATATATTTAATCAAATGTCTGCCATTGATAAAGCAATTGCAAATTATAAACTCCTTCCTGAACATCGTGTAACTGCCTTAGAAGCCCTTCAAGAATGGGCCGAAATAGATGCTGACATTTTGTCGGATGATCTTTCTATTGCTCATTTGATGCGTTCCCATATTGAAAAACATAAACCTGTACTGGAAAGTTTAATGTACGGTGAAGGTGTAGACCTTGAGGCATGTAAGGCAGCCGTTGTATCATCTGTTCTAACAAACTTTTTCCAAATGCGTTTCATCGAAACTAGTGGTGATAACGATTCTCCGTTTTCGTGGGACACACAAGTTGCCATTCAAAATACATTTTATGACGGGGAAGAGGCCAATTTATTAAGCCGTTATAAAAACTGGCATGAGAACAATCCGTCAATTATTGAAGAGTAAAAAGTCTTTATTCGGTAGCCTTCTAAACAATAATGGGTAATCCCCCCGGCTATGCCGGGGGGCTCCTAAATTTTGATGTATTCTTGATTTTAGGGGGGATTCTTTGATAAAAAAGGGCGCTTATCTTGACATTTTTTTGCTTGATAGGCTCGACGGAGGCTTTCATAGAAAAGTTTACTTTTGCTTTTGCGGTGATTTTATTTATCAAAATTCCCCGGTCTTGGGAGAACGGGGAATTGAAAAAAAGTCAAAAGGGAAGGGGAAGAGTTAAATTTGCCCCAATTTTTTGAGCATTTCATCTTCCGCTTGAATGGATCTGGTGTTACCGGCAAACAAGTGTTGAAGCTCAATCATACCGGTAAGCTCTTGGGCAAGGTTAACGGGGTTTCCTTCAAGCTTACCGGCGATAATTCGTGCAAAGCCGGCGTCGTTTGCCTTACCGAGCACGTAGTTACCGGAAGCGCCTGTTTCCGTAAAGGTGTTTCCGCTTTGAGGTTCAAGCGCGTTTGGGGCGTTAAAGTTTACAACGCCGACTTTGTAGGTTTTTTGCTTATCACTGTTTCTAAAAACCGAGAAAACATCTCCTTCAGGGCTAATGAATGTGCCGTCCACTGTGGAAAATCCGCGGCCGTTGTCATCATTCTTGACCGTTAAGGCTTGGTTACCCATAATGCGGATAGCATCACTGGCTCCCGCAGCCCCAAAGTTTAAGGTTAGGGCGCTGTTCGCCGCTGCGGTTGTTGCCCAGTTAATGCTGGCCGTCGGGGGGGTAACTTCGGCGGGGACACCGTTATAGCTTACCAATTTACCGGCCGTATCAAATTGGATGGTCATGTTGGTATAAGCCGCCCCTGCGTTTGCTCCGCTGGTTTGTAGAAGTCCGCCGACCGCCGCATCCGTGCTGGTCAGGCTAAGATCCCATTCCAAGGCAGTGGCTGTTTTTGTATAGGTTAACAGAACGTTATGCCCTATTCCAAGAGAGTCAATGACCCGCGTGTTAACGGTATGTGTTGCACCGGTCACAGCGTCGGCCGGTAAGTTCACTTGTACGTTAAGTTGTGTTGTCGGTGTAAAAGTTCCGCTAACGGACGTTACGTTAACAATTTCAAGGGACTCAATAACACTCGTGTTAACATTTACCGGGATGCTCTCATTATCATCTAACCTCCAGCCCATAAGAAAATAACCGGCAGAGTTTTTGAGGTTACCTTCCGAATCCGGGGAAAAATCACCGTCACGAGTATAACGAATATTGTTGAAAGGATTTGTTTTATCGCTTGTCACCACGAAATAACCTTTCGGAGAGTCAAAAGCCAAGTGAGTATCCGCGCTTCCTTCTTTCAAAGGGCCTAGAATGTTATTGTTTTGTGTTACAACCGCAGAAACCGTGTTCGGGGTATAGGAACCCGCATTTAAACTTCCGGAAACGGTATTGAGAAAGGCAACGTTTTTTGGTTTAACACCGTTGTTTTTTGATGTAGCAATATTTTCCGATACAACATCGAAGGCTTTTTTAATGGCTGTTAAAGCTGATGAAGCTGTTTGAAAGGGCATGGTTTATCTCCTTAATTTATAGTCTTTTTTTCGTTTGATTCGGTTTTCTCTAATAGGGTGATTCGTTAAATCCGTTTAAGCTTGTATTGGTTGCAGCTCTAATTATCCGAGTATCCAAGAGGTCTTCTTGCGGGCGTCGCGGCAAATCCAAGTTAAAACGTCTCATCGTATCTACAATATCTTCTTGCATAAGCTCGGGTGTGGCATTTTCAGTCTGATAGCGCTCCAAAAGAGGGGCTCGTGCTCGATCCCAAAGCTCTTGTTGTTGTTGAAGGGCTGTCGGCAGAGGATGTTCTGTTTCAGGTGTTGATTTACTTGCAACAGGTGAACGACCCGATAATTTTTTGACGGCATCAAAAGGCATTTCTATGCCGTCTACTTGCACCATCGGATGGTTGCCGGAGCCAATAAAACTCGCTTCTAAGGTTCCTGTGACGTACTGGCGCAGTTGGTAGGGTTTATTGGTTGCAGGATCCTTAATAAGACTTTCGTCGGTATCATAAGCGCGTACCTTAAAGGTGTACTTTCCGACATCTGCCGGAGTCCCGTTGCTTTTTAAGCCGTTCCAATAGACATCATTACGCCCGAGATTAAGGGCAACAATTTGATCTTTCCCGTCAACCCGAATTGTTTCGCCGTCCTTTAATATCATTTTATGAACATATTGTGCGTTTTCATCAAGAATGGTTACCTCTACTTTTGCGGCGCTTACGGGAAGGTCAAAACCAAGTTTTACGTCATCTGTGCCTTTATACTTAAAGGTGTCAAACTGTGCTTCAACCTGTTGACCGATTTTTCCGCCGGTACTAAGCGACATTCCTTTATTCATGACGCCCAGCATTTTATCGACATCTTCGCGTACCTTAGAAAAGCCCATGGTCATGCCGATGGTGGCGAATTCCGTTGCCACAGCACCGGGGTCTTTCGGATTCATAGGGTCTTGGTTTTGAAAACTGGCAACAGTAAGTTTTAGCCAGTCTTCGAATTGCATTTCGGTGATGTCTTGATTTCGATCGGCATATTGTTTTGCGTTGGCGGCTACAGCGTCTTTATCAAAAGTAACGGGGAGTTCTCCGTTAGCGCGTTGTTTTTGTTCCACAAGGAATTGATTGCGTTTTAAAGCATTCATATCTCCCGTATAGTCGCGCATTAGGTCGGCAGTTGCCGTTGCTGCAGTTGATCCGGCCATAGTTTTTATCCTTTTAAAACGCTTTTCTTTCTAGTGTTAACGATGCAAAATGTGTGCCAAGTTACCCCAAAACCCCTTTAAGCAATGGCTTGCCAAGTTCCGCCGTGTCGAGGGATTTGTATTTCGCTCATACCGAGGGAAATTAAAGGCTCCGCTGTGTTTTTAAGCACGGCATTTCCTTTTCCTTGATCCGCCGTTATGTCAGAAGAATTTTCTTGTTTTTCTTCAAATTCCTTTTGCTCTTGATCTTTAAAAAGCGAGTAAGACATATTTTCATCATTAATTTCTAAGTCGGATTGTTCAAGAAGTTCCATGAGTTGTTGAGAGTCTCTTTGTAAAAGGTCTCTCGTTTCCGTGCGTTCGGCTGTAACAACAACAAAGGTTTGTCCTTCTTTATTAATATCGATTTTAATATTTAAGCGTCCCAAACTATCAGGGCGCAATTGGAGGCTGATTTCTGATTTTCCTTTGGGGGCATTATTTTTAATGGAAAAAGCAACCTGTTCTTGGAGGCTTGCCGTGTAGGATAGAGCCGCTTGAGAAGAAGGAGCCTGTGTAGAACGCGTAGGCATTATCCTTGCATCAATACTTGCGCTTCCACGATGAAAGGCCTCTTCAGCCTCTTTCCCCTCAATGCTTTCTAGGGAGCCGCTTTGTAAAGACGTTAATCCTGCTTGAGCGCTTGAAGATCCGGCAGAAGAAGCGGGGGCTTTTGAGGAAGGCGCTGATAAAAAATGACTGTTGAGAGGTGAGGTTGATTTTTTTCCTTCTTTTGAAACAAGAGAATTAGGGGCATCTTCCGAGGCAAACTCTCCTTCTTCTTCTTGAGTGGAGTCAGGGCGATCCTCTCTTAAATTGCCGTCAACGTGGGCTTGGGATTGAACGAGAGGCTTATGCGCTTCTTTTTCTACAGCCGTCGGGCTGCCGTTTGTCAAACTCTCTTGCTTTGCATGAGAGGGGGTTGTTTTTGCCGTGGGGGGTAAAATAGTTTCTTTGATATCTGTGAGAGAGGCAGTTATTTCCGCATTTTTTTGTGAGATTGCTTCTTGAGGAGGGGTAATAAGTTCTTGGGCAGATTGATTTAAGGAGTCCGCATTGGCCTCTATGGTTGGGATAGAATCGAGGGATGCCCCTGAAGGAAGCGTCAAAGCCAACCTAAGGGCAGGAAATTCCCCCTCATCTTTTTGTTCTTGCGATACCTTGCTTTGTTTTAGGGGGCGGTTTTCTTTTTCTTGAAGAGCCATGGCATAGGATAAGGCTGTCATAGAAACTTCTTCTTCAAGAACGGCCTCGGCATTTTCAAGAGATGTTAAGGCAATGTTTTCCTTAAGAGCAAGAGCGTCCTTTTGAAGGGGCGGTGTTATTAACGTGTTAAGGATTTGAGAACTTGAGAGCCGGTTGCTCTCTGCTTCAGGAAGAGCTGTTTCTTTTGTTGTTTCAAGGGTAGTTTTTTCTTTTGAGAATGGGGGAGGGGCTTTAGGCACTGAAGCAAGTTGAAGGGGAAAATCTGAAATTTTTGCACCTTCCGCCGTCGCGTCCTCAAAAGCCAAAAGAGAATCTTGGAAACCTTTTCCGCTTTCTTGATTGATCTCGGGGTCACCCTCAACTTTCACAACAAGAAGGGGGGATTGATTTGTTAATGAGGTCATATCTATAGGGAAATCGAAGGGTAAAATCGATGCGGCCATGATTTGTTTCTTTCCGTTAGTTAGAAGAGTCTCTTTTGTTATGCAGGTGTCATGCCAAGTCGATTAAGAGTCTGATTTTTATTAGTAATAAAATAATTTTATTAATGTCTATTGACCTTGTTGAATATGTTTGTCACCATTTACTTAGCACTTATTAAAAACAAAAAAGGGAGAATATAATGACACGATCAGAGCTTATTCAAAAACTTGCGGCTATGAATTTAGGATTAACCTCACATCAGGCTGAAAAGAGTGTGAGCACGATTTTGCAAGAAATTTCAAAAGCTCTTTCCTCCGGAAATCGTGTTGAACTTAGGGGGTTCGGTGTTTTTACAACGAGAGAGCGTCAGAGTCGTGTCGGACGTAATCCGCGTACGGGCGAGTCCGTTAAAGTTGCGGCGAAAGCGGTTCCTTTCTTTAAAGCCGGCAAGCAACTTCGGCAGCGTTTGAACCAAGCTTCTTAATAATTTTTTAAGATTTTATTTATTTTTAAAAACCGGTTTTTTTTCCGGTTTTTTGCTGGCCAATTCTTTCTATATCTTCTAGGATAAAAAAGTTGTTTTTTTAATTTTAATATTAATGTGTGAAAGGGACAAAGTCCTGTGTCCTTTAGAAAATTTTTTTATCTTAAGTGTTTTCAGATAGGGGGTCTTACAGCACTTTTGATTCTTGGCGGCTGTAGCACGACGGGTTATGGCCCGGGGACGCCGACTGTTCAAAAACATGCTAAGCGTGCGTACAATAAGCCTTATAAAATCAAAGGAGAGAGCTATCGTCCTCTCCCTCAATACGAATACTCTCAGGTGGGAAAAGCCTCTTATTATGGAGGAAGGGATGTTTTTCACGGTCGCAAAACGTCCACAGGGGAACGTTTTGATAAAAACGGTATGACGGCTGCGCATAAGACACTCCCTTTGCCTTCTATTGTGCGTGTGACCAATTTGAAAAACGGGCGCAGTGTAAAATTGCGTATTAATGATCGAGGCCCTTTTGTAAAGGGGCGCATTATTGATGTTTCTGAAAAAGCTTCAAAGCTCCTCGGGTTCCACCATGACGGTGTTGTGAACGTTCGGGTTGAGTGTCTGGTTGGCGAAAGCATGATGTTAGCGCAAAATTATAACCCGAATAACTGTAATCCCTATACGGCACACGGACATCACGGCCACGGGCACACTTTACGTGAAACCTTAGGAAATACCTTGAAACGTGTGGCACGTAACCCACCCTCAGCAAATTTATCTAATGAATCTTCTAATAATTCTACCCTAAAAATTGCAAGGCCGCCTGAAAAGCCAAGGCGCTTTCAAACCTATTCAACGACTAATACCAATGCAATTCCGGGGGTTCTACCAAAGGGAACTTACCTTCAGGTAGGCACTTATAGCTCGCAGCTTAATGCACAGAATTTTGCCAAAAAAGTTGCGACACGTATGAGAGTTCCTTGTAAAGCCGTCCCTGTTAAAGAGGGGGAAAAGAGCTATCATCGGGTTTTGATGGGGCCTATGAAAAGCAAGCAAGCCACAGAAAAAATGCTGCATGAGCTTTATATACGCAATGTAAAGGATGCATTTGTTGTTGTGCAAAACTAATGTATAATCGTAGAAAATTCTCCGAACCGAATAGGATGCAAAAAACACATGTTTAAAAAAAATACCCCCTCTTTTTTCGCAGCGCTTTTTGCTTTTGTTGTTTCCTTTTCAGCACAAACCGGCCCTTTTACTTCCGAAGCGCAGCAAGCGCTTTTGATCGATCTGACCACCGGAACGATTTTATATGAAAAAGAGGCGGATAAACTTGTTGCCCCGTCATCCATGAGTAAAATTATGACGGTTTATATGGTTCTCAATGAAATCAAACAAGGTCGTCTCAGTTTACAAGATACTTTTACAGTGAGTAAAAAAGCTTGGAAAATGCGTGGGTCCCGTATGTTTATTCGAGTTAAAAGCGATGTGACTGTGTCCGACCTTTTGCGTGGCGTCATTGTCCAATCCGGAAACGATGCGGCTATTGCACTGGCAGAAGGCGTGGCAGGCTCCGAGGAAGCTTTTGTTGAAATGATGAATAAGAAAGCTCGTGAAATTGGCGCCCGTGATGCACGCTTTACCAATGCCACGGGTTGGCCTGACCCGGAGCATCAAATGACCCTAAGGGATTTGGCCGTGATTGCAACGCGAACGATGATGGATTTCCCCGAATATTACGGTATGTATAAAGAACCTGACTTCACGCATAATAATATCAAACAGCCGAATCGCAATCCTCTTTTATTTGAAAAAGTCGGTTGTGACGGCTTGAAAACAGGTCATACGGAACTCGGCGGTTACGGTTTGGTTGCTTCCACTCTTCAAAAAGGCCGGCGCTTGCTGATGATTGTTAACGGATGTAAGACTAAAAAGCAAAGAGCTCAGGCTTCTAAACGTTTGATTACCTACGGTTATCGTGCATTTGCCGGTACGGTTCTTTATTCAGCAGGGCAAACTGTTGAAACGGCAGATGTTTGGATGGGGGTAAAAAATAAGATTCCCTTGCTAAGTGAAACGGACGTGGCTATTACCGTTCCCCGAGCCTTAATCAAAGATGTTAGCATAGAGGTCGTTTATAAAACACCTTTACAAGCTCCCGTTTCTGTTGGTGATCCTGTTGCCAAGATTATTGTAAAAATCCCCGGAAAGCCTGAAAAGGAATACCCTTTGATTGCCGGAGAATCCTCTAAGAAAATCGGTTTCTTTTCTCGCATAGGCTCTGCTTTTAATTACCTGGTTTTTGGGGGCTCTTAAGGGATGCTTCCTAAAGAAACACCTCGTTTTATAACTTTTGAAGGAGGGGAAGGCGCCGGAAAGTCTACTCAAATCAAACGTCTTTCGACCTATTTGAATGAGTTGTCCGTTCCTCATTTGCTGACACGGGAACCGGGGGGGACAGCTTTGGCTGAGAAAATTCGTACCCTTCTTGTGACGGGAAAAGCCGATGCTATGGATCCTTTGACGGAATACCTGCTTTTTAGCGCAGCGCGACGGGATCATCTTGAAAAGATTATTAAGCCGGCGCTCACTCAAGGAAGTTGGGTTTTGTGCGATCGTTTTTATGATTCCTCTTATGTCTATCAAGGCTTATCTCCTCAAAAGGATAAAGCTTTGGATTTATCCTTTATGGATTCTGTGTATAAAGAAATAGCAGGGTCTGACTTTGAGCCCTCTCTGACTTTTGTTTTTGATATTGACCCTAAAATCGGTTTGACAAGGGTGCAAAAGCGCTGCACAGCCTCAACCGATAAAAAAAAAGAACAAGAAAATCGTTTTGAGTCTAAGGGACTCGACTTTCATAACCGTATTCGTCAAGGGTTTTTAAAGCTTCAGTCCGGAAATCCTCATCGCTGTCGCCTTATAGACGGCTCGCAACCGATTGATCAAACCTTTCAGCATATCCGCTCTATTCTTGAAGATCTGTAACAAGTAATATTTAAAAAGACCGATTGACTGTTTTGGTGCGCCCGAAGGGATTCGAACCCCTGACCTTTGCCTCCGGAGGGCAACGCTCTATCCGGCTGAGCTACGGGCGCACATGATTTGTATCATACTGAAATACCCTTGTTTTACAAGGTATCATTTCAAAAAGAATTGTGAAAAAATTATAGAAATTGTTGAGAAAATTGAGAGAATTCCCGATGTCCCAGCTTTACGGTAACGGATAAGAGAGCTTTATTTTCCTCAACGGATTGGACAGTTCCATGGGCATGGAGCCAAGCCAAAGCCTTGCCGTCACTTGCAGAAAGATTGAACGTGCGTGTTGTGGCGAAATGGTCGAAATAGTTATCAATTTCAGCATTTAGGGTCTCTAGCCCCTCTTTTTCAAGGGCGGAAATAAACAGAGGGCTTGCTTTTTTATTTAAGCGTGTTTCTGTTAACATCTCACGATCTTCGGCCGTCAGTAAATCTGCTTTATTAAAAACCTCCAAGATATGATCGGCTGTCGGATCAAGGCCAAGATCTTGCAAAACATCACAAACATCATAGGCTTGTGCATTGGTGTTTTTGCTATGGCTATCTCGGATATGAAGAATTAAATCAGCCTCGAGAACTTCTTCTAAGGTTGCTCGAAAGGCTGCAACCAATTGAGTCGGAAGATCCGAAATAAATCCAACGGTATCGGAAAGAATAATTTCCCGTCCTGAGGGGAGTTTGTAAAGGCGCATGGTGGGGTCAAGGGTTGCAAAAAGCATATCCTCTGCCATAACATTTGCTTTGGTTAGGCTGTTGAATAGAGTTGATTTCCCGGCATTGGTATATCCCACAAGGGCTACAATGGGGTAGGGGACTTTTTGGCGGCTTTTTCGATGCAGAGCACGCCGTTGTTTCACTTTCTCCAGATCTTTTTCAATGCGCGTAATACGTTCGCTAATAAGGCGTTTATCGATTTCAAGTTGGCTTTCTCCGGGCCCGCCTGTTGCAGAGGTTCCGCCCCGTTGACGTTCAAGGTGCGTCCATGAGCGCACTAAGCGGCTCTTTTGGTATTGGAGGGCTGCCAATTCAACTTGCAAGCGGCCTTCGGCCGTTGAGGCTCTTTCTCCAAAGATTTCAAGGATTAATCCTGTTCGATCAATGACTTTAATCTGCCATTTTTCTTCAAGATTGCGTTGCTGAATCGGGCTTAGGTTTGCATCTATAATCACAAGCTCAATACCTTTTTCCGCAAAAACGGGCTCAAGCTCTTCAATCAGGCCGCCCCCGATAAAAGTCGCAGGGCGAATTTCGCGGAGTTTAACCCATTTAGAATCCACAAGATTAATATGAACGGCAAGAGCCAAACCACAGGCCTCTTCGAGTCGCGCCCGGGGATCAACGCCTTTGTTAATATGTTCTCGAATTTGGGGGTATAAAACGTAAGTTTTAGTGGGTTCAGGGCGTTGATTATAGATTTTTTCACGCATATTTTTAAAGGTACCTCAATGTTGAGGCGCCTTATAAATGAGCCTCAATTTTTAATCTTCATCATCGCCCTCTTCATTATCGGGCGTCTTTTCTTGTTCGTAAAGCTGAACAGGGTTTATAGGCATGATAGTCGAAATTGCGTGTTTGTAAACCAGTTGTGCATGGGTGTCTCGTCTTAAAAGGAGGGAAAAGTTGTCAAACCAAGTGATGACGCCTTGGAGTTTAACTCCGTTTACAAGAAAAAGCGTAACGGCAGCTTTGTCTTTCCTCACCATGTTTAGGAAGGCGTCTTGTAAATTTATTTTCTTTTTTGAGGACATTTTGTACCCCTCCTTTATTCTTATTATATGTCACATATTTTATTATGCTATTAGATAATTATGCTGAGGAAATATGGATTTTTCGTTAAAAATATCTCGCATTTTAAACAATTTCCGGCAAGGTACTGCTATTACGTGAAACTTTAAAATATAGTTAAGAACCTATAAAAAGAAAAAGGATTCCTTATGATAAATTTTGCCAAAGGCTTCTATCACCGGAAACCGCAAAAAATATAATTAAATGAGGAAAGAATTGAGCGTTAAATTGTTCAAAAGAAATTATTTTTCAATGTCTTGAGAGGCCTCAACAAGTTTATTGATAATGTCTTGTCGCGGGTCACCTTGCACGTTTTCTCCGGAGACATCTTGAAGTTGCAATTTCTTTTTATTTTCAGCTTGCAGCTTTTTTTTAAGGGCATCGGCTGCTTTTGCACGATTTAAGGCAGACGTAGAAATAGGCCTTGCGCCGGTTAGAGAAGCTGAAGTCGAATAAGTTGATTGACCGGTCATTTTATCCGTTTCATTAGAGGCTCCGTCCTCACCAACCATGAAAGAATTGTCAGTCATACCTTCGTCTTGATCGCCCATATCAGTATCTACTGAAATGGCAAACTCAGCTTTATCGTATGCCGTGCTGACAGCTTGCCCCTGATTTTGCCCTTGACGACCGTTAGATCTCACCTGTCCTTGCTGAACAGTGCCTCGCGCAGCGTGAGATTGATCTTTTTCTGAGGAAACTTTTGTCATATTGGGAGACGTAGTTGTGCGATTTCTAAGTTTCAAAGAAGGAGCATCCTCATTGCCTCGGTTTACTAAACCGGCCAAGGCATTGTTTTCCGAAAGGAAAAAAAATGTAAAAAAAACGACAAGAAATTTCATGTTACTAAATCCTTTAACAATTATTGTACATGATTTAACAGTAGTTTTCTACTTAAGTTTTTAGGGAGCGGATCTTTTTGTTTCAGATTTGTCATCTATAGAGCTTTCTTTAATATTGTAGACGCTTTTGGATTCGGATTCTTGGACATTAGAAGTGTTAAGATTTGAGTCATCATACCTATATTTTACAAGATCAACAGTGTTATCCTCTTCAGGAGAAGAGGGATCGATAGGTTTTTCAAGGGGAGATTCTAAGGTTTCTTTAACTCTTGCCGCAAGGACTTTAAGACTAAAAGGCTTAGCGAGAAAACGAATTTTTTCCTCAAGGCGTACCATGTCTCTAAAGGCATCTTCCGCATAGCCGGAAATATACATAACCTTCATTTCCGGATAGAACTTTTGAGCTTCTTTAACAAGTGTGGGGCCGTCGGCTTTTGGCATAACAACGTCGGTAATAAGAAGATCAGGGGCTTTTTCTCCGGCTTTATGCATTGCTTTTAATATCTTTAAAGCTTCAACACCATTTTGGGCTTGGTCAACTTTATAGCCTTTATCAGAAAGAGCCCGCGCAGCAAATAAACGAACGGCGTCTTCGTCTTCTGCAATAAGAATATGACCTTGCCCTGTAAGGTCTTTGAAAGGAGAGGGGAGGTGGTCGATATTCTGTTGGCTTTCTTTCTCCCCACTGTTCTTTTGCTTTATGCCCCTGTATTGGGGTAATAGGATTGTGAATTTCGTTCCGACACCAACGGTAGAGTCGACGGAAATATGACCGCCCGTTTGTTTAACCGTTCCGTAAACCGTTGAAAGACCTAGACCCGTTCCTTCCCCGACATCTTTTGTAGAAAAGAAGGGATCAAAAACGCGTTCAAGATTTTTGCGGCTGATGCCTTGGCCGTCATCGATCACTTCGATTTGAATATAGTTTCCTGCGGGAAGCGTTTCATGATCAACGGTTGTCGGTGTGTCAAATTTTTGTAACTTGGTAATAATACGTACGGTTCCTTCACCAATAATGGCATCTTTTGCATTTACCACAAGATTAACAATGACTTGCTCAAACTGGGAGCAATCCACTTTGATAAAATCAACAGCTCTGTCATGGATAATTTTAAGCTCAATACGAGAGCCGATGAGGCGTTGCAACAAAATGGAAAGATCGGATAAGACTTCTGAAACATCTAAAACAGTCGGTTGAAGGGTTTGTTGACGAGAAAAGGCCAGTAATTGTCGCACAAGATTTGTTGCACGGTTGGCGTTCTGTTTGATTTGCATGATATCCGTAAAAGATTGATCCCCCGGCGATAAACGCATAAGAAGGAGATCGCAAAAGCCGATCATGGCTGTTAAAAGGTTATTAAAGTCATGGGCGATTCCCCCTGCAAGTTGGCCGAGGGCTTGGAGTTTTTGAGAGTGAGTGAGTCGCAATTGAATATTGCGTTGTTCGCTGTTGTCGAAAATTTGCAGGTAATATCCTTCATATTCCTTTGTCATATCTTTAAAATTCAGCGGTGTTACGTAGGCAATGACATTATCTCCCCACGAAAATTCCAGTTCAAGAGCCCCGCCGCTTTTCTTTGTTTTCAGGACGGAAATAATATCATTCGAGAGATCTTTTACACAAGAGGGGGTTAAAAGAGTCAAGAAAGACGAACCGACAGTTGCTTTATGATCCTTTAGAAAATTCTTTTTAAAGGTTTCATTAATACCTTGAATTTTTCCTTCATGATCTAGGACGACATTTCCGGAAGGGGTGCTGTTAAAAAGATAGGTTGCATTAAGAGCGCGTTGAAAGGGAGTTTCTTGGAAAAAAGAAGTTCGGTTGTTTTTATCTTCGTTTATTAAAGTCCAAAAAAGGTTTTTTTTATAAGGAGCGCAAGAAAAACGATAGCATTGCGGTTCACCGGACTCTAACGAGAATGTAAAAGAAGATTTTTCAGTATCAAATTCTTGTTGAAAATTGCTTTGGATGTCTTTTAAAAAAGTTTGAAAAGGCTCTCTGATGTCCGAGGTATATAAATAAGGAATAAGGTCTTCAATATGGGCTCTTGCATCGGGAAAAAGTTTTTGGAATTCGGGATTTGCAAATAAAATAGCCCCTTTTTTATCCGTAACAAGCGCTGGAATCGTTCCGGATTGTAAGTGACGATAACTTAAAAGCCCCTCACGGTAAGTTCGTAAGATTCTAAAAATCGGTATGAAGGAAACAAGACTGATGACAAAAAGCACCGGAGCTATCAAAGGAGCCGGTAGGGTTTGATAAAGAAGCGTTAGGTCTTTTGGGAAAAAAAGGTAAAGCGTACTTAGCGCACCAAGAGCCAGAGGAGGGATTAAAATTAAAAAAGTCATAAAAATTGTTTTAGACTTCAATCCCGGTGCGTAATTTTGTAGACTTCCCATTGTCACCACACTGTAAGTTGATAAATAACTAGCTCTTAGTCTAGTACACAAAAGAGGTCTTCTCAAATGGGAAAATTCACAAATAAAATTGTTTTAATCACAGGCGCAACCCGAGGGCTGGGCGCAGCACTTTCCCATCGCTTTGCCGCCGAGGGCGCAACGCTTATTCTCATGGCAAAACGAGTGGACGGATTAGAGCGCCTTGATACGGAGTTAGAGCAATATGGCGTTGAAACTACTTTAGTCCCTTTGGATTTAAACAAGGTAGATCGTCTTGAAAACCTGCCCCAAGCCCTCGGAGATAAATACGGGCGCGTCGATGTGTTGATTGGAAATGCGGCCATTCTTGGAAACCTTTCTCCCGTGACGCATTTTTCACCAAAAACTTTCCAACAAATTATGGATGTTAATGTAACGGCTAACTGGCATTTAATGGCCGGTCTTGAATGTTTATTGCGAAATTCAAGAACGCCCCGTTCTATTTTTGTTACATCGGGTGTTTCGCAAATGGTGAATCCTTTCTGGGGGCCTTATGCCGCTTCAAAGGCGGCGCTTGAAGTCCTTGTTAAAACCTATGCGGCAGAAATGGAAAAAACACCCCTTAGGGTCAATCTTGTAGACCCCGGGGTAATGGCAACGGATATGTTTAAAAAGGCAATGCCCGGGGTTGATTTAACTCAAATCTCATCCCCTAAAGAAATGACTGATGTCTTCCTTTACCTTGCCGGTGAAGAGTGTCGGGAAACAGGGCAAGTCTTTAAGGCACGAGATTTTAAGGCCGATCCGGAAAAAACTAAGGCTGCTTCTTCCAAACCTCAAAAAACGTCTAAGGCAAAAGCAAAACCGAGGCCTAAAAAAGACCTATAAGTTTTTTAGCAAGAAATTTAAACGCTTTTATACAGGTTTGCCGATCCGTTTGAGGCCATTGTTTAAAGGATTCAAGGTTATCCTTAGTATGTTCAAAAAGAGCCTCGATAAAAAGTAGTGTAGGCTGATATTGCATCAAAAGTTGCCTGCGCATTTGCCGAAATTTCTGTAATCCTTCGGCTTCTTTTTGATTCATGTCTTCCGATATAAAAGGAGATAGGGGATGTCGAGACCTTTTAAAACCTTGTGTAAACCATGCCTGTTGACTTCCGATTTGACGAGGGCCGCCCATATCGCGTTTCGACTTAAAATGAAACCGACGGTACTTTTTTAAAGTCCTAACCTCTTGTTCTGTGAGTTCTTTCTCTTCCATCAGGTAGGATAAAAGTGTTTTGTTTTCTTTTAAAGAAAGAAAAGGACGTCTATCCTTGTGTTCTTTTGCCTTAATCGATTCAATATTTTGAACAAGAAAAACACCTTGTTCTTTCTGCTTATTTTCCTGTTTCATGGTTCTTTTTCCTATTTTATTCTTCCGTTGTCTCTTCTAAATAGAAAAGAGGTTCGCCGAGTTTGTGCTGAATTTTATTGGCCTCTATTAAAAGGTGTGTCGGGGTAACTTTTTTATCTTTTAAAATATGGGTGTAACCGGATAAGCACTCAGGAGAGTCCTTTAGGGAGACAACGGAATAGTTATGGTGTCGCAAAAATGCAATAACCTCTTTAAGAGAGCGCCATTGTCCTTTCTCTTCCGAATCTTTTTTTTCCTCTTTTTCTATTTGATCCGCTTGAACTTTACGAATTTTCTTTAAGGGGTATTTGTGCAATAGGTCCTGATCGGAGTCTTCGGAATTAACATTTTGAAAAATTTTTTGCATGGATTTTAAAAGGTCATGCCGCGTTGCAAAAGCAGGTATATAACGCCCCGGCTTTATAATATGGGTTGACGTGTTTTTGGGCCTTATGTTTAAACGGGTAATTTTTTTGTTAATAGATTGAGATGTTCTTGTAAGAACCGTTGATATATCGTCATCGGAGGCTCCCATAAAATAAAGAGTTTTAAGAATCTTTACTTCATTAGAACGCCAACTGTTTTTACGCGTACTCATTTTTACCTTCCTGTTTTGTTAAGCTCCGCCTACCTGAGGTAGAATGTCCGGAGCTATTGTAACCTAATTTAATGTTCTCTTTATTTTTAGTCAATTTTTGCCTTGATATTTCTGTATTTCCCTGTATTATCAAGATCAAGAATTTAATTATTTATGACAAATCCTAAGTTACATTGTCAAGCTTTTTATAATAAAAAGACAGTAAAATAAATAAAAAGAAATTAAATTCGTTGGTTACATTTAAAAAAAGACAGGAGAATACTAATGTCAAATATGGCATCAAAAGTATATGCAGAAAAAACAACTGCACAAACACCGCTATCCGTAGCAACAGGAACAAATATAAGCAACTTAAGTCTCGTTAAGGAAACACCTTCCTCGACTCAACCTCTTATTCGTAATAAAGTTTTAATCAGGAAACGCAAGCGTTCAAAACACCCTTTACGCGAACTTCGCATTCGTAAGGGATGCACCTTGGAAGAATTAGCAGAAATTACAAAACTATCCCCTTCTTATTTGTCGCGCTTGGAAAGCGGATCTCGTCGTTTGAATGCCGATATTATCCAACGCCTTTCCTTAGCTCTTTCTTGTGGTCCGGCCGAGTTATTACCCCACAGTAATTTTACGGGTACTTCTTATGCCGCCCCTGCTGCTCCGGCAGCGGCTCTTGGAACGGATTCCCCTACCGTTGACTTGCCGGTTTATAAACTGACAGGGACAAAAGGGGCAGAAGGTGTTATTGAAAAAGTTCAGGCTGAACAATGGATTACGCGCCCTTCTGATTTTATCGGTGTCCAAGATGCTTTTGCTTGTGCGGTGAACGATAGTCAGTGGATGCCGCGCTATATGAACGGAGATCGTTTACTTATTCATCCGACGGCTCCTTTAAAGGCAGGGTGTGCTGTTCTTGTGACAACTAAAGAAGGAAAAGCCTATATCGGCACTTTCAAGGAAGCTAAAGGCACAGGTGCCGAGCAAGATTTTGTTATTGAAACAACTTTTTCAACGCCTTCTGAAGAAATGATCTTTAAGCAAAAAGATATGAGGGCGGCTTATCGGATTACAGGAACTATTGATGTTGCTTAAAAGCTCTTTCACCCTCAAAAAGCTTTAAGTCAAAATAATTGTATAAATAAAAAAGGAGTTCTTTTAGGGCTCCTTTTTTTATGCGACAATAAAGCTTCAGGGTTTAAAAAACGATTACAAACAAAAACAGGAGATTTCAATGGCTCAAACTATTTATGAAAAACTCGGCGGAGCTCCGGCAATGGATGCAGCCGTTGATATTTTCTACCGTAAAGTTCTATCAGATGATCGGATTGCACATTTTTTTGACGGTGTTGATATGGACAAACAACGGGCAAAACAAAAAGCTTTTCTAACGATGGCTTTCGGGGGTCCTCATAATTATACGGGGGAAGATATGAGAACGGCTCATAAACCCCTTGTGGATAAGGGGCTTAACGGTTCGCATTTCGATGCCGTCGTTGAAAATTTAGGAACTACGTTATCAGAGTTAGGCATTTCAAACGAGCTGATCGGAGAGGTTGCAGCCGTTGCGGAGACGACACGCAAGGATGTATTAAACCTTTGAAGAATTTTTCTATTATGGTTACCCTAACTTACAAGAATCGAACCACTCTGCTTCAAGACGGGCAGAGTGTTTTAGATACTCTCCTTGAAAGAGGGGAGCCTATTCCCCATGCTTGCAAGCAAGGGATTTGTCAGTCCTGCGTTTTAAAGGCGACTGAAGGAGAGGTACCGACCGCTGCACAGGTCGGTTTAAAAACAACACAGAAAGCGCAGAATTATTTTTTAAGTTGCTTATGTAAGCCGACTCAAGATCTTACCTTGCTTGATTGCGATGATTTGGGGATGAAGGCAACGGCTTATGTTGTTGCTACCAAGCAATTAACCCCTTCTATTTATGCCGTATGGTTAGAGATTGAAGGGGATTTTACCTATAAGGCCGGTCAATATATCAATTTGACTCGCCCTTGCGATCAATTGACCCGTAGCTATTCCATCGCCGGTGTTCAGACAAGTTCTCCTGCTAAAATTGAGCTTCACATTAAAGTCTTTGAAGGGGGAGAGATGTCTAATTGGCTTTCTTCGGGTCTTGTTGGCATCTCTCGCCAAATTTCTGTAAGAGGCCCTATGGGAAACTGTTTTTATCTCCCTGAGTTCAAAGAAAAAAATATGCTCTTGCTGGGATATGGCACGGGCTTAGCCCCGCTTTACGGGATATTGCAAGATGCCTTAAATCAAGGACATAAAGGCACTATTCATCTCTACCATTGGGGGGCTTCTTCCGATGATTTGTATTACCGAAATGAAATTTCAGCTTTAATAAAAGAACATCCTAATGTCGTCTATAAAACAGGTCTTGAAGTTATGGAAGAAAGGGGGGAGAAAAGGTCAAGTATGTCAAAAGAACTTGAACAGTCTCTTTCAGGAGATGCGTGCGCTTTAATAAAAGAAGACCTTTCCGGCTTAAAAGATTGGAAGATCTTTCTTTGCGGGAGTGAAGCAAAAGTCAATAAAGCGCGTCGTGTTTTTTACCTTGCCGGAGCCGATCTCTCGGATATCTACGCCGATGCCTTTTTTACATGGCAAACGGCCGAAGCCATAGAAAAGGTTTCTTAAATCGGAGCCTTTTTTCACCGTCAAAAGGCATGTTTTAGCAATGCTCTATATTCGTAGCCTTAAAAGGCGAAGACACCTTTTATAAAACTTACCTTGCCGTGACCATTGAACATGGGTTGCTTGTTTTTTCTTGTTTAATTTAAAGCACTTTCTTTCAGTAAAAAGCCCTGTGCCGAGACTATTTGATGTGCGTTGCCCTGTTGTGTGGAAGAGAGTCATCGCCAGTATGTCATTTTTTTGCGGAAGAACGCTTTCAACCATCATAATGTGTTGCCCGCGATCAGGTTTATTGAGGGATTTATAGGGTTTTGAATAGCAAATGATATCTCCCGGACGCGCGTCCTCAAAAGAATCAACGGCAGACCAGTAATCGCTTTGAATTCTGTTATTTGATAAAGCTTCTTGAAACGCTACGTAATGCAAAGGGCAGGGACGGTCGCTTCCGTCTCTGTTCACCCCTATGGGATTTTCCTCGGTTTTCATAAAACGCATGATTTCCTCTAAGGGGTTGGGGTTTAGGTTATAAAGAAGGAAGTTGATCAAACCGTAACAATTAAATAAATAAACGTTTTTTATAATTATATTTTTATGGCTGTAGGCAAATAAAATTTCTTTTTTCTCGATCTGATTTAAGAGATCACGTGTACTTAAAAGCAACGTTGAAGGGCAAGAAGAAGGGACGGACACATTATCCTCTTCATAAAGAAGCTTACTCGCCGCGGAGGGCGTTAAGATGTCGAGAAAGAGGATAAAAAGAATGTAAAAAGAGGCAGGCGTTTTGTTTGAAATAAATTTGAAAGTGAAGTTGTAAGCTACCTTATTGAGTTGAGGTTAATGTGTTCAATATACTTAAAAGCAAGGGGAAGGGGGAAGATAGCAAATATCCTCCGCCCAATTCTTTAAACGTGCATGATATCGGCTTCTTTTTTAGCCAGCATCTCGTCTGTTTTTTTAATGAAGTCATCGGTAAGGTCTTGAACTTCTTTATTATGACGATGATGCTCATCTTCGGAAATTTCTTTTTCTTTCTCAAGGGTCTTTAGGTCATCCATAGCATCCCGGCGCACGTTTCGAATAGCAATACGTGTATTTTCAGCGAATTTTGCAGCTACTTTTGTCAGTTCTTTACGACGTTCTTCCGTCAGATCGGGAATGGGAATCCGTACCAGCTGCCCGTCCGTTGTCGGATTGAGGCCGAGCCCGGCTTCACGAATAGATTTTTCAACGGCTTTCACCATTGCTTTGTCCCAAACTTGGACGGTGAGCAAACGCGCATCAGGGGCATTCACGGTGCCGACTTGTGACATGGGCATTCTTGAGCCGTAAGCCTCTACCGTAATAGGATCGATAAGGTTTGTTGAAGCGCGTCCTGTTCGAAGTCCCACAAACTCCTTATGAAGAGCGTCAATGGAGTTCTGCATATTTGTCTTATAAACGGATAGGTTAAAACTCATCGGAATTCCCTTTGGTTAAAAAGCTTATTATATATTTATTATAGGGCGTCGCAGGTGTCAACCAGGGTGCACTCATTTTCCCCTTTAATACAACGATAAAAATTACCCGGTTCACGGATAGAAAAAACCATTAAGGGCAAATTGTTATCCCTTGCCAAGGCAATGGCCGCCATATCCATAACATTCAGTTTATCGCGTATCACATGTTCATAGGTTAAATGCTCGTAACGGGTTGCGTCAGGATTCTTAAAAGGGTCTGCGGTGTAAATCCCGTCAACTTTTGTTCCTTTAAGAAGAATATCACAATTCATTTCAGAGGCGCGCAAAACGGCGGTCGTGTCCGTTGTAAAGTAGGGGTTTCCCGTACCGGCTGCAAAAATTACCACGCGACCTTTTTTAAGGTGACGCAAGGCGCGCCGTCGAATGTAAGACTCACAAACCGTTTCCATAGGAATGGCAGATTGAACCCGCGCCGCAACATCAATACGTTCGAGAGCATTTTGAAGGGCAAGGGCGTTAATAACCGTTGCCAACATGCCCATATAATCCGAACTGGTTCGATCCATTCCTTGGCCTGCTCCCATCACGCCGCGAAAAATATTGCCGCCTCCGATAACAATGCACATCTCAACACCTCTGTCGTGCACTTGCTTAATTTCATCAGCGACCCGTGAAACGATCGTCGGATCCAAACCAAAACTTTTATCCCCCATAAGAGCCTCGCCGGATAGCTTGAGGCAAATACGTTTAAAAGGATAAGTCAGTTTGTCGTTATTTTCAAAGTGGGTTTTAAGGGACATATGGAAAAAGACCTATCTCTGTTGTGTTTATTTTATAACGTATTTTAGACAATTTTGATAGGGAAGAAGATAGAAAAGAAAAAAAATATTAAGAAATAATACCAGGTATAGCTTTACCTCTAAAAATCATATTAATAAGAGGAAGGTAAAAAACAATCAGTTGTAACAATACGCCGAAAAGTTTTAAAATTTTCTTTTCAAGTTTTTCGTCCGTCTTAGAGGTAAGCGGAGAAGGATTTTCAATTCCACAGTCATATGTCATAAGAGTATCTTTAAAGACAGTTCGATGTTTAAGATATTTTCTTTGTAATTTTTTTAGCATTTTTCTTTCTTTGTAATCCTGTTTTCTAGCTTGGCATTTCTTTTAAGAATATAAACTTCTTAAGTGCCTTTTTGCCTAATTTTCTTATTTTAAATTACTATTTAATGATTTCAAAATACCTAATATAAAGTTAATAAAAGGTAAAAATCACTATTTATTTTTGAGATACTGTTTAGTGGGGTTTTTATATAAAATTTTAGAAATTTATTAAGGTAATTTTTTAAAAAACTCGACTTAACAAAAGATTCTTTCTGAAAAAAAGCTATATAAAACAGGGAGTTGTGTTTTTGTTGACTAACTGTCTTATTTCAAAGGCGCGGGGCATTCGGGAGGTAAATGAAAAAGTGAAAAATTATTAAAGTATGAAAAAATCCTTTACAAAGTATTAACGCGGATTCTATGATCAAGGGTAAGCCTATGTTTTTAGCGATTGCCTTTTTTAAACGAAAAGGTTAACAGCTGGAAAGTGTAACCATAAGAGGTACTTGTATGATGAATGCCAAAAAGAGTCTGTCAAAAATGGAAGGGATCCTCCAAATGGATGCAACCGAGAAATTCAAAAAAGGTTTCCTAATTTGGTCCAGCGTCGCCCTCTTTTATTTCTTTCAGTTCATTCTTCGTGTTTCCCCAAATGCTTGCACCGATTCTTTGATGACCGCTTATAATTTTGATGCGGCCACTTTGGGCAGCATTATGTCATTTTATTACATCGGTTATGTGATTATGCAGGTTCCGGCCGGTGTGATTCTTGATCGTGTGGGGGTGCGTTTACCTGTCATCGTCAGTATTTTAATGTGTTCTGTCGGTGTCCTTTTATTTGCCGTTGCCTCGAATGCCTTTATTTTGAGCCTTGCGCGTCTTTTAATGGGGGTGGGATCGGCCTTTGCTTTTTTAAGTAACGTCAAAGTTGCTTCTTTGTGGTTTGATCCCAAGAAAATGCCGTTGTTTGTAGGGCTGACTCTGGCTGCCGGGACTTTGGGTGCAAAAGTTGCAGGCTCTCCGTTGGTTTACCTTTTGGATGTCCTCGGTTGGCAATCGGCCCTTGAGCTTCTGGCAGCTTCCGGGGGGCTCCTTGCCTTTTTATCTTGGTTCATTGTAAAGGATGTACGTGTTTCCGATTTACAAAAACCTAAAGAATCCTTTAAGGAGGAATTTGAGCATATTATTGCGTCTATTAAGGCAATTGTGAAAGAGCCTCTTTCTTGGGTTATAGGTATTTACGGCCTTGCAATGTATTTACCGTTGAGCGGTTTTTCCGACCTTTGGGGAGCCTCATACATTGAGGATATGTACGGTGTAAACCGCGCTGTTGCGGCGGACATGTCTTGGTTGATTTATCTGGGGATCGGTATTAGTGCGCCTTTATGGTCTTTTATCCATGCTTATTTCAAAAGCTACCGAAAATCCTTGTTTCTTGCCGCTTCTATAGCTGCTACCAATTTTGCCGTCATGCTTTATTTTCCTCTCCCTGATTTGTGGACACTTGGGGGGCTATTATTTTTTTGCGGCCTTGGTCTTGGCGGACAGTTTTTGGCCTATTCGGCCGTTTCTGAATTGAACTGTAATTCGCGTACGGCCATGTCATCCGGTATTCATAATATGATGTGTATGTTAAGCGGCGTTATTTCCCAACCCCTTATCGGTTATTTTATGGATAAAGGAGCTCGTGCCACTATGGAAGAGGATGTGATTTATTCTCCCAAGTCCTATACCTATGGCCTTTCCGTCATTGTCGTCGGCCTAGTTATTGCTTTGTTGGCTTGTTATTTAATGAAGCCTTTAGAAAAAAAGCTAGAACAACTTCGGTAATAATCTTCTTGTTTTATTGTCTCGATTGAGTATAATGAAATCTTGTTTGTGAAGTCTTTCCAGAGCATTGAAAGTATGAAAAAAATTGAGGCGTTTACGCTTCCTAAGAGTATCTGGGCTATCGGCTTGATGACACTTTTAATGAATGTGTCGACAGTGATTATTTTTAGCCTTTCTCCCTTGTATCTGACAAAAGTCCTTGGCGTATCGGCTTTAGGCATTGGTGTTTTAGAAGGTATTGTTGAATTTATTTCTTGGACAACACGCATCTTTTCGGGCGTTATCAGCGACGCGATGCGTAAAAGAAAACCCCTTCTTGTTCTTGCCGTTACCTTAACGTGTATAGCGCGTCCTATTTTTGCCGTCTCTTCAACCATTACGGGTATTTTTATCTCTCGAGGGATTGATCGTATTGCCAACGGTCTTCAAGCCCCGCCAAGGGATGCCTTGATCGGTGACTCTGCACCCCGAGGAAAGTTGGGGGCTGCTTACGGGTTGCGGCAAAGTCTGGGGATGATCGGATCAACTGTCGGAGCCATTGCAACCTTACTTTGGCTTCAAAGCACGGGAAGTGATTTTAAACAGCTTTTTTGGTTCGCCGCTATTTCTCCTTTTGTTGCCCTTATCTTTATTCTTTTCATGGTTAAAGATAATACGAAGGTTGCTCAAAAAGAAAAAGCAAACCCCTTAAAAGCGAAACATCATTTAACCCTTTATCACATTAAAACATTACCCATGGATTATTGGCGTTTTCTATTTGTTGCCTTTATTTTTTGTATGGCGACCTATAGCGGTGCTTTTATGATTTTACGCGGGGAAGAAATTGCAAAGGTTGCGACTGTGGGGCCTGCAATCATGATTGCCCAAAATACTCTCGCAATGTTGGTAGCCTACCCCTTGGGGCGTTTATTTGACCGTTTTGATCACCGTTACCTCTTAGCAATTGGTTTTTCCATTGTGCTTTTTGCAAACACAATTTTTGCTTTTGCAACTTCCTTTACATTTATCCTCGTAGGAGCTGCTTTCTGGGGAATGCAAATGGGAATTAACCAAAGTCTCTTAACAGCCACCATTTCCTCAACTTCCAGTGAGGCCAATCGCGGGACGGCTTTTGGTATTTATTACATTACAGCCGGTTCTGCGATCTTTCTAGCCAATGCCATTGTCGGTAATCTTGCTAAGTTATACGGTCTGCAGAATGCCTTTTTCTATAGTAGTGCTATGGCAATCCTTGCAATTTTATGTCTACCTATGTTAAAGAAGAGGTAACTTAAAAAGCATTTTTAGAATCTTTTCAAGTAAAAATAAATTTAGATTAAAATAAAACAACTCATTTAAGGAAGAATAATATGACAAAAACTGATGTTGTCATTATAGGCGCAGGACCCGTCGGGCTTTTTACGATTTTTGAATGTGGGATGATGAAAATGAAATGCCATGTGATTGATGCCCTCGAAGAAGTCGGCGGTCAGTGCACGGCTCTTTATCCTGAAAAACCTATTTATGACATTCCCGGTTTTCCAAGCATTAATGCCGGCGATCTTATTAAAAACCTTAAAGAGCAAGCAAGTCCCTTTAATCCCGTTTATCATCTTGGTGATCAAGTCAAAACAGTTCAAAAGATCGAGGTTCCCCAAGACGGCTATCGCTGGATGGTGGTCACGGAAAAAGGGGTAGAGCTTCAAGCTAAGATTATTATTATTGCGGCAGGTGTCGGCGCATTTGGTCCAAATAAACCGCCTTTAGAGAGCCTTGAAACTTTTGAAGAGAAATCAGTTCATTATTTTGTACGCAGGCGTGATATGTACCAAGATAAAAGCATTGTCATTGCCGGAGGAGGAGACTCTGCCGTTGATTGGGCTATTTCTTTAGCAACCGTTGCAAAGAAGATTTATGTGGTTCATCGTCGGTCGAAATTTCGAGCGGCTCCCGATAGCATTGATAAGCTTCATGCGCTGCATAATGCAGGGAGCATCGAACTGGTAACGCCGTATCAGTTGTCAGCCATCGAAGGGGTTGGCGGTCAGTTAGAAGCTATTAAAGTTGTCGATATGGACGGCCAAGAACGGTCCCTTGAAGCAGACTACCTTCTGCCTTTCTTTGGCTTGTCCATGAATCTTGGCCCTATTGCCGGTTGGGGGCTTAATTTGGATAAAAGCCACATTTCCGTTGATCCGACAACGGCACAAACCAATGAGGAAGGTATTTTCGCGGTAGGAGATGTTGCGACTTACGATAACAAGTTAAAGTTGATCCTATGCGGTTTTTCAGAAGCTGCTCAAGCAGCGCATAAAGCTCGTGAACTTGTTTACCCTGACGAGGTCTTTCATTTCGAGTACTCTACAACTTCCGGAATTACCGGCGATTCTAAAAAAAGCGCCTAAGGCTTTGATTTGTCGTCTGCCTTGTGAAGTGAAATATTGCAAGAGAATAGAGAGAGTCAAAAAAAACTCTTGCAACTTCAAAGGGAGTAGGGTAGTTATAACTCATGTCTGGGTCCCCATCGTCTAGAGGCCTAGGACACCGCCCTCTCACGGCGGCAACAGGGGTTCGAATCCCCTTGGGGATGCCATTTTTCGGCATTTCTCCGGACATAAAATATTCTTAACCATACCGCCCCTATATCGGTTCTGAAGCTCCGTTTTATTCTTCTTCATCTGCTTGCAAAAGAAGAACGGCGCGTTCTATTTGAGCATTTCCAAAATCGCTGCTAATATAATCATAGGCAACTTTTTGCATAGCCTCAAAGTCTTTGGGCTCTGTTCCGTCAAGGAGAATAGGAGCGTTGAGGACGGGGTCAAGTCGTACAAAATTTTGTCGATGAAGTTTTTGTAAATTTTGCACTTGGAGCTTTGTACTATCTTGGATCATTGTGGTTGTAATGCGTGGAGCCCAATCTAAAAAGCCCATATGGCCGGATTCTTGGCGGCTTAAAGTTGTATTATAGATTCCTGTTCCAATGGAGATAATCTTAAGGTTATCTCGGACGGCTCCGTACTTATCATCTCCGTAAAGAGATATAATTTCTGAAATTGCTGTTTGAGCGGGCATATTAGCAATGACACCGCCGTCAATGAGAGAATACCCTTCAAAACCGAAAAAGGGTTTAAAATAAGTCGGTGCGCTAGAGCTTGCCCGTGGAACGCTCCAAAGGGGAATCCCTTGGTGTTCAAGACGTGCCGAATTAAACACAACGGGGCCGGGGGCTCTATTTTCACTTCCTTCAATATCATTAGATAAGACAACAAGATCCCTTTTCAAATCCCCGAGGGTTTTATCTGTAAAATGTTCCTTTAGAGCACTCACAAACGCGCCGTCATCGTAGAGCTCCTGCCCAAAAGAACAAAAACGCCGCCACCAACTTTTTTTAAAAATCTTAGGCCCGTGTTCCACATAGATATCTTTAAGGTGTGCTGAAGAAACGCTATTGGCGTAACCTGTTGCAAGAATAGAGCCAGTAGAAGACCCTGCAAACCATTCCACACCGTCGGATAGGGTTTCCCAACCAAGACGATGTTCAATTTCTTTTGCTATTTCAAGGGAAATAATACCTCGCATACCGCCGCCGTCAAAGGTGACAAGTCGTAGCTTCGGTTGTACTTCCTCTGTAAGACGTAAGAGATGTCGTGACGCACTGCTTTCTTGAAAGAAAAATAAAGTAACAATAAAAAGGAAAAAAAGAATATGAGTTTTTTTATAAGCGGTCAGCATGGTACATGTCCCCCTGTTACCCAATTGCTCAGATCTATACCTATTTAGTAAAGACCTGCTCTTAAAGATGAACCGGTAATTATTAAATTTTTGTCTATATTTTACTAATAAAACATTAATTTATTGACATTTAGATTTCTAGATGATATGCGTTTTAAACTATGAGTTTTGAATTTAAAGGAAAAATAATGAAAAAAACTATTTCTCTAATAGCGTTAAGTCTTTTTGCAGCTCACCCTGCTTTCTCAAGTTGCGGTGATAACGGTTTACCCTCGAAAGAAAATGCGCAACCCAACCTAAGAGTAGAACTTATGAAACGCCCTGTTTCCGACCCCCAATTAGAGCGTCCCTATGTTAAGAGAGCCTCTTCCTTATGGATGCCTTCTCTATCTTCCGTTCCTGAAGATTCCTCCTCGAATACTTCCGGTGAAAGAACTCCTTCAAAAATTGAGCTTGATTTAGAAACTTTTAGGAGTAAGCGGAAATCAAAAGGCGGACGCTTGCCTATTATTATAGAAGGTAACGATGAAGACTCCTAAAATTTTCGAAGTGGCAAAAAGCCTCACATATAAAAATCCCATGAATAGAGGGGAAAATATACCTAAGACTTAGGTTATGTTGAGATTTCATAAAACTATCTTATAATTCCTAAAAAACAGGAAGAAACAATGACATACACTCAGCGTCTCAGCACA